>NZ_CP027570.1:1352500-1657500 GCF_003010495.1 Megasphaera elsdenii DSM 20460 | reverse complement strand
TTGGTATTACTCATTGTTTGACGTTCTATTGAAATAGAACCTCGCACTCTGGCGTTCATTCAGTTCATTGTTCAGTTTTCAAAGGTCATCGTTGTCATCACCGGGTGGCGACGACTTGCTTATTTTAACAAACTCGGAAGAGCTTGTCAAGGATTAATTTGAACTTTTTTCAAGTCTCAAACTATATCCTCAAGCGCCAGGGCTTTGGCCCTAACAGCTTGTTTAGTATATCACATTATGTCGTTTTGTCAAGAACTAAATTTTAAATCCTGTAAAACTTAAAACTTCATTTCCGAGCATTTCCGAACTCATGCGACATAAAGTATTTTATCATTGAAAAAAAAAGCTGTCAAGCAAATTTGACAGCTTTTTTACATTTTTTCGATGTGAACCTACTTGGCTTTGACCAGTTCGTCGCTGAGGCTTTCCAGGTCCTTCTGCTTGCTTTCGACACCCAGGCTCAGGACGATGACGGCAACGGCCGCAAAGACCAGGGCAAACATATAGAAGACGCTGGCGAAACCGAAGCTCCGGGCCAGCAGGGCCCCGACCATCATAGGCGCCGCCATGCCGCCAAAACGGCCAAAACCGGCAGCCCAGCCGCTTCCCAAGGCACGGATGGCCGTCGGATACTGTTCCGGCGTATATGTATAGAGGACGCCCCAGGCACCGAGGTTGAAGAAAGACATGACGGAACCCCACATCATGAGGGTCGCAGCCGTCGAGGCATGGCCGAAGAAATAGCTGGCGACGCCGCTGAACAAGAGGAACGCCGACAAGGTATACTTGCGGCCGATCTTATCGACGAGCCAGGCCGCGCAATAGTAGCCCGGCAGCTGGGCCAGGGTCATGATGAGGACGTATTCAAAGGTCTTGACGACGGTAAAGCCCTGCTGGAAGACCAGCGACGGCAGCCACATAAAGATGCCATAATAGCTGAAATTGATGCCGAACCAGACCAGCCAGAGCATGATGGTCCGGGACATGAAAGGCTTTTTCCACAATTCCCGGAACGAAGCCTTGGCGACGACCGGCACCGGTTCTGTTTCGCCCGTAAAGAGAGCCGACGGCACGTGCAGCTGTTTTTCCAGGGAAAGGACAATCTGCCGGGCTTCATCGACACGGCCGCGGGTCAGCAGGTAGCGGACCGATTCAGGCATGTGCAGGCGTATCAGGCAGACGTAGAGCGCCGGCAGCGCACCGATGAGGAAAGCCATGCGCCAGCCATAGACGGGAATGAAGAAATAGGCGATGCAGGCAGCGGCAATCCAGCCGAGTCCCCAGAAGCTTTCCAAGAGGACGATGAAACGGCCCCGTACGCGGGACGGTGCATATTCGGAAACGAGCGTCGCCGCTACAGGCAGTTCCCCACCCAGACCGAAGCCGACGAGAAAGCGGAAGACGAGCAAGGACTGATAGTTCCAGGACAGGGCGCAGAAAGCCGAAGCGATGCTATACAATAAGACCGTAATGGTGAAGACCTTCTTGCGGCCGATGCGGTCCGCCACCGTGCCGGAAATGACGGCGCCCAGGGCCATGCCGATGAGGCCGATACTGCCGATGAGGCCCATCTGCCCCGGTGCCAGCCCCCATTCTTTCGCCAGGACAGGCAAAATGAAGGCGATGAGCCCGGTGTCCATCGAATCAAAGAGCCATCCCAGTCCCGTGACCAGCAGCAGCTTGTAGTGGAAACGGCCTACGGGCAGCGCTTCCAATCGTTCCAATACCATAAAGACGATTCCTCCTATCTGTACATATGTCATGACAGTTATATTTACATGGCACTATTGTACAAAGATAAGAAGAAAATGTCAATTTTTATATAAGACGCCGAGGTCGCGCAGGGCCTGGCCGATGGCCTCGAGTTCTTCTTCCGTCGCCGCTTCGACGAGATGCGTGTGGATGCCGCCGCTGATGGCGCTGAGCATTTCCGCATGGGAATCGTGCATGCGCTTGACGTACTGCTGGACATCCCGACGGGAATGAAGGTTCAAGGTCCCTTCGAGGTTCCCGTAGACTTCGTGCTCAATGACGACGTTGCGGACAATGCCGCCATTGTCGACGATGGCATTGAGTTCCCCTTCCATCTGGTCCAGTCCATGGCAGCAGACGAAGACCCGCGTACAGCCCGGTACCACCGGTGTCACCAGCTGATAGCCGCGGGGCGTCGAGATGATGTCCGTTCCCTGGGCACGCATCAGGGCCACGTCGCCGACGATGATCTGCCGGCTGACGTCGCAGGCTTTCGCCAAAGCCGTCCCGGTGATAGGCGATGGCGATCCCTGAAGAAGCTGGAGAATCTTTTCTCTCCGTGCACTATTATCCATATAAACCAATCCTTCCTAAATATCTTTATAAACCTGCTGCCCCCGCGTCGGGATATCCAGGAGCATGGACAGTCCCCGCCCCCATAACAGGCCGCTGAAAAGGCCCGGTACGAACCCCAGGACTTCGTTGAACAGCCAGGAATACATCAAAAACGGAAAATGATAGACTCCGGCCTGGATGGCCGCAAAGGCCAGACAGATCAGGATATTGAACGGCAAGGCTCCCGGCATGGGCGGACACCGCAGCAGGTGCCGTGCCCGGCAATAGGTCAGTTCAGGCAGGCCTGCCTTGAACCACAGGCCCAGCCCCAGGCCCAGAAAAAAAGCCATGAGGAAACATAAAATCGTCAGGAACAGGTAGGCCGTATAGTAATAGATGACGGCGGCTGACCAAAAGGTGACCAGCACGGCCGGGCCGCCAAAGCACCAGATCCGGCAGGTGCGGCCCTTGAAAAAGAAAATGCCATATCCTATCATGACGATCATCATGCACAGCTGAATCCCTGTCAGTATATCATAGGCGCTCATCACGGCCCATTCCCCCTTTCCTTTGTGAATGACAATGTGATTATTTTCAGTATATATGATAAACATTAAAAGGAGATTAAAATTCGAAAAAATTTTATTGTAAAAAAGGGCGTCCCATGAAATTTTTTAATATCATGAGACGCCCTCAGGCAAGTTCAATTATAAGTTGGAGAAATCGAGAGTCGCAAAGAGGTCGTCCAGGGTCTCAGCCCGGCGGATCTGGGTTACGCTGCCGTCGGCGTGGAGCAGGAGTTCAGCCGAACGGAGTTTGCCGTTGTAGTTGAAGCCCATGGAATGGCCGTGGGCACCGGTGTCGTGGATGACCAGGATATCGCCGTCGTCGATCTGCGGCAAGCTGCGGTCGATGGCGAATTTATCGCAGTTTTCGCAGAGCGAACCGGCAACGTCGTAGACGTGGTCTTTCGGCGCATTTTCTTTGCCCATGACCGTCAGGTGATGGTACGAGCCATACATGCCCGGACGCATGAGGTTGGCCATGCAGGCGTCGACGCCGATGTATTCTTTCCAGATGTGTTTGTGATGGATGGCCGTCGTGACCAGGTAGCCGTAAGGGCCGGTGATGGCACGGCCACATTCGAAGGAGATACGGCATTTGCCGAGGCCAGCCGGTTCCATGATGGCTTCGAAGTTCTTTTTGATGCCGGCACTGAGTTCGTCGTAGTCGATGAAGGATTCTTCCGGACGATACGGGAGGCCGATGCCGCCGCCGAAGTCGAGAAATTCGATGTTGATGCCCAGCATGTTCTGCACTTCTACAGCCAATTCGAACATCATCTTGGCCGTGTTAATAAGGCCGTTGACGTGGAGTTCGTTGGAGACGACCATGGTATGCAGGCCGAAGTGTTTGACACCTTTGTCTTTAAGGATGCGAAAAGCATCGATAATCTGTTCACGAGTCATGCCGTATTTGGCTTCTTCCGGCGTGCCGATGATGTCGTTGCCGCCTTTGAGGAGGGGACCCGGATTATAACGGGCGCAGATCCATTCCGGCAAGGGGCCGCGTTTTTCCATGAAGTCAATCATGGAAATATCATCGAGGTTGACCAGGGCGCCCAGTTCCATAGCCCGTTTAAATTCAGCATAAGGCGTATCGTTGGACGAAAAGACGATGTCGTGGCCTTTGATGCCGACTTTGTCGCACAGTTCCAGTTCCGCCATGGAACTGCAGTCAGCGCCGACGCCTTCTTTCTGCAAGAGGCGCATGATGTACGGATTCGGCGTAGCTTTGACGGCAAAATATTCTTTGAAATCATAGGCCCAGTCGAAGGCTTTAATCAATTTACGGACATTATCGACGATGGCTTTTTCGTCATAAATATGGAAAGGTGTCGGGTATTTAGCAATAATGGAACGAATTTGTTCTTCGTTAAAAGGGACAGTCTTTTTGTTCATCCTAGTTCAGCTCCAGTTTCTTATACTTAACAGAATTATTGTTTCTCTACAAAGGTTATTATATAATACAAGAAGATAATTTGTGAAATAGATTATTTTAATTTATTTCATTCGATAATCAAATTAACTGAAGGAGGTCCGCCTATGGACACAACGACACTCCGGACGTTCATCGCCCTGGCACAAATCAAGAACTTCACCAAAACGGCCCAGCAGCTCTTCGTCGCCCAGTCGACCGTGACCAACCGCATCCGCGATCTGGAAATGGAGCTCGGCGTCCCCTTGTTCATACGCAGCCATAAACAGGTCGACCTGACCCCGTCAGGCCAGAAATTCCTGAGCTATGCCCAGCGCTTCGTCTCGCTGGAACTGGCAGCGTTGCAGGACATCCAATCGTCACCGACGTATACCCAGAAGGTCAGCATCGGCACGACCAACACCATCTATGAATGTCACCTGCAGCGCCGTATCCGCAGTTTCCTGAAAGAAAAGAAAGGCGTGTCCCTGCACGTCACCATCGGCCATACGGAAACGATGATGCGCCAGCTCCAGGACGGGACGCTGGACGCAATCTTTTCCTTCAGCGCCATGTTCCGCGACGGCTATATCTGCCAGCCGTACCGGACGGATTCCCTGGTCCTGGTCTGCCAGGCCGGCAATACAGAATACGCCGGCGGCATCTGCAAGGACGACCTGCAGAAAATCGACTACTTGTTCTGTAATTTCGCCCTCCAGGGCGTAGGCCTCTACATCCAGGACCTGTTCCCGCGCCATCACCGCTTCCCCCTGGAAATCGACAACAGCACCAAGCTGCCCCAGTACGTAGCCGACGGCATCGGCTACACCTTCCTGCCCAAGAGCCTCATCGAAGAGGACCTGGCCGAAAAGCGCCTGCGGGCCATTCCCCTCCTCGATTTTGAGCCGCCCAAGGTCGACAGCTACTACATCACGCGCAGCCCGTCGACCGTGCCGGCGGACCTGGAAGAAGAGTTACTGGCCGACCGGTCATATGGACTGCAAGGCGATGATCATGGCCGACATGACGACGATGGACAAGAGAATATAAAATGAGCTGATGCAGGCTGCGACTTCGATCTTGAGCTTCATCTTGGCTGTATAGTAGCAGGCCATGCCGGCGACGGGAGCAAAGACCAGGACCATGATGACCTTCTTGATGGCCATGGGATAATCGAGGGCGAAATAGACGAAAGCCGCAATGACGACCGACGTCAGCAACCGCAGGCCCACGTCGGTATAGATGAGGTGCAGGTATTCCTTTTTCAAGGACAGGCCCAGGGCGACGCCGATCATGAGCATGGACAAGAAGGTATTGGCCGACGCCGGGATCTTGGCCCAGTCGATGACGACCTGGGGCAGGGAAAAGCCGGCCAGGGACAAGGTGATCATGATGATATACGATAAGACCGGAATAGAGGAGAAAATCGTCTTGGCCAGGATCATGGCGATGCTCTCCCCTTTCTCGCCGCGGACGCAGCGGGCCAGGCCATAAGCCCCGCCGAGGCACATGAGGGAATTACCGGCATCGAAGATGCAGACGATGAGGACGGCCGCACTGTCAAAGAAATAAGACACGAAGGGCAAGGCGAAATTGCCGATATTGTAGCCATTCATATTGAGCATGTAAAAGGCCTTTTCGTCCTTCGTCCGGCCGGCGGCATAGCCCATGCCGACCATGATCAGGTTGAAGATGATGGCCAGGAGGCTGATGAGGAGATAGCGCGTGTCGAAGTGGATGCCGTTGAGGTTGACCAGGATGACCGACGGCAAGGTGATGTTGAAGACAATCGTCGATATGGTATTAAAAGTGCTGCGCCCGAAAAGGCGCAGCTGTTTTAAGGTATAGCCGCAAAAGATGAAGGATACGAGGATAGCGGCTTTGATGATAGTTTCTTCCATGGTTTACGGTTTGACGATGCGGTTGGCCGTGCGCATCATTTCGACGATACGGAACATGTTGGTAATGGATCCGACAGCGACCTTTTCGGTCAGGCCATAGTAATTAAGGCAGGCACCGCAGGCGTAGATTTCGACGCCTTTGGCTTCGAGGTTCTTCAAATCTTCCAACGATTCCGAACCTTCCGTTACCAAGGGGACGCCGCCGTTGTAGAAGATAACCTGTTTCGGCAGGACATCCTGTTCTGTCAGGGTATAGATGAAGGTCTTGAGCAGGTTCTTGCCCAGCTGGTCGTCGCCGACACCCATGACGGGCGCATTGATGACGACGGTATAATCGGAGCCCGTCGTAACTGGCGCTTCGTCTGCACCGACATCAGCCCCTTCTTTGACCAGGCGGACCGTGTAGTGCGTATCCGATTCCTGGCTCATCGTATAGGAGCAGTTCATTTCCTGAGATAAATTCTTGAGGTTTTCCGTAGCGATTTCGTTATCGACCGTGATTTCTACGGCATCATGGTCCTTCAAAGCCTTGTGGGCTTCGATGACCGGGAGCGGGCAGGCTTTGCCCAGTGCATTGATCTTAAACATCGTAATTCCTCCTTGTTTTAAGAGTTAGGGGTTCGTGGCTCGTGGCTCGTGGCTCGTGGCTCGTGGCTCGTGGTTCATGGCGGGCCGCCCTTGGGGACGGCCCCTACAATATTAAAACCATCCACTAACTGCTAACCACTTAAAAAGGGCTGTCGTACATGCGACAGCTCCTTTTTATGCTATTCTTCTGTTTCTGCCGGTTCGGTTTCTATGGCTTTCGGGCCGCGTTTATGAGAGGTATGGTTCTTCCATACGACCCACAGGGACGTATCGACGCAGATGGACGAATAGGCCCCGCTGATGAAGCCGATGAGCATGACCAGGGAAAAGTTCTTCGTCGAATCGCCGCCGAAGAAGTGTAAGGCTCCGCAGGCGAAGAGTACCGTCGTCAGCGTATAGATACTGCGATGGATACTCTGGGAGATGCTGTCGTGAGCCAGTTTTTCATAGGAGTCGGTCCGGCGGTGAGTCCGCGTGTTTTCACGGACGCGGTCGAAGATGACGACGGCTTCGTTCATGGAATAGCCGACGACGGTCAGGATGGCCGCCAGGAAAGACGCATCGATTTCCAGGTGGAAAAACGAGAAGAAACCCAGGACCATGATCAAATCGTGCAGGATCGACACTAAGGCCGAAATAGCGATTTTGTATTCAAAGCGGAAGGAAATATACGCAGCCAGGGCGATGAAGGCCACGGCCAGGCTGGTGATGGCGTTTTTCGTGACTTCCGAGCCGATGACGGCGCCGACCGATTCGGTCCGCTTGATTTCAGCGCCGCCCAGGGAATCGCTCAGCTTATCCGAAACGGCTTTGCTTTCGTCACTAGTCAGGTTGCGCATGCGCAGCATGACATCTGTCGACGAGTCCTGGTCAGTGACGCCCGTCAGCTGGATGACCGTATTGCCCAGATCCATATCGGAGTTATCGATGACCTGGCGGACTTCGGAAACGGTGACGGCTTTATGGAACTGCATATCCAAAATCGTACCGCCTGTGTAGTCGATGCCGAAGTTGAAGCCATTGATAAAGATGGAAATCAGGCTGGCAATGACGAGGACAGACGATAAGGTGAACCACCATACGCGATGTTTGACAATATCAAAACTCATTTCTGTCCCCCCTTTTTCAGCATATGTTCAGGCGGCTTGCGGTTCAGGCCATAGAACCAGGGATTGGTGATGAGGCCCGTATTGATGAACCACGTGAGCAGGGACCGGCTGACGACGATGGCCGTGAACATGCTGACGACGATCCCTAAAGCCAGGTTGACGGCAAAGCCCTTGACCGTACCGCTGCCCATGACGATGAGGACGATGGCGGCGATCATGACCGATACGTTGGCATCGAGGATGGTATTGAAGGCCCGGCGGAACCCGGCTTCCATGGACGTTCTCAGACTCTTGCCGATGAGGACTTCCTCCTTGAATCGTTCAAAGATGAGGATGTTGGCATCGACGGCGAAGCCCATGGACAAGATGATACCGGCAATACCCGGCAGGGTCAGTGTCGCATCGAGGTACTTCAGGATGCCCAGCAAAATGAGGACGTAGACCAACAGGGCGATGTTGGCTACGACACCGGACATGCGGTAAATGATGATCAGGAAGATCATGATCAAGATGATGCCGATGGCAAAGGCCTTTTCACTCTTGATCTTGGAGTCGAGGCCCAAGCTCGGGCCGATGGTGCGGACTTCCATGACTTTCAATTTGACAGGCAGGGCACCGGAACGCAGGAGGATGGCCAGGTTCTTGGCATCTTCCAACGTCTGGCTGCCCGTGATGACGGCTTTGCCGCCGGTAATCGGTTCATTGACGACCGGGTTGGTCAGCAATTCACCGTCAAGGTAGATACCGATCTTATGGCCTACGTTGGAAGCCGTCAAATCGGCGAATTTCTTGGCCCCTTCGTCGGTAAATTCAATGGCGACGACGTTCTTATGGCCCTGGTCGATCTGTTCTTTCGCCGTTTTCAGGTCGTTCCCGGTCATACGGGTCGTCCCGCTTTCATCTTTGAACTCCATGACGGCCGTTTTCCCGATTGTCTCGATGGCTTTTTCCGGATTCTTTTCACCGGGCAGCTCGACGATGATACGACGGGCGCCTTCCTTCTGGACAAGCGGTTCGGTCAGGCCCATTTCATTGATACGGCGTTCGACGATGGTGACGGCACGGCTCAAAGAGTCTTCCGTGACCGGTGCGTCCGGCGTATCTTCAGCTTCCAGGACGATATGCGTACCGCCCTGTAAGTCCAGGCCCTGTTTGATGGAGTTGGCAAGCGGATAAATCAAGGTAACAAAGGCGGCCAGGATGATGATGACTGCCCCGAAAAATTTTATCATGTTACGGGTCCGCAACAATACTCCCCCTCTGGGTAATCTTCAATAGTTTTTTATGGATGGATAACGAGATGCTGTTTATCCGTGACGATATCGGTCATGACGATATCATGGGCTTCGACGGGCACGTCCGGGACGAGCTGGACATCCCAGGCCGCGGCAATGGCGGCCGCCCTGCCCTTTCCAGCCAGGAAGCGGTCATAATAAGCCGCTCCATGGCCCAGGCGATGGCCCTTGGCATCGAAGGCCAGGCCGGGCACGAAGATGACATCGAGCTCATCGGCTTCGATGCGCGGGTTGTCCGGCGGTGCCGTCCGGATGCCATAGGCACCGCAGACCGCCTGTTCCAGCGTGTACAGGCGCCGGCCTTCAATGCGCTGCTTATCGACGCAGACCGGGACATAGACTTCCTTGCCGTCAGCCAGGGCCTGCTGGATCAGGCCGTCCAGGCTGACTTCGTCGGGCATATGGAGAAAAGCCATGATACTGCGGGCCTGCTGATACTGCGGCAGGGCCGCCAGGTGGGCGCAGACAGCGGCACTGGCCGCTGCCTTTTCCCCTTCTGTCAGCTGGTGGAGCCGGTCATTCATGGCTTTACGCAATTCTTTTTTACTGAGCATCTTTGCCTTCTGCTTCCTTGGCATCCGATGCCGCTTCGGCTTTGGTTTCAGCCGGAACGTCGGCCTTTGCTTCAGGCGCCTTTTCTTCTGCCTTTTCAGCAGCTTTTTCGGCTTTCTTGGCCGCTTTCTTGCCTTCGCCCTTGCCCAGGACCTGTGCTACGGCAGCGCGGGTGATCTTGATTTCGACTTTGTCAGCAATGCGGACGATGAGGTAATCATCGTGCAGGGAGACGATGTTCCCCATGACACCGCCGACGGTGACGATCTTGGCGCCGGGCTTCAAGCTTTCCAGCATTTCCTGGCGTTTCTTCTGTTGTTTCTTCTGCGGACGCCATAAGAGAAAGTAGAAAATGACGACCATGAGGATAATGGGCCAAAAGGCATTGAGCTGTTCCATAATATCCATGTCTTTACACCTCCGTGAAATAAAAAATAGTCTATATGCAAGCGCTTACGCGTCTTGATAACGTTTCCAGAAATCCTTGCGAAATTCGCGGAACGTGCCGTCAAAGATGGACTGGCGCATATCCCGCATGAACTGCAGCAGAAAGTACAGGTTGTGGATGCTGACCAGGCGGTATGCCAGGAGTTCTTCGGCCTTGAAGAGATGGCGGATATAGGCCCGCGAATAATTGCGGCACGTATAGCACTGGCAGCCTTCTTCGATGGGATGGAAATCGTGGGCATACTTGGCGTTGCGCACGGTCAGGCGGCCCGTATGGGTCATGGCCATGCCGTTGCGGGCAACGCGCGTCGGGAAGACGCAGTCGAACATATCGACGCCGCGGGCGACGCCTTCGAGCAGGCAATCCGGCGTGCCGACGCCCATGAGGTAGCGGGCCTTGTGCTTCGGCAGGTACGGTGTCGTATGCTCTAATATATCATACATTATATCCTTAGATTCGCCAACACTCAAGCCGCCGATGCCATAGCCGTCGAAATCCATGTCGACCAGGTCCTGGCAGCTCTGCTTGCGCAAATCTTTGTACATGCCGCCCTGGACGATGCCGAACAGGCCCTGCGTATCGCTGTGGTGATGGTCCAGGCAGCGGGCGGCCCAACGGCTCGTCCGTTCCGTCGACATCTGCGTATATTCATAGTCCGACGGGTAGGGGATACATTCGTCGAAAGCCATGGCGATGTCCGAATCGAGAGCCATCTGGATATCCATGGACACTTCTGGCGACAGGAATTTCTTCGACCCGTCCAAATGGGACCGGAAGGTAACACCTTCTTCGGTGATCTTACGCATCTGGCCCAGGCTGAAGACCTGGAAACCGCCGCTGTCGGTCAGGATAGCCTGTTTCCAGTTCATGAATTTATGAAGTCCCCCGGCTTCCTGGACCAAGTCGTGGCCAGGCCGCAGGAACAGGTGATACGTATTGCTGAGAATGACCTGAGCGCCCATATCGTAAAGTTCTTCCGGCGTCAGCGTCTTGACCGTCGCCTGCGTGCCGACAGGCATGAACATGGGCGTCTTGAAGGTGCCGTGCGGCGTGCGCAGAATCCCGGCGCGGGCGCCGTCACATTCGGCCTGCTGTTCGTAGGTAATGACCATAGATTTTCCTCCCTTAGTGAATGAACATGGCATCGCCGAAACTGAAGAAACGGTATTTTTCCTGGACGGCGATTTCATAAGCTTTCAAGATTTTTTCCCGCGTCGACAAGGCGCTGATGAGCATGAGCAGCGTCGATTCGGGAAGATGGAAATTCGTGACCAAGGCGTCGACGATGTGGAAGGTAAAGCCCGGATAGATGAAGATATTCGTCCAGCCCGATCCTGCCTGCAAGGTCCCCGTCGTGCCAGCGCTTTCCAAAGTGCGGATGCTGGTCGTGCCGACGGCGATGACCCGGCGGCCTTCGGCTTTGGCCTTGTTGATGGTGGCAGCGGCTTCCGGCGTGATGCTGTAGAATTCACTGTGCATCTGATGGTCTTCGATGTTTTCTTCTTCTACCGGCCGGAAGGTCCCCAGGCCGACGTGGAGGGTGACGAAGACTTCTTCTACGCCTTTATCGCGAATCTTTTGGAGCAGTTCTTCCGTAAAATGCAGGCCTGCCGTCGGCGCCGCAGCGGAGCCGCGTTCGTTGGCATAAACCGTCTGGTATTCATCAGGGTCTTCCATCTTTTCGTGGATATACGGCGGAAGCGGCATTTCACCGATCTTGTCGATGATGGCGTCGAAATCGCCTTCATAGGCGAACTTGATGATGCGGCCGCCAAAATCGGTCCGGTCTTCGACAGTGCCTGTCAGGCCTTCCGGAAATTCGATGACCGTCCCGGGCAGGGCCTTCTTGCCCGGTTTGACCAGGACTTCCCAGCGGTCGTCGCCGACGGGCGTCAACAGCAGGACTTCGACTTTCCCACCCGTCGGCGTCCGCTTGCCATGGAGGCGGGCCGGGATGACGCGGGAATCGTTGAAGACCAGGACGTCGCCTTCGTGCAGTTCGTCGACGAGGTCATAGAAATACTTGTGTTCGACGGCGCCGGTCTGGCGGTCATAGAGCATGAGGCGGGCGTGGTCCCTCGGTTCTGCCGGATGCTGGGCAATGAGTTCTTTCGGTAAATCGTAGTAAAAATCTGTTAGTTTCAAAATAATCTTCCTCTTTTTGGCTTAATATAATTTTTCAATCTTCGTCCCCGTATAATAGTGGGTCAGGATATGGCGGTAATAATTCTTTTCGTTGGCATGTTCCTTGGCCATCTGATAGGCCCCGTACTGGCTCATGCCCAGGCCGTGGCCCCAGCCGAAGCCGTAGATAGTCACGGGCTGGCCGGCTTTGATGATGAAATCGCTTTTGCGCACAGCGGCGCCGGCATCGGGATCCGGTGCCGTGCCGCGGCCGCTGTAGAAATCAAAGAGCGTGCTGCGCAGGCCAAAGATGGACTGGAAGGCCGAGCCCTTGACAGTGACATTACCATTCGTGCCCTTGACGATCATTTCCTGGACACGGCCGGACACGCCGCGGTCCGTCATGGACATGGGCCGCTTCATGAGCGGCGACAGTTCGATGGACTTGATGCGCCCGACGCCCTTGCCGGCGGCGCTCAGTTTAGCCGCCATCTGTTCCGGCGTCGTCGTCACCGACCAGCGATACCCCGGCATGGCATCGCTGGCATCGCGGACACCGCGCAGATAAGGCACGTAGGAACCCCAGACATTTTCACTGTCTTCGGTCCAGCCGCCGGCAGTGGAACAGAAGAAGGCGTCGATGGGCTTGCCCTGATAGGTCAGGATTTCCCCTTTCGTATCGTTGACAGCCTTGATGATCGACGGCGATTCGCCGTTGATGCCGGCATAGACCTGGCTCGATGTATCATCCGTCAAGTCGAAACCGCGCTGGCTGAAGCGGTTCTTATGGGCAATGGCATAAGTCCGGGCCGCGACGGCCTGGGCCTTGAGGGCCTCTTCGCTCCAAGACGGCGACATTTCCTTGCCGACGACGCCGTAGAGATACTGTTCTACCGGTACGACGTTGACGACGGTCAGGCCCCAGCGGCCAGGAGATTTCATCATTTCCAGGGCGCCGCGGTAGGCATAGCCGTCGGTAATCTCAACGGACCCGCCTTGGACCAGGGACCGGACCTGGACGGGCACGGTGCTGATATCGCCATTGACAGTCAGGTTCGTCCCGGACAGGGCAATAGTGACAGGTACGTTAGCAGCGGCTTTCTTCCAGAGCATGTCGCCGCGGTAGACGCCCAGCCCCTGCGGCCCGGTGACGGCCACCCGGCCCCGTCCTTCGCGGATGCCGATGCGCAGAGTCGCGCTGTCCTGGACGGCCTGCTTATGCGTATATGCGGCTTGTTTCGGCGTATACACGGGCTTTTTATGGGTAGACGCTGCCGGCTTAGCCGTATGAGCCGTTGCCTTCTGGGCATATCGTACGGGTGGATGTCGATGTACTGTTTTTTTCGCTTTCGGTGACGAAGCCAGCGCACTCGTCGTCAGCAAGGCGCACAGAGCCGTAATGGTCACGATGCGGAGCCAGCTTTTTTTATTCATAAAAATCCTCCTCACAGGCGAAAGAAGAGATTGAGGACAATTGTAAGGACTGCACTGATGAGGATGCAGGTCACGATGGGGAAATGAAAAGATGTATTCCCTCTGGTAAAGAAAATATCACCGGGCAGATGGCCTAGGAAGTTCCCCAGTCCCAGCGAATCGCCGACCATCCAGAGCAAACCGGCGACAATGAAGAAGACGCCCATGAGGATGAGTAATTTCGCCATCATATCCCCTCCTATCCTTCTGATGGCACGGGCAGGCCCAGATGACGGTAGGCGGCATCGGTGACGACGCGGCCCCGGGGCGTGCGGTTCAGGAAGCCCTGCTGCATCAAAAAGGGTTCATATACGTCTTCGACGGCATCGACGGATTCGCTGATAGCGGCGGCAATCGTATCGAGGCCGACGGGGCCGCCGCCGAATTTATCGATGATGACCTGCAGGACCCGGCGGTCCGTCCGGTCGAGGCCGCACGAATCGACTTCCAGCCGGTTCAGGGCATCGTTGGCCAAGGACGCCGTAATCGTCCCGGCTTCGGCAACCTGGGCGAAGTCGCGGACGCGCTTCAAGAGGCGGTTGGCAATACGCGGCGTCCCCCGCGAGCGGCGGGCGATTTCCAGGGCGCCGTCGTCGTCGATGGCCATGTCGAGGATATCGGCCGTCCGCTTGATGATGAGGACCAGGTCCTCAGGCTTATAGAATTCCAGACGACAGATGACGCCGAAGCGGTCGCGCAGAGGCGGTGCCAGGCGGCCGACCTGGGTCGTCGCTCCGACCAGGGTGAACGGCGGCAGATCGATGCGCACCGACCGGGCGCTGGGGCCCTTGCCGATGACGATATCCAAAGCATAGTCCTCCATGGCCGCATAGAGGACTTCTTCGACACTGTGCGACAGGCGGTGGATTTCGTCGATGAACAACAGGTCCCGTTCCTGGAGATTGGTCAGGAGGGCAGCCAGGTCGCCAGGCCGCTCGATGGCCGGGCCCGACGTGATGCGCAGGTTGACCCCCAGTTCGTTGGCGATGATGCCGGCCATAGTCGTCTTGCCCAGGCCCGGCGGCCCGTACAAGAGGACGTGGTCCAGTGCTTCTTTGCGCAGTTTCGCCGCCTTGATGAAGACTTCCAGATTATCTTTGACCTTATCCTGGCCAATATATTCCCGTAAATAATGAGGACGCAGGCTGTACTGCCAGGAATCGCCCGGCAGGTCTGTCGTCTCGATGATGCGATTTTCTTCCATGGCTTACCTCCCGCTCCCCAAGGCCTTCAGCGTCTCTTTCAGCAGCTGTTCCACTGTCGTGCAGCCGGCCAGGTGCGATTCGGCGACGGGCAGGACTTCCTGTTCGCTGTAGCCGAGACTGGTCAGGGCCGCCAGGGTTTCCGCCAGGATACCCGACAAGCCTGCCGAAGACGAACCGCCCTCAACAGCTGCCGCTTCTCCGCCGGCGACGGGGCCGATTTTATCCTGTAATTCCAGAACGATGCGTTCGGCCGTCTTCTTGCCGATACCGGGCATCTTGGTCAAACCTTTGATGTCCTTCTGATGGACGGCCAGGCGGAAACTGTCGGCCGTGCCGGCACTGAGGATGCCCAGGGCCACTTTCGGGCCGACGCCGTTGACGCCGATGAGGAGCATGAACAAATCGTATTCATCCTGCGTAGCAAAGCCGTATAAGACGATGGCGTCTTCGCGGACGCTCATGTACGTATAGAGCATGGCTTCCTGACCGACACAGAGCGTGTCCAGTGTCGAAGCCGGTGCATAAGCCCGGTAGCCGACACCGTGGACGTCGATGAAGCAGGAATTGACGAAGAGGTGGCTGATCACGCCTTTCAGATATCCGATCATAACTGCACCTTCCTTTTCAGACTCATAGAATGACTGGAATAAATCGCGTAAATGGCCATGGCCAGGCCGTCGGCCGCATCGTCGGGCTTGATTTTCTGGCGGATGCCGAGGAGACGCATGGTCATGTCGATGACCTGGTCCTTCGTCGCCCGGCCATAACCGGTGACGCCCTGCTTGACCTGGAGCGGCGAAAATTCCAGGATAGGGATGCCCGCCTGCTGGGCCGTCAAGAGGATGATGCCCCGCGCCTGGCCGACGGTGATGGCCGTCGTGACGTTGCGGTTGAAAAAGAGCTGCTCGACGCCGATGACGTCGGGCTTATATTTACGATAGAGTTCATTGAGGCCGTCGAAGAGCATGACCAGCCGTTCTGCATCGGTATGGTCCGGTGTCGTCTGGATAGTCCCATAGGTCACGGGCTTCAAGCGGCTGCCGTCGGCATCGATGACGCCAAAGCCGCAGATAGCCGTCCCCGGGTCGATTCCCATTGCCCGCATCTTCTCTGCCTCCCTTTATACCTTACATAATAGAAATAAATAGACTAATGTTCATTATACCATGAAAGAGGCTGTTGCACAAAGATTTTCCCCTTTGTCTCCAGCCTCTTTGACTCAAAATTTACACTAAGACGACTCGTTTCCCGTAAAAAGCGATACCGTATTTCAAGACTTTCGTAACGCCCCGGGCCTTGAAATCGGTTTCATAGCCTTTTTCATCAATCTGACGGCGGGCTTCCTGCGCTTTTTTCAGCAGTTCGTCCGAAGAACCTGCCGCTTTAAATTCCAAAATGACGCCGCATTGTCCTTCATGAGTTGGATAAATTGCCAAGTCATATCGCCCTAAGCCGCTTTCCCGGTTCGATTTGACTTCATATTCCGGAACCAGGAGCGTCGTCATCCCTAATAACAAGCCATGATAAAAACTTTCCCGGTTGGCCGTATCATACACACTGGCCACTTTCATCAGGATATCCTGTAAACCTTTGGTAAAGGCAGTACCATTCCCCGCCATGAGGCTTTCCATGGTTGTCATTAGATATGATGTCGTCCTACCCGGACTCAGGCGGCTCAGGATTTCATTGCGGTAAATGCTGCGGACTTCCCGATTGGGAATGGCCAGGACGTACACCCAGGTGTCGATGACCAACCGGCGGGACACGATTTTCAAATACCCTGCCAGCACGAGAATCGTATATAACGCATCGGGATTATCCGTAACTTCCGGATAAATCGTATTTTCCGTAAGGACGGCTGTTACGCACTCTCCCTGGATAAGGCGCAGTAAGTTGTCTTCCTGGACCGAATCAGTCTGTTTCAACAATTCCCCCAGCAGGACATTGCCTGACGTATGACCCCAATAAGGCTGCGGCTGGCCTTGTGCCTTGAAAAAGCACAAGACCGACCAGGGATTATAGATTTCCTGGCTGCCAAAACAATAGCCATCATACCAGTCACGCAGGACAGGCAGGGCCTTGTCCTGCTGCTGCGCACGGGCCAGGACCCGTACTTCTTCGGGCGTGAAACCGATCCAATCGGCATAGGTCCCGTTGATGACACTGCTGACTTCCAGATTATTCAAGCCGCTGAAAATACTTTCCTTGGCAATCCGCAGGACGCCTGTCACCACAGCAAAATCCAAAGACGGATTCGTCTTCAGGGCAGGGTTGAGGAAATTCCGCATGAAAGCCATGCATTCATCATAAAAACCGTGCTCCCAGGCCTGCTGGACCGGGATGTCGTACTCATCCAACAAGAGGACTACCGGCTGCTGATGATAACGCTTCATCATGTCCATCAAGCGGCGCAAGGCCTCTTCCATCTCGACAGGTGATGCCAGCCCGTCATGGATGCGCTGAAAATACCGCCGTTCAGCTCGTGAAAAGCCAGGGACTTCCATGAGATAAGCGTATTGGTCATATAAATCACTGAGGAGAAATCGGAATTTTTCCACCATATCCGACCAAGTCCGGTGCCTGACATCCTTCAGGGACAGGAAAAGGACAGGCCGCTTCCCCTGCTCCGCCATATACCGTTCGCCAGCCCTTTCAATAGCCAGGCCGCGAAAGAGCTTCCGGTAATCCTGTTCCAGGTCAGCGGCAAAAAAATAATAGAACATGGACAAGAACAGCGTCTTGCCAAAACGGCGCGGCCGCGTCAGCAGCAGCACTTCCCCATGATTATCGAGGAAATCCCGTATAGCCAGGGTCTTGTCGACAAAATAATAATTTCCCTCACGGACTTTGGCAAAATCGTCAATACCAATCGGCAGGCCTTGCATAGCCGCTCCCCCTTTCCAAATGTAAAAAAATTCCCTTATATTATATCTATAGTATAGGGGAATTGCCGGACAAAAGAAAGGCTCAGTCTGCGGCCTGCGTCTCCAATTCACTGTCTCAGATGGATACTAGCGGTTGTTTCTCCGATGGCGATGCTTCTCACGGTAGCGCTGTACCCGTTCGCGCGTCTGTTCCCGTCGCTTCTCGTCGCGTTGGTTAAGCCATTCATGCTATTGAGACAAAAGTTATAGCGGGTCATAAACAGCAAGTAATTACATTTAAAAGTTCGATAATTAGCTTATGATTTGCCGTTTATAAACAAAAAAACGCCGATAGTTATTACACTATCGACATCTTTCGTCTACATCTCTTCACTATGCAGTTATGACTTCACAATGCAAAAAGTCCAGAATGTTTTCCAATGTTTAACCAATAATATCGTGAATTAGGATTTCATTCCAAAGTTTAAGTTCTGTTCTCTTCCTTCTCTTCTTCCTCATCGACGATGACGCTGAGGATGTTGGCTTTGGTATCAATTATACGGCTCAGGGAGCGGTCATACTTCCGCACAGCCAGGGCCGAGACGATGAGTCCGGCAATGCCGCCGACGATAGCTCCGGCGCTGTGGCCGACGAGGAGATAGCCTAAGAGCGCTACGACGAGGAGCATGACTACGGGCAGGATGAAGCAGACAAAGGCACCGGAAATGAGGTGCGAGTCATCGACTTCATAGCGGACGTGGTCGCCTTCGGCAGCACCGATGGAATTATAAGCCAGGAGTTTGACGTGATCCGCTGCGGCGCAGACGCTGCAGGCTACATAGAGCGAATCGCGGCTGACCCGTACTTTCGCCAAGCCATTTTCCTTTATTTCTTCGACAAAACCTTCACCAAAACGCATATCCTATGCCCCCTTTCAAACCGGTAATCAATAATAATTATTCGTTACGTTAATTATAGCATAGTGGATGTTACTAATCAAGTGTAGGCTGATTGCATCTCATCACTTGAGGAGTTAGCAGTTAGTGGCTCGTAGCTAGGGGCTAGGGGGTAGAGGCTAGCGGCTACCGCTCACTCAGCAGGCCCCGTACGATGTGTTTGCGGCAGGACTGGTAGACGAAGGTCAGGACGATGGCCGTGACCAGCCAGCTGGCCGGGTAGGCCGCCATGAGGACCAGGAAGTCGCGGTGAGCCGCAAATACGGTGTACAGCCAGGTGATGCGGACGCCGCAGATGCCGGCCAGGACGACAACAGCCGGCGGCAGGGAATAGCCATAGCCGCGCAGGGAGCCGGAAATGATGTCGATGATGCCGTTGAGATATAAGGTCCCGGCGACGTAAAAGAGGCGTTTCGTCCCCAAGGCGACGACGTTCGGGTCGCCGTTGAACAGGCGGATGAGTTCTGGCGAAAAAAAGAGAACCGGCACGGTGACGGCTAGGAGAAAGGCCGCTTCAACGCCGAAGGCGACTTTCGTAATGCGGAAACAGCGGCGCAAGTTGCGGGCGCCATAGTTCTGGCCGACGAAAGTCGTCGTGGCCTGGCTGAAACCGTTGACGAAGCAGTAGATATTGCCTTCGATGATGAAAGCCGCAGCCGACGCCGCCATGGCTTCTGTCCCCAGGCTGTTGAGGGCCGACTGGATGAGGACGTTGGACAGGGCAAAGACCATGCCCTGGATACCGGCGGGCAGGCCAATATGGATGATATGGTGCAATTCTTCCTGGGAAAAGCGCATGTGGTGGCGTTCCAGGCGGATGCGGTCCGTCGTCCGGCACAGCAGGGCCAGGAGGATGAGCGAGTTGACGGCAAAGGCAAGGACCGTCGCCCAGACGACACCGGCCAGGCCAAAATCGAAGACCAGTACCGACAACAGGTCGAAGACGATATTGACCAGATTGGCGGCAATCAGGCTGTATAACGGCGTCTTGCCGTCGCCGCAGCTGCGGAAGATGGCCGCTTCAAAGTTATACAGCGACAAAAACGGCAGGCCCAGCAGGAAAATGCGCAGATACTGTTCGGCCATGTCATAGACGTCTGGCGGCACTTCCAGGACCCAGAAGGCCGGATAGACGATGAGTTCGCCAATGATGGCCAGCAAAACGCCCAAGCCGAAGGACATCAAAATCGCCGTCTGGACCGTCCGTTCCACTTTATCATCGCGGCGGGCGCCGAGATACTGGGCGATAGTGACATTGGCCCCCAGGGAAATCCCCATGAGCAGGGTCACCAGGATGCCGATGACAGGCATATTATTGCCGACAGCGGCCATGGCGCTCTTGCCGACGAAGCGGCCCAAGATAAAGACATCGGCACTATTAAAAAGCTGTTCAAACAAACCCATAAGCCCGATAGGCATGGCAAAGAAGAACAGCTTATCAGCAATAGAACCGTGCAGCATATCCATGCCGCGGCGGCCCTTGTTTTGTTTACGTTCCATAATCTGATTACCTCGTTCTTTTGTAGTATTCTCCTTCTCAGTATAACACATAAAAAGGCGCTGTCGCATGAAGACAGCGCCTTTTTGAGTTTGAAGTTTGAAGTTGAAAGTTTGATGTGGATGGAACAAAATTTAAAAGCCATCGCTTCAAACATCATACATCAAACCTCAAACATTAAAGAGAAAGAGACCTCGTATGATGGCAGAAACCGTCATACCAGAGTCCCCCTGCTCAGTCATGGCGGATGAGGAGCTGGATATTTTCTTTCTTATAGGTCGTATAAATCCGTTTGATGAACTGATGTTTGAGGACGGCTTCGTCGACGATGTTGCGGATACGCAGGACGACTTTGAAGGAAATGCCGTATTCCCCCATCTGGTCATAGCGGACGAGGGGCTCGAAGCCGGTGACGCCGTATTCGCTGTGATCCAGGATATGGCGGGCCACGCCGAGGGTGACGTCTTCGACGTGCTGCAAGTCGTTGTCATAAGTAATGGTCAAGGGAATGGAAATGGTACATTCTGCCAAAGGCTGTTCATAGTTGGTCAGCGTCGCCGTGGCGATGCTCTTGTTGGGGACGATGACCATGTTCCCCGTCGCCGTGCGGATGGTCGTATTGCGCCAGTTCATGTCGACGACACGGCCCGCTTCCCCACTGGCCAGCCGGATGTAATCGCCCATGTGTACCTGTTTCGATACGAGGGTCGTAATGCCAGAAAAGAGGTTGGCCAGCGTATCCTGCAAGGCCAGGGCCGATGCCAGGCCGCCGGCGCCGAGGGCCGTCAGGAGCGGCGAAATGGAGATACCGTAGGAACTGAGGATGAAGAGGACGCCCATCAGATAGACGCACAAATCGACGACCGTCGTCAAGATAGACGTCGTCGCCGCCTTATCGCCGCTCTTGGATAATTTATCTTTCAAGAAAGACGAGACCGTGTGGGCGCAGAAGAAAGTCACCGTAATGATGACGACACTGTGATAATGATAGGACAAGATATGCTGGACGAAATCGGGCAGATTGAGGATATCCTTGGTCAGACGGATTCCCAGGAGGATGCCCAGCAGGGTCGGCATGAAGCGGAAGACATTGCGCCAGCTGTCCCGCGGGACTTTCGTCACGCGGCTCAATACCTCGATGACGCCCCGGAAGACGCCGTGCAGGATGGCGATGCCGATGATGATAAATAAAATAAAGGCCAGGAAATGCACGTGCGGCCCGCCGTGTTCCAGCTCATAAGTAAACGTATTGACAATGTAATCCATAAAAAAATCCTCCCCCGAAGAAACAAATCAGAAAGTACGATTTATTATACTCCGGAGAAGGACAAACAACAACTCAAGAACGGTTACAGTTCCATGTCATTTATGATATGACACCTTTATTGTAAGGCCCTTCCAAAAGGCGTATACTAAAGAAAAATCAGCCTATAGGAGTGACATCATGGAAATACGGACCCTGCAATACTTCCTGGCCGTCGCCAGGGAACAGAATATGACCGGTGCGGCGAATATAGCCGTCACCGTCTCATGTCTCGCAGCCTGGAAAAAACACCAGCTCCTGTCGCCGACGTGCGAAGCCTTTTTGAAAGGCCTGAAAGAAGAGATTCATCTACCAGGAAAGGATTGATAATGATGTTAGATTTACGGGTACTCAATTATTTTCTCACCGTCGCCCGAGAAGAAAGCATTACCCACGCAGCCGAAGCCCTGCACTTGTCCCAGCCGACACTGTCACGGCAGTTGCGTGACATGGAAGAGATGCTGGGAAAAGAACTGATGATCCGCGGCCCCCGTCGCATTACGCTCACCGAGGAAGGCCTATTCCTGAAAAAGCGGGCTGAAGAAATCCTGTCTTTAGCCAGCCATACGGAACAGGAACTGCGCAGTGACGATACGGAACTAAACGGAAACATCCGCATCGGTTCGGCTGAATCCGACAGTGTCCGCTTCATCATGCAGACTGCCCATAAACTGCAAAGCCACTACAAGAACCTCCATTTCCACGTTACCAGTGGCGATGGACAGGCCATCATGGAAGCCCTCGACAAAGGACTCATCGACATCGCCGTCGTCTACGGTCATGTCGATACGGAAAAATATGAGGTCCTGCCCTGCCCATACACCGATCACTGGGGCCTTCTTTTGCAGCGCAGCCACCCGCTGGCAGCCAGGGAGGCAATCCGGCCACAAGATTTATGGTCGGAAAATCTCATCCTGTCCCAGCAGGTATTGCAAGCCAACAGCCATGGCAATAAATTGCAGACATGGATAAAAAAGCCCTTTGCCGAATTGAACATCCAGGCAACCTACAATCTGGCCTATAATGCATCCCTCATGGTCCGCGAAGGGCTGGGGTCCTGCATCATGTTGGAAAAAATCATCAACGTGCCACCCTATGACCCGGCGCTCTGCTTCCGCCTCTTGGACCCGGTGTTGGAGGATACCCTGTTCATCGTATGGAAACGATTCCAATTATTCTCCAAAGGGACCCAGCAATTCATCCATCTCTTGAAGGAAGAGGCAGAAAAAATACGCCAGCTATAAAACCTCACTGTTCAATGTTTTTGATAAAGCGAGCCGGTACGCCGCCGACGACAGTATACGGTGGGACGTCCCGGTTCACGACGGCACCGGCTGCGACGATGGCATAACGACCGACAGTGACCCCAGCTGTTATGGTCGCATTAGCCCCAATCCAGACGCCTTCATGCAGGACGATCCGGCCCGGCATGAGCTCACTCCGTTTATCCGGGGCTGGATGATGATTGAGCGTAGCTAGGACAACATTATGTCCAATGAGGACATTATCGCCGATGAAAATACCTCCCTGGTCCTGGAACTTGCAGCCGCTATTGAAGAAGACATTCTTGCCAAGATGGATATTCTTGCCAAAATCCGTATAAAACGGTGGAAAGAAGGCAAATGTATCATCGACAGGACGGCCGATGAGCCGTGAAAAAAGTTGGCGCAGTACTTCCGGTTCATGGTACTGTGTATTGATTTCCATGAGAATCTTCTGCGCCTGCCGGCTGTAAAAGCGCATGGTTTCAATTTCGTCTGCTGTCGTACCGATGACCGGCTCCCGGCTCCATCGTTTCAAGGCTTGCGACAAAGATAACATATGAAGGATCCTTTCTAAGGTGCTTACTTTTATTTCAAGGCATCGTCAAAAAATTGGACCAAATCGGCAAAAGGAATCTTATCCATCTGATCATATAAATCGGTATGCGTAGCCCCGGGAACAACGATTTCCCGTTTCGGAGCCTTTAATTTAGCATACGCCGCATCGGCAAAGTATTTCGAGTGAGCTTTCTCACCGGTAATGAGCAGGACCGGACGCGGGCTGATTTCATCAATGTGTTCCATGAGAGAGAAGTTGAAGAATCCATACGGCGTTGTCGAATCCCAGGCCAGTGTATTGGAGTTGATGGACCGCGGATGATATGCCCGCCCTACGTAATAATCATAAAATCCTTTCACTACACTATTTGCATCGGCTGGCAGTTTGTCTGGAAACATCGTATCATGAGAAATGATATGTCCCTGCGCATCCAGTTCATGCGAGCCCGGGATAGCCTGCCCTTCTTTGGCTTCTTTGTCCCGCATAACAGCCAAATGTTCCTTCACTTTTTCCCGCTGTTCCGGCGTATAGTAATCTCCTTGATAGTGATTGCGGATACTGTCGGACATATCATACATCGCTGAAGTTGCGACGGCTTTGATGCGCGTGTCATTGGCAGCAGCCGTCAGGGCCATACCGGACAGACCACAGATGCCAATAGCCCCTACTTTATCGGGATTGACGAATTTCAAATTACTGATGAAATCGACAGCAGCACTATAATCTTCTACAAAGATATCAGGCGAAGCCATATTACGGCGCGTGCCCCCGCTTTCTCCAGTCATGGACGGATCAAAGGCGACAGCAACATATCCGTGTTTTGCCATTTCCTGAGCATATAAGCCGGAAGATTGTTCTTTGACAGCGCCGAAAGGCCCCGAAACGACGACGGCCTTATATTGCTTCTGGGCATCGAAATTTTTCGGCAAATAAAGGTGGCCAGCGATGTCGAAACCATAACGGTTCTGAAAGCGGACATTCTTCGCTTCAATCTTGGGGTCAACCTTGAATACCCGTGTATCATTCGTTAATTCGCTGATGGAAGACTGTTTCATCTGCGATCTCGCCTGCAAAACCGCTGCCGGTGTCGCCGCATATGCGGCACCCGTGCCGAATCCAGAAAAGGGAAAGGTACTCACCCATAAAGCAGCCGCTATTAATAAGGCTTTCTGATGTTTTTTCATGTTACATTCTCCTTTTTCAACACTTTTGAAACTCTCTATTGCTTGATTACAGTATACTTTGCTATCTATTGAATAACAAATACCTATGAACTTTGTTAATCAATGCTTTTTTGCTATGATTATTTAAATAAAAAAGAAGGCTGCCTTATTCAGACAACCTCCTTCTTTTTCTATCAGCGATTCAGGCTCTGAACCCACTGCTGAACCGTACTTTCCGACACATTGGACGGGAAACGCTTGCCTTCCAGCCAGCTGCCCGTGCCAGCCATCTGTTGCAGCTGTCTGCCGCTGTCGCCGAGGCCCGAACTGGCCGACGTGGCAAAGGGGATGACCGTCTTGCCACTGAAGTCATTGTGCTTGACAAAAGTATCTACCGGCCAGGCAGCGATGCCCCACCAAATAGGATACCCGATAAAGACCGTATCATAGCCTTCCCAGTTGTCGGCCTTATCCTTGACCAAGGGAATGTCGCGCAGGCTGGCATCATCGTGTTCGCGATAGACGCGGCTGTCCCGATTATTATAGTCCAGGTCCGCTTCCGTATAGTCCTGGACCGGTTTCAGTTCCATGACGTCGCCGTTGGTCGCTTTAGCGATATAATTGGCGACGTTCTTCGTATGGCCGCCAGCCGAATAATAGACGACCAACGTCTTGCCATTGCCCTTGGCCGGAGCCTGGGCCGCCGTATCCGTCTTTTTCGATGTGTTTGAAGACGTATCTGCACTGTTTGTATTTCCACAGGCAGCTAGGCCCAGGACCATGAGGCTGCTCAAGGCAAGCGTTAAAATTTTCTTCATCATTTAACTCAGATCCTTTCTCAAAAATTACACTTTATTTAATATTTTCACTATATACTTCTTTGGCATAGCCAAAGGCAGCCCAGGCTTTGGGCCAGCCGCTGTAAAAGGCGAGCTGCGTAATGATTTCGGCCATTTCGTCCTTAGTGACGCCATTTTTCCTGGCTGTTTCCATATGATATTTCAAAGAACTGTCAGTAATGCCCTGGGCGATGAGGGCCGACACGGTGACGATGCTCCGTTCTTTGAGGGGCAGGACATCGTTCTTGCTCCACACTTCACCAAAGAGGATGTCGTCATTATAACGGGCAAAATCGGGGGCAAAGTTTCCCAGCTGCTGCCGCCCTGCGGTCTGGACAATTTTAACGGCTTTTTTCGGCTGATTATCAGTTGTATTCATGGCAAATGCATCTCCTGTTCCCAAAAATCCTATCCCGGCCAGGGCGATGAGCCCGGCTGCTAACAACGGCTTACGGAAGAGCTTCATAATCAGCCTCCTTGACGGCTTCACACCATTCCGTACTCGTATCGGTCCCGTCGACTTCGATGGCCAGATGCTGGAAGGCACTGTCCTTGGCGGCACCGTGCCAATGCTTGACGTTGGCCGGGATGTGGACGACGTCGCCGGCATGGAGCGCCTGGGCCGGTTCGCCCCATTCCTGATACCAGCCGCGGCCGGCCGTGACCAGGAGCATCTGGCCGCCGCCTTTTGTAGCATGATGGATGTGCCAGTGATTGCGGCAGCCCGCTTCAAAAGTCACATTGCCGACGACGACCTGCTTCAGTGAGATCATATTGAGATAGCTCGTACCGTCGAAATACTGGGCGTAATCGACATTTTCCCCGCCGATGGCAAAGGGACCGTTCTTTTTGATTTCTTCTAAATTCATGACTTTCCTCTTTTCACCTGATAAATCAAATAATCAAGACAATCGAGCTGGCGCTGGCCGTCATGTATGCGGCGGAGCAGTTCTTTCCGATGCTGCCGCAGGCGGCAAAGCTGTTCACTGCCGCTGCCCGCTGCTGCATAGTCGTCAATGAAGCCTTCCGAGCAGCCCGCATCGACCAGGTTCTGCCGTACTTTTTCATCCATGGCATCTACCTCCTGAGACCTTGTTTTCTTTACACTCTTATCTTACCAAGGTTTCTGTGAAATGTGAAATGCCTATAATTTAGTTTCAGGAATACGTACGGCAAATATTAAAAGCCTAGTTTTTCATAGTACCTGCTTTCTCCTATAAACACTGCTTCACTTCCTCAATCCAATCATCGATGTCCTGTGCAGCTGTCACCAACTTACTGCCGCCGGTCGAATCGAACTGTACCGCCAGCGACGGACCGAAAGACGCGCCCCGGCAGGCCTTTTCCATATCTTTCAGCGTATGGCCGGGCCAGCCGCCGTGGGTCTGGAAAAGGATGACCTGCTTGCCGCTGAAATCATGATCCGCAAAAAAAGACTTGACCGCCGGCGCCATCGTATACCACCAAGTAGGCGTACCTACGGCAATGACGTCATAATCCGCCGGATCATACGGCAGGGCCTTGATTTCCGGCATGAAGCCGCTGTTCACTTCCCGCTGGCCCTGAGCCACGACATCGTCATATCTGCCTTCATAGGGATGAAGCGTTTCAATTCGTTCCATGTCAGTGCCGGCAACCCGCTGCAGCTGAGCTGCAATCTTCGCGGTATTCCCATTGCTCCAACTATAATAAACAATCAGCATCTTCTTCATCGTCATGCTCCTTCATTCCGAAAACCAAAAGCCTTAATTCTTTACAGTTTCATTGTAACAATCGATAAATGAAATGTGAAATGCTTATAGAATAGAGCTGGATATTCTATTTATGTATTTCATGGGGAGTAGGCGCCTGCGGCGCCGCAGTCCGCAGTTGGCCGTTCGCAGTCCGTGGCTGGCGAACGTTCATCGTAGTTCGTTCATCGTAGTTCGTTCATCGTCCGTCGAAAATTCTCACAAATATAAGAAAAGCGATGTCTCCCGTACGGCAAATTATTAAAAGTTTTAAACATCACGACAAACGACGTACAAAAAGGTGCCTGTATGATGGTAAAAACCTTTAATTGATGAGTTTATTGTTGAAGGAAAAACGTTACGATGATGCGACGAAAGCTACGGAAGATGCAGAATTCCAAGAAAAATTGTTTAAGGAATACAGAATTTGAACCTCTCCCGCTTATAGAAGCGGGAGATTCTTGAGAAGTTTGATACATGGACTAACGCCTGACAACCTATCCCAAAGGAGTTAGCTGTCAGGATATCCTTATTCTCAAAGGGCTGTCCAAAAGCCCCTTACACAGTCCCTCGAAATCGAAGTTCTGCTTACTTTTACGGAGTATGTTGTATGCTCCATTCACATCCGCGTTGGCCATCCTGCCATCGGCGAACTGGTACAAGCCACGGTGGATACGCTTCCCACTAAACGTGCCAGTATACGGCTGTTCAGGATTATAGACAGGAATATCGTCCAAATCCAAGCCACTTGCTTGAGAAGTGTAAGATTCTTCCTGTTCGATATATCGCATACCGTAACGCTCGCAAAGTCCTTCCAGTGTTTCACGCAGATTACCGAAACTGATTTGCGTAAACTGCTGGTTGGTTATCCTACCCAGGTCGATACTACGTTTAAAGTCACCGTTATAACCGCAGACGATGGTTCCGATATGGTGTTCGATACAGTAGTTGATGATATAGCGGGCAATCTTGCGGAGGTAGTCCTGTGTCCGATTGTTACGTTTTCTTGCTAAGGCATAGAGCCTGTGCGTTTTCTTCTGTCCTTGTTTGTCGGCAATCCCCTGATAGTAGGCTTTCTGCTTGTTCCAATACTGGTTGATTGATTTAAGTTTACGCCCGTCCATAATGAACGCCGTCCCGGTGTTGGTCACGCAAGTTGCCAGATTTTCAAGACCGATGTCGATAGCAAGGACATTGTCCGGTGAAACGTCTTGAGGTTCTTTCTCCTGAAGATAGCAATACTGGATTTTGAAGTATCTGCCATTATATACGGGGCAGATACGGACTTCCTTGATAGTTTTTTCTTTCAGTCTTGCAGGGAAAGGGATTTTGATTGGCTTACGGCCATGCCGTTTAGAAAATCCCCGACTCATGGGAATCGTCAAGAATCCATCTTTTACGTTTATGGCGTTCGTGGAAAGAATCAGGTTGAACATGCCGCCTTTTTCCCGATAGTGAGGCATTTTGATGTCCTTGAAGCGATATTCTCCTGATTTTGCCTTTTTTATGAGATTGAAGAATGACTTGAAACTGCGGTCAGCCACCTTCAATATCTGCTGAGACACGCCAGCCTGCAACAGACCGTAGTTTTCGTTTTCCTTGCAGACATGGTAATTTTCTTCGTATTTCAAGAACTTCTTCGCTTGGAAATAGTATTGCCTGATGTTGTAGAGAGCCACGTTGTAGAGGTTATTGCTGTATTGGCACATCTCCCGCAGCATGGCATAGTCTTCTTTGGAAAGATTTCTGATGACATTTGATTGAGTAAGATACACATTTTTCACCTCCTTTTTTATTATATGATTATTATGTGGGAAATAGTGATGATTTTCAAGATGAGTTACAGCGTTTTTGTGCTTTTTACGGGCATTGAACCCACTCAAGCACCGCCATTCATCCCCCACCTAAGAGGTGGGAGTCTTCTGGCGGGAAAAGATAAATAGGAGCCACGACATGATGTGACCCCCAATCGTTAGATGTTAGGTCTAACAATTGGGGGTCAGCTCAAAAAGTTTAATCTATTTTTAATGACATTTCTCGGACTCAGATGGATGCTGCGCATCCTGAAATTCCGGATTGCATTACGACCGTGTGCCACATGTCATAAATTCCGGCTATGCCCAGGATTCACGCGGGCGCCCGGTTATGGGCGCCCCTACGGCCGTATAATTATTTAATATCGCCTGTATGCGATTTCGTAGGGGATTGCGCTTGGCAATCCCGCCCAGAATAATGGCATCGTCACGGAATTTATGACGGACTGCGCATGGTCGTAATATAATCCTGAGTCTAAAGGCGCGCAGCGCCATCTGAGTCCGAGGCGATGCGTCAGCGAACCCGTTTCGCCAACGATGAACGATGAACGATTCCGCAATTTCCGGACTACGGACGGCCACAGGCACGTCTTGGATATTTACTTTTTTCACTATGATGCAGCAGTTAGACGTAAAACACGTTCCCTTCCCTTACATGGCCTGCCGGAAGATATCCCTGATTTCGTCTTTGGTCAGGACTCGATAGCCGCCGTCGAGGATCAGCGTGCCGTTTACAAGGTCATCGAGCATGTCTTCTGTCGCACCGAGTTCTTTGATGTGGAGCACGAGGCCGAGTTCCTGCATCCAGGTCTTCATGCGTTCCAGGCCGGCTGCGGCGATTTCTTCATCGCTCATGCCGTCGGCATCGACATTCCATACGGCTTTGGCGAAGCGGACGAATTTCGGCAGACCGTCTTTCATGATGAAGCGGTAATACGGCAGGGACACGGCAGAGAGCGTCATGCCGTGCGTGGCATTCGTGCAGGCACCGACGGCCTGGCCCAGCATGTGGACCATCCAGTCCGTCGATTTCCCCTTGGCGATGAGCGTGTTCAGAGCCCAGGTGGCGTCCCACATCAGATTGGAGCGTGCTTCGTAATCCGTCGGATCGACGACGGCTTTGCGGCTGGCTTCGATGACATTGCGCATGAGGCCTTCGGCCAGATAGTCGCTGGTATTGTCGTCTTCACCGGAAAAATACTGTTCGCAGATGTGATTGAAGATGTCATAGATGCCAGCAATCATCTGATATTTCGGCAGGGTCATGGTGTAGACCGGATTCATGATGGAAAAACGGGGCATGACGCTTTCGTCAGCAAAGACATGGCCAATCTTCAGTTTCTTTTCCGGATAGGTAATGACGGAACCGGCGTTCATTTCAGAGCCCGTGCCGACCATGGTCAGGACATCGCCGACAGGGACGATGTCACAGCTCGGTTCTTCGAAGCGGATGAAATATTTATCCCACGGATCTTCGTCGCAATGTACGGAGACGGCCAGGGCCTTGGCATAGTCGATGACGGAACCGCCGCCGACGGCGAGGATGAGGTCCACACCGTGCTTTCTTGCGATGTCGATGCCTTCGCGCAGCTTATGGATTGTCGGATTGGGCATGACGCCGGCGATTTCCGCTACGTCCTTGCCTTCGTCCTGCAGGATTTTGACGACGTCATCATAAATCCCGTTCTTCTTGATCGAGCCGCCGCCGTAGACCAGGACGATTTTCTTACCGTATTTCTGCAGTTCGCCGTGGAGGTTTTCCAGTGCATCTTTGCCAAAATAGAGTTTCGTCGGATTGCAGTATGTGAAATTCCCTAACATGAGTCTTCTTCATCCTTTCTGTAAATACCAGAATCAATTCATTTCATGCTCTTATCTTACCAAAAAAAGTATGAAATGTAAAATGCTTATAAATTAGTATTGGATATGTATTTTTTTTATTGCAGATGCGACGAAAGAGATTTACAATAAGGAAAAAGGAGGAATCATTATGGAATTACGTACGCTGCATTACTTCTTGGCTGTCGCCAGAGAAGAAAATATGACCGAAGCTGCCAACGTCCTGCACGTCACGCAGCCGACGCTGTCGCGGCAGATGGCCGATCTCGAAGCAGAATTAGGCAAAAAGCTCTTCACTCGCACGAACCGCAGCACGGTCCTGACCGAAGAAGGGGTCCACCTGCGTCAGCGAGCCGAAGAAATCCTCTCCCTCGTCGACCAGACGGAAGAAGAAATCCGCGACGACAATACGGACCTTTCCGGCAACATCCGCATCGGCGCCGGCATTACGCACCTGATTCATTACCTGACGGAGACCTTCGCCGAGCTGCGCCGGGACAATCCGCGCCTGACCATCGAACTCTGGACGGGCAATGCCGATACGATTCAGGAAAAACTGGAACACGGGCTTCTTGATTTTGCGCTCTTCATAGAGCCTTTCCACGCCGAAAAGTATGAATACCTGCGCCTGCCGGGAAAAAATAAGTTAGGCGTCGTTACCAGTGCCCATGGTCCCTGGGCAGATGCAGGCAAGGTGACACCGGAAATGATTACACAGATGCCACTCATGGTTTCGTCACGGCACACGAATCGTTCTTTCGATTTGGTTGCTTGGTCACAAGGCAAGGTCACGCCTGAAAAGCTAACCATTGTCGGCACCATGGACCTCTCCTGCAACGTCAATGTCTTAGTCCGGCAAGGAATCACCAATCTTCTCTGCCTCGATAAATTGGAACACCAGCAAAGTCCGGACTTCGTCTTCCTGCCTCTGGACCCTCCCTTTGAAGTCTCGTCTCTCGTCGCCTGGAAGAAATACCGCCTCCTCTCCCGCTCGTGCGAAGCCTTTCTGGAGGCTCTGCGGGCGCGAGTGGGCGAAGAGCAGTAGGCACCTGTTGGCTCCGTCAAGTGCCCTTCCCTTCGACCAACGAATCACGCCAAACGAACCACAAAAAGGAGCTGTCCCGTAGGGACAGCTCCTTTTTATATCATGCTCTTATTCAGCTGTTGTGTTGTTGACAACCTGTTTGCCTTTATAGTAGCCGCAAGTCGGGCATACATGATGAGGCATCATTGCTTCGTGGCACTGCGGGCATTCTACATAACCCGGTGCGGTCAATTTCCAGTTTGCGCGACGCATCTTCTGACGAGTCTGGGATAATCTGTTCTTCGGTACTGCCATGTTCTGCACCTCCTTAAATCACATGGTACGTTATTTCTAGCGCTCTTCTTTGGATCGTAATAATTGAGCCAAGACTTCCAGTCTCGGATCAATCTTGTCGGTAGGACAACTACAGGGTCCGTCGTTCAGGTTTGCACCGCACTGCGGACAAAGCCCTTTGCAGTCTGGCCGGCACAAAACCCTCATGGGCTCGCTGAGGATCAACGTTTCTCTAATTGTCTCCGTCAAATCGATGTATTCCCCATTATAGGGCAATACGTCCTCGGGAAGCTCTGCTTCCGTACCATAGACTTCAGACAGTGTTTCATTCCGATCCACCGATACCGGTGACAGGCAGCGGCTGCAGGTGTACATGCCGGTGGTCTTTATGGTTCCCTGTACTACCATGTGGTTGCCATCGAACCAATAAGCCCCGTCCACAACTACTGTGGCATCCTTCCAAGGAAGGTCATCCACTTCACCTAGCTCGGCAGCCGGACATTCAAAAGAAAAGGGGAAAGACTTCCCAACTTCTTTTAGTGCTTCTTCGACTTGTAGTTTCATATTTCTACCTCGACTATACTATTATATCTATCTCATTAGGCTTTGTCAATCATTTTTTCCGGTCTGGCCCAATGAATTCGCGCAGCAGCGAATTGGGCGGTACGACGGACGAATCGATGCTCTTGAAGGGCTTGAGGAATCGCAGGAGGCGACGGGCTTCGGCGTAATGGACGCTGTCCTTGTCGATCGATTCCAGGAGCGGTTCGGCATAAGGCTTGAGGACGGCCAGTTCATAAGGCAGGGCCGTGTTGAAAATCGTATCGGCATCTTCCTGATAAGGATAGATGTTCTTTTCTTCGCCGCGGCGGACGTCGGCCCAGATATCCATGGTCGCCATGGGCCCGCGGTCGCGGAACTGCTGGTCCCGGACCATGCGGCGGATGATGCGCGTATCAGACGTGGAAATGCGGTTGTGGTCGTTGATGCGTATCTGCGTCAGGACGCCCAGAGAAATCTTGACCTTTTCATAGCGCGGCAGCATGTAGGTCAGGGAATCGTTCAAAGCGTGGAGGCCTTCGACGACGATGGGCTGGCCTTTCTCCAGGACGACCGGCTTTTCGTCGAAATGGCGATGGCCCGTGACGAAGTCGAAGCGGGCCAGATGGACTTCCTTGCCCTGGTTGAGGTCGTCGATCTGCTGGTTGAAGAGGGGCACGTCGATGGCCCGCAGTGATTCGAAGTCATAGCTGCCGTCGGGGTTCTTCGGCGTATCTTCGCGGTTATAGAAGTAGTCGTCCAGGGAAATGCCGATGGGCCGCAGGCCATTGACGCGGAGCTGCGTCGTCAGGCGCTTGCAGAACGTCGTCTTGCCCGCTGACGACGGCCCGGCGATGAGGACGACTTTGATTTTCGGGCGGCGGCTGACGATGTAGTCGGCAATCTGGCCCAGTTTCTTTTCCTGCAGGGCTTCGGCCATGTCGACCATATCCTGGATGTTGCCTTCCTCGATATAGTGGTTCAGGTCGTAGACGTATTCGCAGCGGACGATGCGCCCCCATTCTTCGGCATCCAGGAAGAGCCGGGCCATTTTTGGGATTTCCTTGTATTCCGGCAGTTCGTTCGGATTGTCTACCGTCGGCGTTTCCAAGATGACGCCCGGTGCATAGGACCGCAGGTTGAAGCAGGTCACATAGCCCATGCTGGGCAGGAGGGGCCCCATGTAGTAATCGAAGGTCTGGCCGCACTGATAGGCCATGATATGGGTGACGTCGACGTGGCGCAGGAGTTCCGCTTCCCGCGTCATATGGCGGTTGCGGCACATTTCCATAGCCGTTTCGGCGCTGGCGATGACCTGGGAAATCGGTTCATCCTGTTCGACGATTTCGTGCATGCGCTTCTTGATGATCTCTACGTCGTGAACGGTGACGGTATGACCGATTTCCAATTCGCAGTACAAGGCCTTGCGCAAGGCGTGTTTGACCAGGACTTTGCCGTCGGGATAGAGATCACTCACGGCGCGGACCAAGAGGAAAATGGCCGTGCGGATAATGCACTGGTTGCCTTCCATCGTATTGATGGGCAGCCAGTCGACATCGCCGCCCTGGTCGACCTTGGTCTGGAGGCCGACACATTCATTATTGTACAAGGCGGCTGCAATGGGCATATCGCCGTGCTGGCAATACTGTTCGCAGACCTGCTGCAGCGTCACCCCTTCCTTGACTTCATAGGAATCCCCTGATTTTACATCGTGTAACGTAACCACAGGAATCACGCTCCTTTTCTTTCGCTGATAACATATTCATTATACCATATTTTGGTAACCTGCGGCAGATGAGCGGAAAAGCTGAACGCCCAGCACAGACTGTGGTATAATGAGGAAAACGGAATTTCGCTCAGTAAGGAAGGATAATCTATGAGAAAACGAGTACTCACCTTATGGGATGGCAGCGTCTTCCTGGCCCTGGTCGTCCTCATGGGCTGCCTCATCGCCGCAGTCGCCGCCTACCACCACATATATATGAAAACGCCGGATTATGCCGTCGCCCAGGTCATCCGCGCCGCCCACAGCGGCGATATCGAAACTTTCAGCCAGCACGTCGACGAAGAAGCCCTGAGCGGCCAGTTCTTCGATGCCCTCGTATCCCATACGTCGGACAGCACGGACGAAGCTTTTTTATTGAACCTCGTCCGCTCGCCTTTGCGGTCTTCTTTCGTCACCACAGCCGACCTGTACCTGGATTGGACTTTGACGGGCAATACGGACAACGACGAATACAAAAAGACAGGTGATAACCTGCAGCGCACCTTGAAAAGCGCCGGCCTCTCCATCCCCCTGGCCGGCTGGCATCTCGACAGTGCCGACTGGAGCCAGGGCAAGACAGTCAAGCTCTACTTGTACAATGACCGCCTGGGCGCCACCGTCCCCTGCACGGTCACGCTGGAACAGACGCCGTCCCAGACCTGGATGATCACAGGCCTGGCCGACCCGGCAGCCTTCCTCAACGACTTGCGGGAGGTCATGAAGCAGGAATTGGACGAGTACAATGAACCGACCCAGAAAAAAATCGACGCCATCATGACCGTCCGCAACGTGTCGTCCAAGATTGTCAGCGGCCAGGGCCGTACCTTCCTGCGCCTGAGCTATACGCCGGTCTTCCGCAAGGACCGCAGCGACATCGCTGCGATCAAAGCCGTCTATACCCTGCGCCGGGACAGCGATAAAGCCGTCCTCTACACGTCGCCCCTGCGCCTGTCGACATCGGCTGAAAAGAGGACCCACGAAAGCCAGTTTCTCCTCAATCCCCTCATTCCTTCGCAATACAGCCTGATCCGTTCGCAAAACCTGGACGGCATGACTGGTGAACTCCACATCACGGCTATCACCCTCAACGACGGCACCAGCTTCAGCCTCGCCGATACGCTGCCGGACGGGCAGTGAAGGGCGCCCATAAGCGGGCGCCGTGGTTCGTTTGGCGTGGTTCGTTTACGAAACGGGCTCGCTGGCGCATCGCTACCATTAAAAGCAACCCCTCCGCCGCTTCGCGGCACCTCCCCTATTAGGGGAGGCTTTCAGTAAACAAGGCTCCTCTAATAGGGGAGCTGTCAGCACAGCTGACTGAGGGGTTGCTTTTAGTAAAGGCGATGCGCCAGCGAGCCCGTTTTCCATTACGGCAAACGAACCACGGCAAACCGTGTATGGTGTTAGCATATAAATAGGACAAGTCAAACTGAGGTTCCTAATGGTGGTACAATAGGATTAACTAAGGAGGCCTCAGTATGGCAAAATTCAACAAAGAATTCAAAATCAACGCAGTTAAATATTATCATGAACATCGGGAACTCGGCTTGGTTGGCTGTGCTACGAATCTAGGTATTGCTCCACAAACCTTGTCCCGTTGGCAAAAGCAGCTGAAGGACAATGGCGAAATGCCTTATCGTGGTTCCGGCAACTATGCTTCGGATGAAGCTAAGGAAATCGCCCGTCTGCAGCGTGAACTGCGGGATGCGAAGGATGCGTTGAATGTCCTAAAAAAAGCTATCAGCATTCTGGACAAATGACCATTGCCATCTATCGCAGTGTCCAGGAAGAAGCCGAAAATGCCCATCAGGCAGAACGTCGTTTTTCGGTGTCCGGAGTGCTTTCTGAACTCGACGTTTCTTCTTCAGGATATTATGACTGGGCGGCGCGCAAACCATCGAAACAGGCCCAGCACCGCAAGGAGATGAAGAAAAAGATTCAAACTATCTACGACGATTCCAAGCAGATTTACGGAGCCCCGAAGATTGCCCAAGTTATGCAGCAGAACGGGGACAGTATCTCTGAACGCACAGTTGGCGTATACATGCGGCAAATGGGCATTCAGGCCTGCTGGGTAAAGCATTACACCGTAACGACCCGTAACAGTGACTTTGACGTGGCGCTGGTGAATATCCTTCAGGAATGCTTCAATCCTGAAGAACCGGATCAAGTATGGTGCAGCGACATCACCTATATCTGGACAGCTGAAGGTTTCGTCTATTTGGAAAGCATTATGGATTTGTTCTCCAGGAAAATCATCGCCTGGAATCTGGCCCGTAATCTGGACGTCGCCGGCATCGTCAAGATGCTGCAGGAAGCCAAACAATGCCGGAAACCCGGACAGCTGTTGGTTATCCATTCGGACCGTGGCTGCCAGTATGTTTCGCAGGCATATATTCGGGAGACATCCCAAATGCGCCGCAGCTATTCGAAGAAAGGCTATCCATGGGACAATGCCTGCATCGAATCCTTCCACTCCCTGATTAAACGGGAATGGCTCAATCGCTTCAAGATTCAAAATTATCAGCAAGCGTACTTGTTGGTGTTTGAATACATCAATACCTTTTACAACACCGTACGCATTCATAGCCATTGCAACTACATGTCACCGGATGACTATGAAAAGCTGTATGCTGATTTCCAGAAACATAATATGCGTCTGGGAATCTAAGAAACGAAAAACCTCAATTTAATTTGTCCGAAATCTTGACATAGGACCAGTAAAAAAGAGCTGCCTATAAAGGAGGATTCCCTTATACAGCAGCCCCGCACGGACGGCGCCGTCAGGCGCCTGTCCTTCTTAATTCCCCGAACAGATTTCGATGATCTTCGGCTTGGAATTTATATCTTTCGACAGGGAGCGGTCGAAGAGTTTGACGCCGACGGCGCCGATGAGAAAGCCGATGATGCCGCCGATAACAGCAGTCTGGACCGTATCGAAGCCCTGGGCCAGGGCCAGGAAGTGGCCGGCAAAGGCACCGGCTGCGCAGACCAGGAGCGGCATGACGAAACAGATGAAAGCGCCGATGACGATGTTGACATCGCGAAATTCAAATTTGACGTGCTGGCCGACTTTGACGCCCAACGGGTCGACAGCGGTAACAACGATGTTTTCAGCCCCTTCGCAGGCACCGCAGGCGATGCAGTCAGAATGGCGGCCGACCTTGATTTCGGCCGTGCCTTGTTCTTTTATAGAAATAATTGTACCTTCTTCAATTTTCATAGGAATCCCTTCTTTCTGAGCCTATTATAGCATGGCCTTTTCATTCAATCAATACTATTTTCGTGCAGTTTATAGTCGTCGTAAAAAAAGGGCTTGTCGCATGACGACAAGCCCTTTTTGAGTTTGAAGTTTGAAGTTGAAAGTTTGATGTGGAGGGGACAAAATTTAAAAGCCATCGCCTCAAACGTCATACATCAAACCTCAAACATTTAAGAAAAAGGGCCCTCGCATGATGGCAAAAACCTTCGTGCGACAGCCCCTTTTTTAGTGGTTAGCAGTTAGTGGCTAGTGGCTAGCGGATGGCTTTAAATTTTTAGCCACCCACTACAAGCTATAACGTTTTACACAGGATTCACGCGGGCCGCCTTCCAGGACGGCCCCTACGAGCCGCGAGCCACACGAGCCACGAACCACGAACCACGAGCCACGAGCCACGAACACGAGCCACGAACCACGAGCCACGAACACGAGCCACGAGCACGAGCCACGAACACAAGCCACAAACCACGAGCCACCCACTACAAGCTATAACGTTTTACACAGGATTCACGCGGGCCGCCTTCCAGGACGGCCCCTACGAACCACGAACGACTTCCTTCAGGAACTGGCGGAACGGGGCGGCCAGGTCGGGCCGGCGCAGGGCGTATTCTACGTTGGCTTTCAAAAAGCCCAGTTTATCGCCGACGTCGTAGCGCTTGCCTTCAAAGCAGTAGGCATAGACCGCTTCCCGGCTGGCCATGGTCTGCAAGGCATCGGTGAGCTGGATTTCCCCGCCTTTGCCCGGCCGGGTATGGGACAGGACTTCAAAGATGTCCGGCGTGACGATATAACGGCCGAGGACGGCGGTCCGGCTCGGCGCTTCTTCGATGGCCGGCTTTTCGACGACGCGGTTGACCTTGAGGATGCCCTGCCCTTCGACAGGCGTCCCCTGGACGATGCCGTAAGACGATACTTTTTCCAAGGGGACTTCCTGGCAGCCCAGGATGGTCGCGTCGAGGTCGTTGTACAAATCGATCATCTGGCGCAGGGCCGGATTGGTTTCGTTGTAGACGACGTCGTCGCCGAGAAGGATAGCGAAGGGTTCGTCAGCAATGAAGGACTGGGCGCAAAGGATAGCATCGCCTAAGCCCCGCATGTGTTTCTGACGGATATAGTGGATATTGATTTCGGAAATACTGCGGACCATGTTCAAAAGCCCCATCTTATGGCTTTCTTCCAGGTGCAGTTCCAGGCCCGGATTGGTATCGAAGTGGTCTTCAATGGCCCGTTTGGCATGGCCGCTGATGATGAGGATTTCTTCGATGCCGCTCTGCAGGGCTTCTTCGACGATATACTGGATTGTCGGCTTATCGACGATAGGCAGCATTTCTTTCGGCGTCGCCTTCGTCGCCGGCAGGAAACGGGTGCCGAACCCGGCCGCCGGGATGACGGCTTTACGGATTTTCTTCACAACGATGCTCCTTATTCAAACCAGCGGGACAAATCAAATTCTTCGCCAATGATTTCCTTGACGAAGCCCTGGGCTAAGTACAGGCCCAGGAGCGACAGCGTCGATACGCGCAGCAGCGAGCTGTCCCAGATATCGGCCAGGTCGGCCAGGACGGGCGAAATGTCTTCCATGATGTCCAGGGCTTCTTCGCCGCTGAAATTGGCCGGGCGCTTCTTGGCCAGGCGCAGGATATGGTCCTGCATGTTGCGGTCGTTGATGCCGGTCATGCGGAAGAAGCGTTTGGCCATGCTTTCGTCGACCATGGCCAGTTTGACCAGGGGCGAATTGAAGGACGGGACGATAAATTCGTCCGGGATCCGCTGGCCCTTGAGGGCCTTGCGCAATTCTTCTTCAGTAAAGCCGCGGAAGCGGAACAAGAGCGGATACGAATCGGACAGGATTTCGGCAAAATGTGTTTCCTTGGCTTCAAAAGCCGTGCAGTGCAGGTAATCGAGCTGCTGGTAATAAGGCCGTTCTGTCGGGAAGCCATCCAGGAAGGGATAGACGTATTTATCGATATAGCGGCAGAACGAATCTTTATCGACATTGTGGGAGTTGCGCGAATACAGGAACAATAAGAGAATCGCCAGGATCTGGTAATGGCCCTGGGTCAAATAGGGCATGACCTTCAAGGCATCGATGGCGACCAGGTGGCGCGTCGAAATGGGCGAGCAATGAACGATATCATAAAAAGCCTGAAGGGCAATGGTACCGACATAGTCGTCGGGATGAGCGGCGTAGGCTTTCTGGACATTCTGCAAGGCTTCCTGGACGATGAGCGGAGCCAGGGCCTGCTGCCGTTCGGCATCGGTCTGGCAGCCGATCTGGTCGAAGGCAGCCGACGTGATGTATTCCGTCTGCTGCTGCAGGTCCGGCGAAACGACGCCGTACTGGCGCAGGAAGTGAGAGACGCACTGGCGGACGACGGGAGAATCGACGGTGCTTTCCGATTCCCAAATGGACGCATAGTGCGGCGCACTGCCCAGGGACGGATTGCGCGTATCCGTGCCGGACGTATTGGAATCCCACGACGTCTGGGACGGTTTGACGACCGGTGCCGGTTTAACGACAGGCGTCGCTTTTTCCTGGGACTTGTGGGCCCGGATAGGCGGCATGACCATCGTTTCTTCAGGGACAGCCTTCTTCTTGGCCGTCATGGCCGAATCGATGTGGATCGGTTCCATGCGCTGGGTCTGTTCCAGCTGCGAAGCGACGGCCTTCATGCCTTCGCTGACGACAGGGCCTTCCATGACCCGTGTCGCATCGGATACGGCCCGTTTCTTAGCCCCTTCCGAGGCGGCTGCAGCCACGGTTGTCCCGGCAGCAGCCCGGCCAGCGGCTTTCGCCGTTTCGGCCATGACGTCGCGGAGAATGTGTTTGCGGTGCGTATCTTTCGGCACTTCTTGTTCGGATGCTGCCGGTTCAGCAGCAGGGGCAGCCTTTTTCTTTACCACCGGGGCTGCACCGCCATCTTTGGCGGCCAGGTCAGCCGAGACGATGGCAGCCATATCAGCCAGAGGCGGCTTGTCTTCTTCTGTCTGGGCTACTTCTTTCGCCCAGCGCGCCCGTTCTTCCCGGCGGGCATCGGCTTCTTTAGCGGCAGCTGCTTCGCGGCGGGCTTGTTCGCGCCGTTCCCGGTTGCGGGCCAGCTGCTGTTCCTGGGCTTCTTTTTCCTGTTCAGCCTGGCGCTGGCGGGCCAGCTTGGCTTCTTCTTCCCGTGCCTTATAGGCGGCGGCTTCTTCTTTATCTACCTTTTCCATGGCTTCCAGAATTTCATCGCGTGACAAGACGCGGGTCGCATCGAGGTCATCTGCATTGGGACCCTTACGGACCGGTGTTTCCTGGGCTTTCGGCGCTTCTTTATAGACGATCTTGCCATTGCGGCGGACAGCTTCTCCTTTGGTCGTGACAAAAGCCGTTTCTTCCGGATGTTCCCGCCGTTCGCCTAAGGTCATTTTCGGGACTTTCGGCAAGGGGGCTGTTTCTTCGTCGTCCGCTTCCTTCGGTAATTGTCTGGCATGCTTAACTGTTGCCGGGCTGCGGTGCTGGACCCTGCGCATCGGCTGCGGCTCGCTGTCGTAGCGCGTCTTCGTCTTCGTGTTCCCCTTTTTCTCCGTTTGGGGACTACTCTCGGAGTGTCCTCCGCCGGAATACATAATATAACAAATTACAAAAAAGACGATTGCTATGCCCGCTATGATAGCGTACGGCAAAAAGTTTGTCATGTCATCCTCTCCTCTATTTTATCAAACTTCTTTCCCCATTGTAGCATAAGATGACGTCATGAGCTACTACCTATTGCCGATTAATTGACGCTTTCGTATAATAATGGAGTAAATTGTTTTTTTGTCCATCAAAGGAGTCTTTTTCATGGAAAAATATAAAGCCATCGTCTTCGATATGGACGGTACTGTCCTGGATACGCTGGACGAATTGACGAAAAGCCTGAACTACGTTTTCGCCCGCCATGGCCTGCCTTCTATGACGCAAAAGGCCATCCGGCCCTGCCTGGGCTTTGGCTATGACGGCTTCATCGACAAGGCCGCTCCGCAGGCGCCGGAAGCCCTGCGGCGGACGATGACAAAGGAATTTATCGCCTATTACAGCGCCCGTTGCCAGACGACGACCTTCCCCTACCCCGGCATCCCCCAGGTCCTGGGACGGCTGAAGGCAGCCGGCTACCACATGGCCATCGTCTCCAATAAGGGCCAGGGCGCCGTCTCCGAACTGCACGACGAATACTTCAAGGATTTCGTCGACTTCTCTCTGGGCGAAACGCCGATGTACCGCAAAAAGCCGGCGCCGGACATGGTCTGGGAAGCCCTGAAACGCCTGGGCTGTGCCAAAGAAGACGCCATCTACGTCGGCGACTCGGAAGTCGATAAACAGACCGCCGACAACGCCGGCCTCGACGCCGCCCTCGTCACCTGGGGCTTCCGCGACCGGGACTTCCTGAAATCCCTCCAGCCGACGTACCTCATCGACACGCGGGAAGAACTGGGGGCTCTCTTCGGAGTGTGAGGCCTCGTGGCTCGTGGCTCATGGCTCGTGGCTCATGGCTCGTGGTTCGTGGTTCGTAGGGGCCGTCCCAAAGGGCGGCCCGCCTGGGGCTAGGGGCTAGTAAAAAAGAGAACTGTCTTATGACAGTTCTCTTTTTTTATACGAACAACGAACCACGAATCACGAGCCACCAAACTACTTCATCACGTCGTTCTGGACGGAGGTGATGGCACTGGTCGTGGCATCGTCCAGTAAGGTCGAGTAGACTTGCTTTACTTCTTTTTTGGAATTTTCTGTCGTTGCCGTCGTATCCGTACCGGCTGTTTCTTCCATCTGTCCGGCTACCTGGACGATGGGAGCCTGACCGGCAATGGGAGCCGTTTCCAGGCGGACCCGTCCCGTACCGACGCGTTTGGCCAGTTCGGCCAGGGTGGCCTTGCTGACGGGATGGCGGACGGTGAGGACGATCTGTTCATGGACATAGTCCGGCAGGGCGCCGACGTAGTTCTGGACGCCTTCGTTGTCGACGACGCAGTGGATGGCCTTAGTCATGAGCTGGCTGTAATCGCTGTGGCTCAAGGCGGCGCGGCGGATCTGGACGGCCGACGTTTTAGCCACATCATCGCGGAGGCGCTGTTTCAAGTACTTGCTGGGAGCGCCCTTGATGCCCAGGACAAGGGTATCGCCATCCCAGTACATCGTACCGCTGCGGAAGTAAATCGGCACCGAGCCGTATTCGGCATTGATGGCCTTGATGACCTGCGATTCGACCTGGACATGGGACGTATAATCGCCATCGGAATGCATGAGCCGGTAAAATACCTGAGCCGCATCGGCCCGGGTCATGCCTTCTTTGGGCCGGAAATAATTGTCTGCCGGCACCATAATGTTCTTGCTGTGCAGGACGTCGATGGCTTTGGCATAGGCCGGAGCGATGGACGCGGCATCGGCGTAGGGCTTGACATCCTGATCCGGGTCGGCCAGGTGATTGTACTGCAAGTAGCGATACAGGACGCCGGCGAACTCTTCGCGGCTCACAGGCGCTTCGGGATGGAAATTCCCGTCTTCATAACCGGCCAGGATGCCTTGGGCAGCGACGCTGTTCATGGCGTCACCCGCCGTTCCGGACGGCACATCACCATAGCTGGCAGCGCCGAGGGGTGCCAGGGGGATGTTGGCTGCCGAATTATAGAGCAGCTGGGCCAGGTCGCCGCGGGTCAGGACCCGGTCCGGTTCGAAGGAAGTCCCTGTAATGAAGGTCAGGCACTGTGCGTCATAGAGATAATCGACGGCAGCGCGGTCGGTCAGGCTGTCCAGGTCCGTATAAGGGGCATCGGCCGAAACGGCACTGACTGACAAGAGGGCAGCGGCTGCCAGAAAGGCAATGATTTTGTTCCGTACCATGAAAATCCTCCTCTGCTGCGATTACTGAATGACGATGCGAAGGGCACTGCCCAGGGCTTTATTGAGATTATTCTGCGTTTCTTTAGAAATGGAGCTGACTGTGAGGACGACCTTTTCATTGAGGTAATCCGGTTCGGTCGAAACGGTGGCGTTCGTCGCTTCCGTGGCCTTGTAAATCTTTTCGGCCTGAGCCATGAGGTTCTTATAATCGTCGTAGCTGTACGTCGATTTCTGGACGTAGACCGATTCAGCCGGGATATCCTTGTCGGCGGCAATGGCGTCGGCCAGTTTCTGCTTGTTCTTCGGATCCTTGACGCCGATGTGGAGCTTATCGCCCTGCCAGTACATGATGCCGTCAGCGGCAAAGGCCTTGACCGAACCATAGACGTCTTTGATGTCCTTGAAGGCCTTGGCTTCCAGGCCGTCCTGGCTCTGCGTCGTTTCCTTGACGCCCGTCAGGATGCGGTAGAGGACGTTGACGGCTTCCCCGCGGGTGACGTACTGTTTCGGGTTGAACATGTTGTAGTTGCCGCCCTTCATATAGCCGGCAGCAGCCAGGGCATCGACGGCCTGGCGGGCCCAGCTGGAAATCTTGGCTTCGTCGGCATAAGGTGCAGCGCCTTCGAGGGTGCTCATGCCTTTATAGGTCATGTAGTTGTAGGCGATGACGGCAAATTCTTCACGGGTGATCTTCTGTTCCGGCTTGAACGTGCCGTTGCTGTAACCGCTCATGATCTGTTTGTCGACCAGCGAGGCAATGGCCCGTTCAGACCAGCGGCCTTTGACGTCGCTGAAATTCGTCGTCTTGACTTTGGAATCTTCACCGATCATGTTGTTGATGATGGCCGCAGCGCCTTCACGGGTAATGTCTTCATTCGGGCGGAACTGGCCGTTGGTGCCGCTGATGTAGTGCTGGTTATAGAAATACTGGATGGCCGCTTTGCCCCAATAATTGCTGATGTCCGTGATCCCGGTGGATGCGGCGAAAGCCGACGTGCCGAGAGCTGCCGTCATGGCCGTAATGGCCATCAATTTTTTGTACTTATTCATGATTCATTCGCTCCTATCTATGTCAGTGTCGTAAAGGATACAGGGATTGCATACCTATGTTTTATCTTATTTATTTTATCACACCCCGCCCCATTAGGGAAGGCATATCGCCGCGAAAGGAAAGGCTCAGTACGTGTCGAAGATGGCCTGTATCTTGTCCCGGTCCGTCGTATGGGCCAGGGCCAGCTGCAAGAGGATCTTGGCCTTCTGCGGCGTCAGGGAATCAGCCGTAATCGTCCCGTCATAAGCCGGGACCGGCGTGACCATCCCTCCCAGGGCGCGGGCAGCGCGGACGACGACGAGCCCTTGTGCCATGAGGGACTGCAAGGCCTGCCAGACCGGTTCCGGCACTTTACCGTGACCGAGGCCGGCCAGGACCAGACCGGCCTTCCCCTGGGCCAGACGGCACACGTCATCGGCCGTAAGGCCTACATAGGTATAGGCGATGGCCACGGGCGGCAAGTCTTTGGGAGACGCCAAGTCCGACGACCACGTATGCTTGCGCAGGGGCTGCTGGTACAAGTACGTCCGGCCGTCCTGCATGTAGCCCAGGCAGCCCATCTGGCGGCCTTTGAAAGTATCGGCATGGGTCGTATCGGTCTTTTCGACGAAGCGGGCGCTGTGAACGGTGCTGTTCATGACGATGACGACGCCGTATTTCCCCAATTCCGCCCAGGACGCCGCCTGGACGGCTTCCAACAGGTTCAAAGGCCCGTCGGCACTGATGGCCGTCGAAGGCCGCATGGAGCCCGTCAGGACGACAGGCTTGATGGTGTGGACCGTGAGGTCGAGGAAATAGGCCGTTTCCTCCATAGTATCCGTGCCGTGGGTGATGACGATGCCGTCCACGTCTTCCCGGTCAGCCACTTCCTGTACCCGGCTGGCCAGGGACTGCCATAAGGCTTCGGTCATGTCCGAACTGTCGATATTGCAGAACTGCTCGCCTTCTACATCGGCATACTCAGCCAGTTCCGGTACGGCGGCCAGCAATTCGCCGACCGATGTCTGCCCGGCAGCATACCCCGTCAAATCGTCGGCAGACGCAGCCTTGCCGGCAATGGTCCCGCCGCAGGCCAATACATAGATCTTCTTTTTTTCCATTCTCCTAGCTCCCCTCTGCAATGATATTTCGCATGGCTCTACTTTACCACAAATGGGGGGCTAGTGGCTAGTGGTTCGTGGCTCGTGGTTCGTGGTTCGTGGTTAGCGTCGGGTGGCTGATGCTGCCGGATATGGGGACGATGCCCCTGTAGTCCGGTCTGGGAAATCACACATATTCTGGAGCGGGCCGCCCGTTGAGACGGCCCCTACGAAATCGCATACAGACGATGAAAAAGAACGCAGGCTACAAAAAAAATCACGGCCGGCGGCTAGCTTCAAGGGCAAGAAAAAGGCCCGGCCAGGGGAGAGGGCGGGTCTTTTTCTGTCGATATATAGAATGCGTCAGTGTTCAATAGTGGAATGAGCTCCTTCGTGAAGGGCCGGAGCCTGAGCCGGTTCTTCAGCCGCCGCGGAAACGGGAGCCGTCAGGGTACCTTTCTGGGCTTTGGTGATGATGCTGTGCTTATAGCCATAGCCAAAGTAGATGACCAGGCCGATGGCCAGCCATACGACGAAGCGGATCTGCGTAATCGTCGGCAGCATGACGACCAGGACGCCGCAGAAGAGGATCGCCAAAATCGGAATGAGCGGAACCAAGGGGCAGCGGAACGGACGGACGCGGTCCGGTGCCTTCTTGCGAAGGATGATGACCGACGCCGAGACGATGATGAAAGCCCCTAACGTGCCGATATTGACCATTTCGGCGACGACGCCGATAGGAACGAGGCCGGCCAGGATGGACGATACGACGGCGACTAACAAGGAACTGCGGACCGGCGTCTTGGTCTTCTGGTTGATATGGCCGAAGAAGCGCGGCAGCAGGCCGTCACGGGACATGACGAAGAGGATACGGCTCTGGCCGAGGCACATGACCAGGAGAACCGACGTGAGGCCGCAGATAGCGCCGACCGATACGGCAGCGGCACCCCAATGATAACCGACGAGCTGCAGAGCATAGGCAACGGGAGCGGCCGTCGTCTTGAACTGCAAGTACGGGACCATGCCGGTCAGGATAGCCGATACGGCAATGTACAAGACCGTGCAGATGACCAGCGATAAGATGATGCCGCGAGGCAAATCTTTCTGCGGATTCTTGACTTCTTCAGCTGCCGTCGAAACGGCGTCGAAGCCGATGTAAGCAAAGAAGATGACCGAAGCGCCGGTAAAGACACCGGACCAGCCATAGGGCATAAAAGGCGTCCAGTTAGCCGGGTCGACATGGCTGACGCCGAGGGCGATGAACAGGCCGACGACAGCCAGCTTGATGACGACGATGATGTCATTGACCAGGGAGCTCTGAGTAATGCCCTTCATATTGATCAAAGTGATGATCCAGATAATGGCCATGGCCGGCAAATTGATGAGGCCCCCTTCTTCCGGTGCCGTAATGAACTCTTTCGGCAAGGCCAGGCCCAAATTCGTCAGGATATTACCGAAATAGCCGGACCAGCCGATGGAAACGGCGCTCAGCGCCAGGGTATATTCCAAAATCAAATCCCAGCCGATGACCCAGGCCCAAAATTCGCCTAAAGCCACGTAACCGTAGGTGTAAGCACTGCCGGCTACGGGAATCATGGCTGCAAATTCAGAATAACAAAGCGCGGCACAGCCACAGGCCAGGGCTGCGATGACGAAGGAAATGACCAGGGCCGGCCCGGAAAAATTAGCCGCTGCAATCCCGGTCAGGACGAAAATCCCCGTGCCGACGATACAGCCGATGCCCAACATAGTCAGACCGAACGTCCCCAGGACGCGGTTCATGCCGCCGTCTTGTTTCGTTTCCGATAGGAACTGATTGATGCTTTTTGTTCGGAAAATATTCTTTGACATACCTATCCCCCCTGTTATACATCCCCTGATACATGAATGATAACCATAAAAAATATAAAACCGCAAGGACGGGAGAAAATCATTTCTATCGTAACGATGAATGATTTCTTACACTCCGCGTCCTTGCGGTTTCTTGTTTATACGTATATTATACTCACTTTTTAAATTTTGTAAAGTATTTTGCCGTAATTCATTTAATTATTTTTATAGGAAAAGGTTTTACTTCTTGTCATTTTAAAGTATTTTCTTTTTTTCCTTAATGCAGCTCTGCCTGGAGCCAGTTGACGGCATCGCCCATCATATTGGTCGTGACGAAATGGCCGAGGTCATCGTAGACGATGGACTGGGTCTTGACGTCATCGCGCTGGGCCAGTTTTTCCAGATAGAGTTCCTGGGCAGCCCCATCGACGACATCGTCGGCGCCGCCGCGGAGGGACAAGAGGGATCGGCCGCTGAGACGGTCCATGTGGGTATAGGGATCCATGGCAGCGAACTGCATCTGGATGAAGCGGTAGGCCCGGGGCTTTTCAATGTGCAGGGACGCACGGAAGCGCCGTTCCGATTCATCCCACCAGCCGGAACCGTTCATGACGACAGCCGTCTTAAATTCCTTGAACAAGCTCATGGCGCCGAGAGCCGTGAAGCCGCCCATGGAATGTCCCATGACGGCAATGGGCGTATCGGGCCAGTTTTCCTGGATATATTCCAGCATGAGCGGGACTTCCGTCATGTTCTGGAAAATGGTCTGCCAGAAATCGGGGTATACGATCTTCGATTCATAGTCCAGCGTGCCGCGGCAGCCATGGTTGACGGCGTCGGGAATGACGACATCGTAGCCATACGAGGCCAGGATGCGGCCGCGGACGGCCTGAAATTCTTTCTGCGACGACCAGCCATGATAGAACAAGACGACGCCTTTCGCTTTTTCCCCAGACGTGATGACCAGTCCGGGGATACCCTTGATACCTACTTCTTTTTCTTGAATCATTTGTGATAAATCCTCTCTATTTTTTAATTGACCGCTGACGATGAGCCAACGGTTCCTGCCATATTTCGGACCAGACAAAGCCGGCGTAGAGCTCCCGCGCCTGTGGCGTCAGCTGGCTCCAGGCCGCCGGGCGGACGCGCTGGGGCACGGATACGGGCGATACCGCAGCCGGACGGGCCGGCATCGCGGCTGGCACGCTGGGCGCCTGCGCCGGAGCGGCCGTTTCTGTCATCGAAGCCTCCCGGTCCGCTTCTTCTGCGGATTCGGCCGGAGCCGGCGTCCTGGCCGGTGCCGGCTTACGCCGCGGCGGTATAGGAATAGGGCCTTTCCGTTTGGCATAGTGCCGGCGGCGGCGCAAGATGTCGGGCAAGGCCGCCATCAGGACAAAGGCCACGATGAGCCATAGCATATCCATGGACCTCACCTACTTTCCGGCCGGACCCCGGTCGTCGTGATGACTGTCCTGCCCGGTCGGGACCGACTGGGTCTTGGGGACGCCGGCCTGGGCGACGGCATTCCGCATCTCCGTATCGGCCATGATATTCTTCATATTATAATAGTCCATGACGCCCAACTTGCCTTCGCGCAGGGCCTGGGCCAGGGCCAGGGGGACTTCGGCCTGGGCTTCGACGACCTTGGCCTGCATTTCCTGGGTATAAGCCTGCATTTCCTGCTCTTTGGCGACAGCCATGGCCCGCCGTTCTTCGGCCTTGGCCTGGGCGATCTGCTTGTCCGCTTCGGCCTGGTCGGTCTGCAATCGGGCGCCGATGTTGCGGCCTACGTCGACATCGGCAATGTCGATGGACAAGATTTCAAAAGCCGTCCCGGCGTCGAGGCCCTTGCTGAGGACGGTCTTACTGATTTCGTCAGGATTCTCCAGGACCTGCGAATGGTCCCGTGCCGAGCCGACGCTGGTGACGATGCCTTCGCCGACGCGGGCGATGACCGTCGCTTCACCGGCACCGCCGACGAGGCGGTCGATGTTGGCGCGGACCGTGACCCGGGCCCGGACCTTCAGTTCGATGCCGTTCTGGGCGACAGCCGAGATGAACGGCGTTTCGATGACTTTCGGATTGACGCTCATCTGGACGGCTTCCAGGACGTCGCGGCCGGCCAGGTCGATGGCGCAGGCCCGTTCAAAGGTCAGGGACATCGTCGCCCGATGGGCCGCGATGAGGGCGTCGACGACGCGGTCGACGTCACCGCCGGCCAGGTAATGGGCTTCCAGCTGATTGACGTTGACGTCGAGGCCGGCTTTATTGGCCTTGACCAGGGGCAGGATGATCTTGGACGGTATGACCCGGCGCAGGCGCATGCCGATAAGGTTGACGATGCCTACGGAGACGCCGGCTGCCATGGCCGAGATCCACAAGCCGATGGGCACGAAGTGCAGGAACAAGGATACGACGATGACAGCGGCGGCGATGATGATGATCGGTACGGCTAAAAAGGATACGATAGACATAAGATACCTCCTTCTCAGGGTTTGGGATGGCGTTCCGGTTCCGGTTCGACGACGACGCGGCTGCCTTCGACTTTGACGACGCGGACGATGACATCGCGGCCTATGAAAGTCCCATTGGCCACGGCGTCGACCCGTTCTTTGCCGATGCGGATCGTGCCGGACGGACGCAGGATAGTAATGGTCTTGCCCCGTTCATAGAGATATTTGCTGTAGTCGGCCTGGGCCGTATATCCCTTTTCTTTCGTCGAACGGTTCTTGAGGGTCAATTTTTCAAAGAGCCGGCTCTTGGGCAGGTGCTTGCCGACAACATAAAACAATATAATGGCCAGGACCGTCCCGCCAGCCAGGATGTAGACGGCTTCATACGTCGCCCCGAGCATGAAGAACAGGCTGCCGAACAAGAGGACGACGCCGGCCAGGCCGAAGATACCGACGCCGGGCGACGCCAGTTCCAGGCCGATGCAGAGCAGGCTGACGAGAAAGGCGGCGACGATTTTCAGGCCGTCTGCCAGGGACTCGTTGCCCGACAGGAGCAGCAGGCCGCCGAAGACAAAGGCCGTAGCGATGCCGGCGCCGATGCCGGCCATCTTGATTTCTGCCAGCAAGGCAGCGATGATCAAGGCGACGAAGATGGTCCGGACATAGGGATTCTGCAAGATGCCGACGACGTCGTCGCGCCAATCCTTATCGACGTACGTCAATGACGCATCGCCCAGGCTGTACAGGGCCAGGGCTTCGGACAGCGTATCGGCTGAGCCATCGGACACGTTCAGTTCCTTGGCCTGGCCGTCAGATAAGGCCAATATCTTGCCCGGTTCGGCATAATCGGGATAGCCCTGGGATTTGTCGACCATGGCTTCGGCGACACCGGGATTATGGCCATTCTGGGCGGCTGTCGCGCTGAACTCGGCCTTTAAGGCGGCAATGTTCTTTTCCGTGTTGGGAATCGGTTCGGCCGCGCCGATACTGCTGCCCGGCGCCATGATGATATGGCGGCACGACAAGGCAATAAGGGCCCCGGCCGACCAGGCCCGCGACGTGACATAGGCGATGGTCGGGACGTCGGAAGCCATGAGCATATCGCGGATTTTGAGGGCGCTGTCCACGCGGCCTCCCAAGGTATTGATGGTAATGACGACAGCCGTATCCCCTTCTTCGGCGGCCTGGCGCAGACCGCGCTGGATGAAGGCGGCCTGGCTGCCGTCGATATCGCCGGAAATCGGCAGGACGCGGACGGAATCGGCCTGCACGACAGCAGCCGGTGCGGCGGCTGCCAGGGAAAAGAACAAGACAGCAGCTGTTATCATGCGTAATAGAAAGGTCATTCCCTCACCTGCTTTCATTCACTTTTTTTCGGCGCCTCAATACATTGAAAATAACCGGCACGCTGGAGTTTTTCCAATTCTTCCGGCGAAATGTTCCGGGCAGCCTGTTTTTCCAGTTCCTCAATAGGCTTGTCTTCAATCATATGAATCTTGTCGATGACGGCATCATAGACGGCAGGCGGTTTGTTTTCCTTGATCCAGTCCAGCATGTGGTCGAGCCACTTGCGGCACGTCCAGGAGTCCTCCCCGTGGTTGTGGCCCCGGAGTATCTGGATCTGAGCCTGTTCGGGGATCTTGGCCAGGAACCAGTTCCATCGTTCCCGGGCAATGAGATAATGATAAAGTTCATCGACGTCGCGCAAATGCTGTTCCCGAAGTTCCAGCGTATAACGCGACCAAAATAAACTGAGTGTCATAATGACTACCTCCAAGCAACTATGATATAACTAGTTTATCTTAAGATATTCTACACAGCCTTGTCAAACTCCTGCTGGTAAAAAGAAAATCTTTTGGTTATATGAAAAAAGGGGCTGTCGCATGTGCGACAGCTCCTTTTTTACTACAAACTATTTTCACGAATCAAATGCGGCTTCCATGGCAGCGGCTTTTTCCTGGACGGCTTCGGCTGCTTCCTCACCGATATAGGCTTCGGCCATGGTGGCGATATCGTCTTCATGGACGCCCATGTCGGCAATGCGCAGGTCCAGGTGCAGTGCCTTGGCCAGATAGCAAAGGCGGGCTGCACAGTCATCGGATGTAAAGCCGCCCATCGTGCGGGCCAGTTTACCATAGAGGAAGGGATCCTTCCCTGCTTTAGCATCGATGACGACAGGGACGATAGCTGCCAAGAGCACTTCGTCAGCCGGGAAGGAGGTCTTGGCGACGGCTTGCGCCAGTCCTTTGGCTACCTGACTGCCCGTTTCTGCAGCGACCATGCTGCCGATGACGCCGGCCAGGACGACTTTTTCCCAAGCTCCTTTATCGGCATGATCGGTGCAGACGCCGGCCAGCTTATCGTTCAAGATGTCGATGGCGTAGAGGGCCATGGCATCGGTCAGCGGCTGGGCATCGGCTGCCGTATAGGCACTGATACATTCACTGAGGGCGGCAAAGCCCGAGACGGCCCGTTCTTTCTGGCTCATGCCGGTCATACATTCCGGATCGACGATGACGACTTTTGCCAGCAGGGCCTGGTCGCGGCTGCCGTCGGGCAGGGATGCATCGAAGCAGGCACCGGTATGATAGTTCGTCGGCACGAAGGTCAGCGGCAGGATTGCCTGACCCAGGGTGCTGGCAGCGGCACGGGCAATCATCTTGGCCCCTTCCATGACGGTATTGCCGCCGATGGCGACGATGAAGTCACTGCCGTTCTTCTTGATTTCATCGACGGCTGAATCAGCCGTAATATCCAGGGATTTCCCCGTGACGTGGGCAAAACGGGCCACAGAGATACCGGCATCTTTCAAGCTCTTTTCGACTTCACGGACCAGGTCCCGTCCATTCGTCGCCGAATCGGTGACGACCAGGGCCTTGGTCCCATAGGACTTCAACAGTTCCCCGGCCAGGTGGCGCTTGCCGGCGCCAAAGACGACGGATACCGGCATGGAGAAGGAGAAACTGAGCGGCTGCGATACATAGGTGACAGGCGCATCCGATTCGACATTCTGAAGGGCTGCGGCCATAGCCTGACCGAAAGCCAGGTCGCCCGCTTCTTCGACGGCTTCATTATCCAGGGCCACGTCGATATGGGTAGCGAACTTGCTGCCGTATTTAGCCTTGCAATAGAGGCCGAAGAGGACGCCCAGGATTGACCAGCTGAGAACCATGCCCCATTCCTGCGGAACCAGGGTAGCACCGGAACCGGGGACGACGTACATGACGACCATGAAGCCCGACATGAGGATAGCCAGGGCACCGACGAGTTTATAATGGCTGACTTTATAAGGACGAGCCATGTCCGGTGCTTTTTTACGAAGGATGACGAAGGAAATAGCGACCATGCAGTAGGCGACGCAGCAGCCGAAGTTGCCGGCATCGACGACCCAGACCAGCATCTTTTTGCCGAAGAACGGCGCGATGATGGACAAGAGGCCGATGAGCAAGAGCGCATTGACAGGCGTCTTATATTTATCGTGCAATTTGGCAAAGACCCGCGGGATCATATACGATTCAGCCATGGAGTACATGGCGCGGCTGCCGCCGATGAGGAAGGAGTTCCAGCTGGTGATGATGCCGCAGAGGCCGCCGATGATGAGGACCTTGGCCATGATGGAGCTGCCAAAAGCGACGGCCATGGCATCAGCCGTGACCAGGCCGCCGACGCTTTTCATGGCGACGGAGATTTCTGCATTATTCATGACATAGCCGACGCCGAAGATGATGAGCGCATAGAAGAGGACGGCCAGGACGATGGACAAGATGAGGATGCGGCCGATTTTCTGCAAGGATACAGAAATTTCTTCGGCAGCCTGCGGGATGACGTCGAAGCCGATGAAATAGAACGGCGTCATGACGGCAACGGCCAGGGTCCCTTTGACCATATCCGTCGTCGTCGCCCCCATGAACAGCTGGCCTTCCAGGTTCGATACCGTACCGGTCAGGGCCGAAGCCGCGATGAGCAGGATACCGACGCCACCGATGATGACCGTCAGGATCGTCTGCAAAATAGCTGCCGTCTTGGTCCCGATGATATTGATGGCCGTAATGAAGACAGAAACCAGAATGGCTACGGCCAGCCAGGAAGCGTAAATATCGAAACCGGCAACGGTATACAGATAGCCTGCCAGGAAATCAGGATAAATATAAGCTACGATGGTCGGCAGGGCGCAGGCTTCGAAACAGACGACGCCGACATACCCTAAAACGATCATCCAGGTACAAACAAAAGAACCAAGCGGCCCCATGGCCTTATAACTGAAGACATGTTCACCGCCGCACTGCGGCATAGCCGACGTCAGTTCGGCATAGGTCAGGCCGACGAAGAAAATCATGACGCCGCCAATGGCAAACCCCAGCATGGCGCCTAAGACGCCGCCTTGCATGATCCAGTCGCCCGTCGATACGACCCAGCCCCAGCCAATCATGGCCCCGAAGGCGATGACCAGGACGTCCCAAGCACTCAGGACTTTATCAAAATCAGACTTTTTTGTCGCCATCTTTCATACCCCCTCAAGTCTCTTCAAAACGCATTTCGACGAAAGATTTGATGAACTTCGCCGTCTTTTCCCAGCCCAGGACGCTGCTGTCGACCAGCAGGTGCCGGTTGTGACGGTCACCGCGATAGGTCCCGGTAATGTATTTATACCGTCTATGGAGAGCATTGTCATAATCACGGATGACTTCTGCCGCGTGGCGTTCGGATAAGTTCATCTTTTCCATGATGGTCTTAATACGTACTTCTGTCGGTGCATAAATGAAGACGTTGACGACATTTTCCTGCCCCTTCAGGATATAGTCGCTGCACCGGCCGATGATGACGCACGATGTCTTTGCCATCTTGCGGATGACGTCGAACTGCGTGTAAATGACTTTGTTGGACAAATTCGCATAGCGCGTTCCCAACGATGTTTCGATGCCATACGGAACGAAATTCTTGTTATCTGCTTCTTCTACGAGATGTTTTTCTACGCCGATTTTTTCCACGACTTTATCTACGAGATCCCGGTCGTAGTATTCGATTCCCAGCGACTTAGCCAGCATCTTGCCGATTTCCGGGCCGCCGCTGCCGAATTCACATCCCACGGTAATGACGAAATGTTTCATTTCGTTCCCCCCTTTTTTTTAGAAAAGGTGCCTGCCAACCCCTCAATTCTGGCAGACACCTTTTCCTACCCCTCAGTAGTGATTACTTATTTTGCCAATTCTTCGACCGATTCCTTGATGATGGCAATGGCCTTGTCGACGTGTTCCTTCTGGAGGATCAGCGGCGGAACCAGGCGCAGGACGTGGTCGCCGATAGCCGTCGACAGCATGTGTTTGTCGAAGCATTTATGCTTCAAGTCGACGCTGTTGATCTTGTCGTCAAATTCAAGCCCCAAGAAGCAGCCCTGGCCGCGGGCTTCCTTCAGATGCGGCAGTTTTTCCCGGGCCTGTTCCAAGAAGTATGCCCCCATCTTCTTGGCATTGCCAGCCAGGTCTTTGTCCAACAGTTCGTTGACTTCGGCCAAGGCTGCGGCGCAGCAGACCGGATGGCCGCCGAAGGTACTGCCGTGGGAACCCATAGTGAAGGCTTTGGAAACATCTTCGCGGGCGCAGATAGCAGCGATTGGCATGCCGCCGCCCAGGGCTTTGGCCATAGAGACGATATCCGGTTTGATGCCGTAGTTCATGTAGGACATGACAGCCCCGGTGCGGCACCAGCCGCTCTGTACTTCATCGAGGAGGAGGAGCAGGCCTTTTTCATCGCACAGTTTGCGCAGGCCCGTGAGGAATTCTTTCGTTGCCGGATGGACACCGCCTTCGCCCTGTACCGGTTCGACCATGATACCGATGGTGTTTTCCGTGATGGCATCTTCAAAGGCTTTCAAATTGTTGAATTCAGCATATTTGAAGCCCGGCGTCATGGCACCGAAACCGATCTGGCAGGCATTGTCCGGCTGGCCCGTAGCGCTCATGGAACCAAAGGTACGGCCGTGGAAGGATTCTTTTGCCGTGATGATTTCGTATTTGTTGGGACCAAAGTGTTCAACGCCGTATTTACGGGCCATCTTGATCATGGCTTCGTTGGCTTCTGCCCCGGAGTTCTGGAAGAAGATCTTGTCCATGCCGATGGTCGTGCAAATCTTTTCAGCCAGCAGGGCCTGCGGTACTGTGTACGGATAGTTGAAGGTCTGCATGATGTCCATGCACTGGTCGATGACGGCCAGGACGACTTTGTCGTTGCAGCTGCCGGCGCTGTTGACGGCGATACCAGCGTAGAAATCAAGGTACGGTGTCCCGTTTTCATCGTAGACGTACATGCCTTTGCCGCGTTCGGCGATCATGTCGAAGCGTTCGTACGTTTCAATCATGTACTTGTCTACTTTGGCTTTGATTTCTTCTTTGGTCAATCCTACATCGCGTAATCTCATTCGTAACTCCCCCTAAACTGATGAATTTATAAAGAAATGATAACTAAAAGATCGAACAAAGAAATCCCCAAATAAAAACAGAGGCAAGGAAAGCTGATGTTCCATCAGGCTCCCTTGCCTCTTGTCTCTACTATTTTCTTTGTTGGATATAGTGTAATACTTTATACTTTCTTTGTCAATATGTTATTTGCTTTTATTTTTATAAATTTCAAATCTTATCGACTTTCAAATTTAAGAGTAATCGTTTTACTTGCGGAACAAGCCCATGGCCTTGGCGGCTTTTTCGTAAGTCACGCTGGCCTTGGCATGGGCTTTGGCAGCGCCTTTGTCAAGGATAGCGTCCAGTTCGGGATCGTCGACGAGCTGGCGGTAACGCTGCTGGATCGGTTCCAGCGTCGAGATGACAGCGTCGGCCACGTCTTTCTTGAAGGCGCCATAGCCTTTGCCGGCATAGGCCGCTTCGACCTGTTCGTGCGTCTGGTCTGTCAGGGCCGAGAAGATTTCGATGAGGTTGGAAATGCCCGGCTTGTTTTCTTTATCGTAATGAACGGAGTTTTCGCTGTCCGTCTGGGCCCGTTTGATTTTCTTTTCGATAGCCTTCGGTTCGTCGAGGAGATAAATCGTTGCCGTCGTGTTGTCGTCGGACTTGCTCATCTTCTTGGTCGGTTCCTGGAGGCTCATGACGCGCGTGCCGTCCTGGCCGAGGTAGATATCGGGGATGGTGAAGACTTCGCCATAGAGGCGGTTGAAGCGCTGAGCCAGGTTGCGGGTGATTTCCATGTGCTGCTTCTGGTCATCGCCGACGGGGACGAAGTTGGTCTGGTACAAGAGGATGTCCGCAGCCATGAGGGGCGGATAGGTCAACAGGCCGGCCGGGATGGAGTCGCCCCGTTTGGAAGCCTTATCCTTGTACTGGGTCATGCGTTCCAATTCACCGACATAGGACAAGGTAATCATCATCCAGCCCAGGAGTGCGTGTTCCGGGACTTCTGACTGGACGAAGAGCGTCGATTTTTCCGGATCCAGGCCGGAAGCCAGGTAGATGGCAGCCAGCTGCCGCGTGCGCTGATGTAAGAGGGCCGGGTCCTGCGGGACCGTGATGGCATGCTGGTTGACGACGCAGTAATAACATTCGTTGCCGTCCTGGATTTTCGAGAAATTGCGAAGTGCGCCTAAATAGTTACCTAAAGTCAGATTGCCGCTCGGCTGGATACCAGAAAAAATAACAGACATGATGGATTCCTCCCTGTTCAATAAAAAAATCCTTCCATCCCTCACATTAGGGACGAAAGGAAAGTCATTTCCGCGGTACCACCCTGGTTGGCAAAACTGCCCGGCTCATATGCACACGTAGATGCATTCTTTCCTGATAACGGTGAAAGTTCCGGCAGGACCTACTCAGCTTCAGCCTGCATCTCCCGGGCCCATTCCCATTCACGGCCTCTTCACCGGACTTCCACTGCCACCGGCTCGCTGTCAAGGGTATCGTGACGGTACTTGCTCCCGTTCATCGACGTTCTCTATCACTTTGGATGCATCTATCTTATATCGAAGAAAGGGCCTTGTCAAGTTTTTCTTTTTTTCTCTTGACTTAGAGTTGACTCCATCCCTTATAATAACGTATATTCAAAAATAGGAGGAACGCTATGAAAGCAAAATATAAAAAGATCATCGCCTGTTCTCTGGCCGCTGCCGTCATCGCCGCTGTCAGTGCCTATACCTGGCTGCCCGGTACGAAGACCGTCGCCAAGCAGGGCGTCAAGGCCACCAAGGCTGCGGCGGCCCACTACCTGTCGACGGAGGTCGTCGATGCCTCCAACATCCGCCAGGTCATCACGGCGGACAGCACGACGTCGCGGACCTTCATGTGGCAGTCGGACTACGCCGAAGATAAGCCCGTCGTCGAATACCGCAAAGCCGGCGACGATACTACCCTCATGCAGCTCCCCGCTTCCAGCGACGCCTTCAGCGACGATGGCGTGACGACGTACATCCACACGGCCACCGTCACCGGCCTCGAACCGGGTACGGCCTATGAATACCGCGTCGGCGCCGGCGACAAGCGCAGCAGCTGGCAGACCTTCCACACGGCCCAGGGCAATGACTTCAAGGCCCTCATCTTCCCGGACTCCCAATCCAGCGACTACAGCGTCTGGGCCGCCACGGCACAGCCGGCATGGCAGCGCAACCAGGACGCCCAGTTCTTCATCAACATGGGCGACCTCGTCGATAACGGCCAGGACCACTACCAGTGGAATGCCTGGTTCGACGTCGTCAACGACATGATTGCCCGCATCCCCGTCGTCCCTCTCCTGGGAAACCACGAAACGTATAATAAGGACTGGAAAGTCCGCATGCCCGAAGCCTATCTGCACCTCTTCGCCCTGCCTCAGATCGATATGGAAAAATACCAGAACCAGTTCTACTCCTTTGACTACGGCGACGTCCACTTCGTCGTCCTCAACACGCAGTCCCAGGAACTGGCCGACTTCGAGCCCAGCCTCGATGAAGACGAAGTGGCCTGGTTCAAAAAAGACATGGCCAAGACGAAGAAGAAATGGAAAATCGTCCTCATGCACAAGGACCCGCTTCAATATGGCTTTGCCAGCCGGCCAGAACCTCGTGCCGAAGGCTTTTCGCCGGAAGGACAGCTGTGGATGCCCCTCTTCGACCAATATGGCGTCGATGCCGTCCTCTCGGCGCACCTCCACACCTACCGCGACCGGGGCCATATCAAGAACTTCCAGCGCGATGAATCGGGGCCCTTGTACCTCATCACCGGCGTCGCCGGCAACGTCCAGTATCCGGGCCTGTGGAAGCAGCACAGCCTCGATGAATACGTCGCGCCCCAGCCGGAAACGGACAATTACATGAGCCTGGAAGCCAGCGAAGACAGCCTCACCTTCCGCAGCTTCCTGCCGAACGGACAACTCTTGGAGGAAAAGCGCATTTCCTCGCACAAATGAAAAAAAGTATGATATAATAGATGCAATCCGGACGTTCCTTCAAAACAGTACGGATACGATTTGACAAGGAGGAATACACACAATGGCACAGATTACAAAAGACACGGGTATCATTGAAGCCGTTCAGAAATATCCGCAGATCATTGAAATCTTCCAGCAGTACGGTCTCGGCTGCATTGGCTGCATGGCTGCTCACTTTGAAACCATCGGCCAGGGCGCTGGTGCTCACGGCATCGACGTCGACGCCCTCGTCGCCGACCTCAACGACTGCATCGCTGCTAGCGGAAAATAAGGGTGGAAAAAAGCGTTGTCCTGACGGACAACGCTTTTTTAGTGGCTCGTGGTTCGTGGCTCGTGGCTAGCGGCTCCCCTTATAGGGGAGCTGGCCGCCGAAGGCGGTCTGAGAGGTTGCTTTTGACACAAAAAGGCCCTCGCATGATGAATATCGTCATGCGAGGGTACTTTTGCGAACGGCGAATTGCGTTATTCATTATAATCTATGGCGGGCGCCCCACGTGGCGCCCCTACATGCGAACGGCGGACGGCGGGACGCCCTCTGGGCGTCCCCTACATGGGCCTCCCCTACATGGGCGTTCCTACCCTTGATGGCTTACTTCGTGGCCGCCCAGGTGTTCGGGATAACCGCGCTGGGCGAAGTCGGCAGCGGCTGTGAAGAGGATATCTGTCGACGAGTTGAGGGCCGTTTCCGTCGAGTCCTGTAAAACGCCGATGATGAAGCCGACGCCGACAACCTGCATGGCAATATCATTGGAGATGCCGAAGAGGCTGCAGGCCATGGGGATCAGCAGCAGAGAGCCGCCGGCAACGCCGGAAGCCCCGCAGGCACCGATGGCCGAGAGAACGCTGAGCAGGAGGGCTGTCGGGAAGTCGACGGCAATCCCTAAGGTATGGACAGCGGCCAAGGTCATGATAGAAATGGTGATAGCTGCGCCGGACATGTTAATCGTGGCCCCGAGGGGAATCGTAACGGTATACGTATCGGGATTGACACCGATTTCTTTGGCCAAGGACAGGTTGACCGGGATGTTAGCAGCCGAGCTGCGCGTAAAGAAGGCCGTGACCCCAGACGTCTTGATGCATTTCCAGACCAGCGGATAGGGATTGCGGTGGATCTTGGCATAGACGATGATCGGGTTGACGACGAAGGCAAAGAGCAGCATCGTCCCTAACAAGAGGCAGAGCAATTTAGCATAGCCGATGAGGGCACCGATACCATTGGACGAAACGGAGTCAGCGACGAGGCCCATGATGCCGAGCGGAGCCAGGCGGATGATCCACTGGACACAAGTCGTAACGGCGTCGGCACAGTCATCGAGGACGGCTTTCGACGATTCGGAAACGCGGCGGACGGCGACGCCGAACAGGCAGGCCCAGCCGAGGATCCCGATGTAGTTGCCCGTCATCAGAGCGTGGACCGGGTTATCGACGATGTTCTTGAGGAGCGTCGTCAAGACTTCGGCAATGCCTTCAGGCGCCTTATTGCTGGCAGCCGATACGTCGAGCTGCAGCGTCAGCGGGAAGACGAAACTGATCATGACGGCGAAGAAAGCCGCTAAAAAGGTACCGATAAGATACAGGATGATGACATCTTTGATGTTCGATTCGTGATCTTCCTGTTTGCGGCTCAAGGCAGCGGAGACCAGGACGAAGACCAAGACCGGGGCGATGCCCTTCAAGGCACCGACGAAAATGACGCCGAGCAAAGCCAATTCCTTCCCAGCTGCCGGGAAAGCCATGGCCACGACGATACCGATGATCAAGCCGACGAGGATCTGCTTAATCAGGCTGATGCGGTTCAATGCATTCCATAAACTATGCATAAAGAAAACCTCCTACCCTAAAATATCAATGATTCCATGTTACAAATGTATAATACATGAATACACTTGTTTATTATAAAGCAAAATCCATAAATTTTCAATAAAAAAAAGAAAACTCTTGTAAAGCTTTTTGTTATCTCTCATGTTTTCTTTGTCTTTGATGCTTGAGGCTTGAGACTTGATGTTTGACGAAAGGCTCTCCTCATAGGAGAGCTGGCCGCCAAAGGCGGTCTGAGAGGTTGCTTTCTCAGCATTTGTAGTTTTTAGTGGATGGCGTCAAATTTAAAACCATTCGCTAACTGCTAGCCGCTGACTGATCGAGTAGGAGGGATTTCTGAGTAGAAATCCCGACCTCTCACACCACCGTGCGTACCGTTCGGTACACGGCGGTTTCCTAGTTTTCGCATACTTGCTTGTAATAGCTCGTCATGGTTATGTAGCCAAGGCGGGCTATTTCTTTATTCGTAAGAACTGAGTTCAGCATTGCCGCTGCTCGCCACGGACCTTTTCGGCAGTTAGCCATTTCCAACACTACCCACTTGGGCGCGCCGTATTGGCTTATCATCCGGTGTTTCGTCCGTACCTTCTTCCATTGTTTCCAGTATATGGTTCGTATTTTGCGTCGAATCCATCTGTCAATTTGAATTAGCAGTTCCTTCATATTCGCTAGTTTAAAGTAATTCACCCATCCCTTTATGAATCGTTTCAATAGAAGGGCTCTCACTTCGTTTCCTTTTCCATTGCTTCGTTTCAATATAAACCGCAAACGGTCTTTCATCTTAGTAATGGATTTCGGATGCACCCGGAGTCGGCATTTTCCATTCTTTCGGTAGAAGCCATATCCCAGATATTTAACATAGCGGATGTGGGCTACGTGCGTCTTATTTCGATTCACCTTGAGAAATAATTTCTTCTCAATATATCGAGTGATGCTTTCCAAGGTCCTTTCGGCACTTCTTCTGCTTTTGCAGAGTATCATGCAGTCATCTGCATAGCGGACAAATTTATGTCCGCGCCGTTCCAGCTCCTTATCCAGCTCATTCAGCATGATGTTACTCAAGAGCGGACTCAATGGCCCTCCTTGGGGAACCCCCTGTTCACTTCGTTCGAACATCCCATGCCGGATAACACCAGCATGGAGATATTGGTGTATCAGCGAGATGACCCGGCCGTCTTTTACGCTCCTTGACAGAACTTCTATCAATTTGCTTTGGCAGACATTGTCGAAAAATTTCTCCAAGTCCATGTCTACGACGTAGACATAGCCCTCATCTGCATAGGCCTGGCATTGTTTCAACGCATCGTGGGCGCCCCGTTTGGGACGGAACCCGAAACTGCTATCTGAAAACTGTGGCTCGTAGATAGGCACAAGAACCTGCGTAATCGCCTGTTGTATCATGCGGTCTACGACCGTAGGGATTCCTAATTTCCGGAATTTCCCTTTTTCCTCTTTGGGTATTTCAACCCGACGGACTGGCTGGGGCTTATATTTCCCATTCCGTATTTGCTGAAGGAGGTCCAGGCGATGTTCCCGCAGGTAGGGTAGAAGTTCATCTACACTCATCCTGTCGACCCCGCCGGTTCCTCGATTAGACTTTACCTTCTTATAGGCACCATTTAAGTTGTCTCGTGATAAAATCTGCTTCAACAGACTGTCCGCTGGCAAGCTTGCAATGATGTCGTTGTGTTCAGCAATCCTCGCATGGGCAGACGCTTCCACATATCCCGGTTGTTCCGCAACCTCTTTTTGTGGACAGCCTTCTTGATGAAGTTTTCTGTCTTTCATTCCATGATTGGTTACTTTCATTAACTAACATCTCCTAGGATTCGGCCCTTTCCTCATGGTCTATAGCCCATAAGGTACTATGGCCTCGGCTGACTCCTCATGATAAATCTTATTTCAACCATGATGTCCAATCTATATGGCACCATCATGTCCATGAGGCCTCCCCGGGTAAGAACGCACTCTTTCTCTCCATGTGTCTGCCACATCTACTATTCATGGTTCCGTGTAGCTATGGGACTTCAACCTGTTAGGCGGCCTTATCCCCATGACTAGCCTTATGTGATTTCTGTTCGTCAGACCAGAGATTTGCCTCGACCTTCCTTCAGATTCCATCTCACGATGGACACCCTTGGTTCTGGCTATAGCCTTCCCGCTACCGGGCGGCTTAGGGACTTTCACCCATTAGAGTGCGCCCATGCCGGGCGCACCTAAAAAAGGACTTGCCGCATAGCGACAAGTCCTTTTTCGCACACAATATGGTGGGCGGTAATGGATTCGAACCATCGACCCCCTCGATGTCAACGAGATACTCTAACCAACTGAGCTAACCGCCCATATTTCGTACTTCTCTGTGCGACTTGTTTATTATAACCTACTTTTCACATTTTGGCAAGGGCTTTTTTCAACATTTTTCACAGCTTGACTTGAACTCCACTCTAACCAGTATAATAAAGGTAAGGAGGGATTGTTTTGAAGATAAAAGATGTCAGTGAAAAATTCCAGATTTCGCCGGATACGCTGCGCTATTACGAAAAAATCGGCCTCATCCACAACGTAAGCCGTGATAAGAACGGTATCCGCAATTACAGCCAGGAAAACTGCAATACCATTGCCTTCATCAAATGCATGCGCGCAGCCAGCGTCTCCATCGACGGCCTGTCGCGGTATATGGAACTCTTTCAGCAAGGCGAGGCGACGCGCAAAGAACGGCGTCAAATCCTCACAGAAGAACGGGACCATTTAGAAAGCCGCATGAAAGATATTCAAGAGGCCCTGCAGCACCTGAACTGGAAAATCAAGATGTACGATGAAGGGAAGTTCTAATAGCAGGCAGCAGTTCGCAAAGGCTCCCTTTTTAGGGGAGCTGGCCGCCTCAGGCGGTCTGAGAGGTTGCTTTATATTTTGTAGAAGCTGGCTTTAATTTTTTACCATTTGCTGCAAACTAAAAACTACAAACTTAAAACTCAAAAAGAGGCTGTCTTAATGCGACAGCCTCTTTTTTCACACAATATGGTGGGCGATAATGGATTCGAACCATCGACCCCCTCGATGTCAACGAGATACTCTAACCAACTGAGCTAACCGCCCATATTTTATACTTCTCTGTGCGACTCGTTTATTATAACCTACTTTTCTCTTTTTGGCAAGGGAAATAGAAAAATTATTTTAATAACTTTTCCATTTCATAGGACAACTGTCGCGGCGTCAAAACGCTGTCGAAGGGGCGCGTCATCTGGCCACCGCGGGCGATGAAGATGAGTTTCGGTATGTCATGGACGCCATATTCCTTCAGCATCGGTTCCCGGACACAATAGACAGGCAGGCCTGCCCCGCTCTGCTTCATATAAGACAAGCTGTCCTCCTGGTCCGGTCCGACAGGGACCGTCACAAACTGAATGGCTTGCCCATACGTTGGATACACTTCTTCCAGTGCTGCGAGCTGGCGCAAACTGTCCTGGCTCCAGGAAGACCAGAAGAAGAGGCAAACCGGTTTCTCATTATACAAGGCCTGAAGCCGCACCGTACCATTAGGTGATTCCAGAGATTCATCAGGGGCCATCATTTCCGTTTCAGCCGTCGTCACGTCTTCCGCTTCCTTGATGACATCCGAACTATAAGCCTCTTCTTCCTTGCCAGGCCAGAAAAAAATCGTCAATATCAAGCAAATACAGGCAAGCCCTGCCAGGATTCTCGTTTTGATGGTCATGTCTCTCTCCCCTTTTTCCTTATATCCATTATAACTGAAAAAAGTGGTTCGTGGCTAGTGGTTCGTGATTCGTCGCGATGGATTTTTTGTCCCTTCAATTTACGATGAACGACCTACGATGAACCTAAAAGAGGGCTTGTCGCCATACGACAAGCCCTCGAATCTGGGGATAGGATCTATTGTAATTGCGTGTTATGCGTGGATGTAGATGCGGACGGCACGGTTGATGAGATTGATCTTGCGGCCGTAGAAGGCATGGTACATGATGAAGCAGGCAACAGCGACGATGGCTGCTACAGCATAGAGCTGCGGGAAGGTGAGCAGGCCGTGGAGGCTGCCGAGGACATAGGGCCCTACGCCGATGCCGAGGTCCAAAGCGACGAAGTACGTCGATAAGGCAACGCTGATGCGGTACGACGGGGTCAATTTGATGCAGACAGCCTGACCGTTGGACATGAACGTACCATAGCCAAGGCCAACGAAGACGCCCGATAAGAGCAGCTGCCAAGAAGCACCGGTAATGCTGAGGAGGAACAAGCCGATAGCCAGGCAGATGTAGCAGGGATAGAGGACGTAGTTTTCGCCTTTGTGGTCGAAGATGACACCCGTCATCGGACGAGTGATAGTGATGACAACGGCATAGACGACGAAGAAGAACGTACCGGCCTGGACCAGGTTGATTTCACGAGCATAAGCGGCCAAGAATGTCAGGACGCTGGAATAAGCGAAGCCCATGAAGAAGCCGATGATGGAGATGATCAGTACGCGATATTCGACGTAATTGTCGAGGGTCATGGCTTTCATGCGGGCAACCTGTTCCGACGTAAGCGTGATTTCGTCGATATGGAGGGCGATGCAGCCAATCATGCACAAGCCGACGAGAACGGCACAGAGGGTGATGATAAAGGTGAAGTTCGTGACGACGATGAGGAACATACCCAGGAAGGGGCCGACAGCGGCAGCCAGGCTGGTGCTCAAGCCGTAGTAGTTGATGCCTTCGCCCCGTTTTTCTGCCGGAATGCAAGAAGCGACGATCGTATTGGTCGCCGTCGAGACGATACCATAGGCCATGCCGTTGAGGAAGCGGATGCCATAGAGAATAGCGAGATTCGGGATATAAAAGTATAATAAGGTCGTTACGAAATAAAAGAGGATCCCGCCATATAAGGACTTGCGGCGACCGTATAATTCAATAGCCTTGCCGAACTGCAAGCGTGCCAGCAGGGTGCCGACAATGAAGATGCCCGAAGCCAGTCCGGCTTCACCGAGGGAAGCGTGCAATTGGTCTTTGGCGACGACGGCGATGATGACCATTAATAAGTAATAAATAAGATAGACTACAAAATTGATACCTGTGTCGAGAAGGAAATCTTTGTTCCAAAGTGATTGATTCGACATTGTGTATTCACTGCTCCTTTCGTATTTGCAAGCTAGATTCTACACCTTCTTTCCCGTCTTGTATAACGCAAAAAAAAGATACCTGCCATCGTTTTATATGATGGCAGATACCTTTATCATTATTTTTTAATATGATAGACGCGGCGGATATAATCGACGAAAACCTGGATCGTCGCGTATTTCGGGTTGTCTTTCTTATACACGAGATAACACGGAAGGCGCAGGGGCGGTTCCAATTCACAGTAACCTTTGGCAATGCCCATGGCCTGGAGGAAGCGTTCCGGCAGGATAGCCCCGATGCGGTTCTGCTGACAGTAGTTCATCATGGCATAAGGCGTCGAGAACCAGGCCTGCGTCTCCTGAGGCGGACAGGCGTGGGACGTGAAATAATGGTTGATGTAGCGATTCATCTCATACTGGGGCGAATACTGGGCCAACGGCTGGGACGCCACATATTGCGGCGTCACGGCATGTTCCGGCAACTTGAGGTTCGGCCCGTAATAGACGAGGTTCTCGATGCCGAAGAAGACCTTCTCATACTCTTCCAGATGCAGCGCCGGCAAGTAAAAGAGCGATACAATATCCAGGCGATCTTCTTTCAGCCATTGGATCATCTCCCGGACTTCCAGGTTATAGACCCGGAACGAAGCGCCGCTGTGATGTTCCTGGAAATAAGCCAGGTGCCGGTTCATGTGGACATCCCCTAAGGACAGCATGATGCCTACAGACAGGGGCTGGGTCTTCCCCATCCGTCCTGGCAGTTCGCTCATAGCCTCCTCCAATTCGCCCAAAATACGGGCTATTTTCGTATAGAACAGCTTCCCGGCCGGTGTCAGATGACTCCCCCTGTTCGAGCGTTCAATGAGGCGGACGCCGACGAGGTCTTCCAATTTCTTCATCTGCGCACTAAAAGCCGACTGGGTGATGTTGGCAGCATTGGCAGCCGTCGTGAAGTTCCCATACTTCCCATAAATGACGAAATTCCGCAGCTGCTGTATCGACGGTAAATCCATGGGGCCTCCTTATGATAAAAGGCGCCGTCTACGAAGACAGCGCCTTTTAAGTAGTTAGTTGTTAGCAGTTAGTGGCTAGTAGATGGCTCTAAATTTAAGCCCTCTTCTACAAACTACAAACTCCGTACTACAAACAATAAAGAAAGGAGCATCACATGACGACAGAAGCCTTCCTGTGACGCTCTCTCCAGTCACTTATTCATCTAAGAGTTCATCGAATTTTGCATTGGCTGCTTCAAATTCTTCGTCCGTCGGTGCGACGTAGACGTCTTCACCATCTTCCTGGTCAACGCGGGCTATGATAGCATCACCGCCTTCTTCGTCTTCTGTGACTTCGACGAGCAGGGCGAATACGTTGCCATCGAGGGAGATGCGCTGCACTTCCTGATATTCCACTTCGTTGCCTTCGTCATCAGTTGCGGTTACGATGATGACTTCTTCTAATTCGTTGTTCATTTCTTCCGACATAATAGTCCTCCTTAATGAGATTGAGCGTCTAAATAATTCTGTAAAATGAGGATGGCTGCCATTTTATCGACAAACTTCTTGCGCTTTTCGCGGCGCACATTGCCTTCCTTCAATACATTCTGGGCCATGACGGTCGTCAGGCGTTCATCCCAATAGACAATGTCTATATCCGGGACGGTTTGCTGGAATCGTTCGACGAATTCTTCGATTTTCTTCATATTCTCGCTGTAGTCACCGTTCATATGACGCGGTTTGCCTACGACGATGCGATGTACTTCTTTTTCTTTGATCAGTTCGCGCAGACGAGCAAAGTCTGCTTCATCGGATTGACGGCGGATCGTTTCTACGCCCTGTGCCGTAATCAGCAAGGCATCGCTGCAGGCAACGCCGATGGTCTTGGAACCGACATCGAGTCCTAAAATTCTCATATGTCTCCTATAAATTGTGCTGTTTGACGTACGAACGGACCAATTCTTCGATGAGCTCATCCCGTTCGATGCGCCGGATATTGCTGCGAGCATTGTTGTGGCTCGTGATGTACGTCGGGTCACCGGACAGGAGATAGCCTACGATCTGATTAATCGGGTTGTATCCTTTTTCTTCCAATGCATGGTACACATCTTCCAGAATCATGGATGCAACGGTCTTTTCTTCACTTCGGTTTTGCATAATCATCGTTTCGTCGCTTACTGCCATGTTCACTCACATCCTTTTTTATTCGATTGGCATGACTGCCAAAAATCTATGCTAAAATATCGCTTACGGCCTGGACGCCGGCTTTCAGGGCTTCTGCCAATTTTTCCGGTTCTTTGCCGCCAGCCTGAGCCATGTCGGGACGGCCGCCGCCGTTGCCACCAGCAGCCTGAGCCGCTGCTTTGATGATCTTGCCGGCATGGAGTCCTTTTTTCGTATCGCCCTTGGCGACTTTGCAGACGAAGTTGACTTTGTCACCATGGGTCATGCCCAGGAGGACGACGCCGCTGCCGAGTTTATCCAGGACGGTATCGGCCAAATCGCGCAGGTTGTCCATGGAATCAGCCTGAGCCGAAGCTGCGACGACGGGGACGCCGCCGATGTCTTCCTTCGCTGCCAAGATGCTGTCCATATCGGACAAGGCTGCGTCTTTCTTGAGCTGTGCCAATTCTTTTTCCGTATCCTTCAACTGGGCCAGGAGAGCTTCCAGTTTAGCCGGTGCGTCGCCGACTTTGGCTTTCAAGAGGCCTGCCAGCTGTTGCAGTTCCTGCGATTCGTCCTTGGCCAGCTTGAGGGCTGCCGGACCGGTGACGGCTTCGATGCGGCGTACGCCGAAACCCGTACCGGTTTCGCTGGTAATGCGGAAGGAGCCGATGACCGACGTATTGGCGACATGAGAACCGCCGCAGAGTTCGCAGCTGAAGTCGTCGACGGAGACGACGCGGACGACATCACCATATTTTTCACCGAACAAGGCCATGGCGCCTTTTTCCTTAGCGGCATCCAGAGCCATTTCTTCGATGGTAACAGGGACGTTCTTGAGGATTTCTTCGTTGACCAGGGCTTCGATTTTATCCAATTCGGCCTGCGTGACCGGCGAGAAATGGGTGAAGTCGAAGCGCAGGTGATCCGGCGTGACCAGGGAGCCGGCCTGATTGACGTGGTTGCCCAGTACCTTGCGGAGGGCAGCCTGCAAGAGGTGCGTTGCCGTGTGGTTGCGGGCCAGGTTCAGATGGCGCTGTTTATCGACGGCAATATCGACGGCGTCGCCGGTACGGAGAACGCCTTCTGTAATTTCAGCGATGAGGTATACCAAGCCATTCGGCAGAGCCTGGGCATCGGTAACCTTGGCCTTGCCTTCAGCCGCACAGAGGACGCCTGTATCGCTGAGCTGTCCGCCGCCTTCGGCATGGAAGGGGTTGTCATCGAGGATGATCGTCACTTCCTGGCCATCGCGGGCTTCGCTGATTTCGACACCGTCCTTGCCAATCATGGCAATCGTCGCTTTGACAGCACTTTCGTCGTTGACCAGTTTGGACTGGTCCAGTTTCGTCGTATCCGGCGTAGCGACTTTGGCCGAAACCTTGGTATGCGCAGCGCGGGCCCGGTCCTGCTGTTCCTTCATGGCTGCCTGGAAGCCGTCTTTATCGACTTTGAAGCCCTGTTCGCCAGCGATTTCTTCAGTCAGTTCCATCGGGAAGCCATACGTATCATAGAGCTTGAAGACTTCTGCCCCCGTGAGGACTTTGTCGTCACCGACATGGGCCATCATATCATTGAGCAGTTCCATGCCCTGTGCCAGGGTAGCACTGAACTGTTTTTCTTCAGTATTGATGATCTGTTTGATGAGGGCTTCGTGTTCCCGCGTTTCCGGATATTCGTCGCCGAGGATGTCCAGGACCGTATCGACGAGGCCTGCCAGGAAGAGGTCCTGAATACCCAGGAGACGGCCGAAGCGGACAGCACGGCGCAGGATACGGCGCAGGACGTAGCCGCGGCCTTCATTGGACGGCAGGATACCATCGGAAATCATGAAGGTAATGGCACGGATATGGTCGGCAATGACCTTCATGGCCATCTTCTGCCGGGGATCACTGTAATCGCCGCCGGAAATAGCGATAACTTTTTCAATGATCGGGAAGATGAGATCCGTTTCAAAGTTCGATTCTTTCTGCTGGATGACCGAAGCCAGTCGTTCCAGGCCGCAGCCCGTATCGATGTTCTTCTTGGCCAGCGGTTCGTACTTGCCGTCTTTGGTGCGGTTGTACTGGGTAAAGACGAGATTCCAGATTTCCAGATAGCGGTCGCAGTCGCAGCCGACAGTGCATGTCGGTTTGCCACAGCCCCGTTCCGGGCCGAGGTCATAGAAGATTTCGCTGTCCGGACCGCACGGGCCTTCGCCGATTTCCCAGAAGTTATCGTCGAATTTGAAAATCCGTTCATCAGCCAGGCCGATCATATTATGCCAGTAATCATAGGCTTCTTTATCGTCAGGATAAATGGTGACATACAATTTGTCCGTATCCAGTTCCAAGACCTTGGTCAGAAATTCCCAGGCCCAGGAAATGGCTTCTTTCTTGAAATAATTGCCGAACGAGAAGTTGCCCAGCATTTCAAAGAACGTATGGTGACGGGCTGTACGGCCTACGTTGTCGATATCGTCGGTGCGGATGCACTTCTGGCTGGTCGTGACGCGGTACGACGGCGGTACGAGCTTCCCCGTGAAATACGGCTTGAGCGGTGCCATGCCGGCGCCGATGAGGAGCAGGCTCGGGTCGTTTTCCGGAATGAGCGGAAAGCTGTGCAGGATCAAATGCTCCTTGCTCTTAAAGAATTGTAAATAAGCTTTGCGGATTTCATTACCCGTCATGTACTTCATATCGTAAACACTCCCTCTAAATATCTTTCTACATGGGAAAATTATACGCTCATTTCCCCCTGTTCGGCAACCTTTTCTTGTTATTTTTTATCCCACAGGCCGGTTGTATAAGGAAAGGCTAGAGGACGACTGTTCCCTAGCCAGTTTGCCTATCTCCGGACCCGTGTAGCACCGACATAGCGCGGCGACCAATAACCGCTGTCGAGGCTGTCTACGCGGATACCGCCACTGCTGGTGGCACTGATGAAATTGTTGTTGCCGACATAGATGCCCGTATGGGATACGCCTGGTTCATACGTCGTAAAGAAAACCAGGTCGCCCGGCATGAGTTCGCTCCGGCGGACCCGCTGGCCCACTTCATATTGTTCATCGGCCAGGCGCGGCAGGTTGATGCCATTATGGGAAAAGACATATTTCGTAAAGCCTGAGCAGTCGAAGCCTTCAGCCGGCGTATTCCCGCCGAATACGTAAGGAATCCCTAAATACTGATAAGCGGAATGGACCAGCTGGTTGCCGAAGGCATCGCCGCCGCTGAAATGGCGGTATTTGCTGATAGCACCATTGTTGAAGCGCGTACTCTGCCCTTTCTTCATGACCGGCTTCGGCGGCAGTTTGGAACGATTGCCTGTCAGGAGATAATACGTCCAGCCGCCGACCTTGCCGCTGACCTGGATCTTCTTATCTTTCTGATACTGCGATACAGCCTGTGCCGTATCTTTCGTATAAACGCCGTTGACATTGACCCGATAGCCTTTGCTGCGAAGGATCTGCTGAATGGAACGGACTTCATCGCCCCGGCTGCCAATGGTCAGCGGTGAAGCTGCCAGCACCGGCAGGGCGGCGAAAACGAAAAGTGCGGCCAATATCCAAACTTTACTGATTTTTTTCCACATAAATACTCCTCTCTGTCTCGAAGGCCATACAACGCAAGGGCTTACCTGTCTTTATGCTGGCCGAGTTCAGCCCGCAGCCAATACAGAGGTCTATGCTTTACCTCTTCAAATATACGTCCTATATACTCTCCGATGACACCGATAAAAATGAGCTGAAAGCCGCTGAACAGGCAGTCGACGATCATCGTCGTCGTCCAGCCCTGTACGGCTTCGCCCACGATATTACAGTAAATGACATGCAGGATCAGTAGCAGGCTCAATAAGCCGCTCAGCATGCCGACGTAAAAGGAAACCCGCAGGGGAATCTTAGAATAAGCCATGATCCCGTCGAGGGCAAAATGCAGCATCTTGCGCACGGAAAACTTGGATTTCCCGGCATAGCGCCTCGGCGCTACGAAATGAATGAAGGTCTGGGTATAGCCGATATCGCCGATCATGCCGCGGATGAAGCGGTCGTGTTCGCGGAACTGCTTGAATGTTTCCAGTACCCTTTTGTCGATGAGGCGGAAATCGGATCCGCCCGGTGTGATGTGGACCGGAGATACAGTATTCAATATACGGTAATACCATTTCGACGTTATCCGTTTGAGGAAACCCGCATCGTCTGTCGATTCACGTATCGTCTGGACGACATCGTTGCCTTCACGCCATTTCCGGACCAGTTCAGGAATCATCGATGGCGGATGCTGCAAATCACCATCCATGGTGATCACGGCGTCGCCAATTGCATGATCCATGCCGCAGGTAATGGCCAGCTGATGACCAAAATTACGAGCCAGGATAAAAGCCCGTACGTGTCCATCCTGCTGGGTCAGGCGGCTGAGGATGAGGGGCGTCGCATCTTTGGAACCATCGTCGACAAAGATAATTTCATAGTCCATATCAAGTGTCGCTGCGGCTTTCGTCGCCTCTTCATAGAACTTCTCAATGTTCGGCTGTTCGTTATATACTGGAACGACAATAGACAATACCTGTCGTCCCGTCCCTCTCGTTTCTAAATTCAATTATATCATCCCAATATTTTTGTTGTCAAAACCGGCCGCCTTGTTTTCTGCCACGACAGATGCCAGGAACTTGCTGATTTCTGTCTGCGAGGCATAGCCGATAATGCGTTTCAGCGGTTTCCCGTCCTTAAAGAACAATAACGTCGGAACCGCCATGATTTCATATTTTTCGGCAACATTCCGCATGGTATCGACATTGATGCGTACCACTTTCACAGCATCGCCAAAATTCGCGGCTGCCTGGCTGATTTCTGAATGAACCATCTTGCACGGCTCGCACCAGGGAGCCCAGAAGTCTGCGATGACAATGCCCGGCTGGCGAAGGACCTTCACGGAAAAATCAGCATCACTGTCAATCGAAACTACCGCCATGATTATGCAACCTCCCATCTGGCCGACAATAAATCAAATTAATTATACCACTTTCGCTTAATGAAGCCAACTAGAAAGATTGTTCTTTGTAAAGGGAGCAAAAAAGGAGCTGTCCTTTGAAGACAGCTCCTTTTTGGGTTTGAAGTTGAAAGTTTGATGTTTGATGTGGATGGGGTAAAATTTAAAAGCCATCGCCTCAAACATTAAACCGAAGCACCCGTTCGAAGAGGTTCTTGGCCAAAGGGCCGAAGCCGTCGCGTTTGAGCGACGAATAGGCCAGGGCCGGCCGGTCCGACGGGAAGAGTTTATTTAACTGGGCCAGGTTGCGGTTCTTTTCGTTGGCCTTGAGCTTATCGGCCTTGGTCCCGACGATCTGCAGGGGTACGCCGGCACTGGACAGCCAGTCATAGGCCTGCTGGTCGATGGCCAGGCCCGGGTGGCGCAGGTCGACGAGCAGACAGAGGACGCAGAGGTTCGGCGACTGCGTGACGTATTCGCCGATGAAAGCACTCCACATGTCGCGGTTCTTGCCGCCGGTCTTGGCAAAGCCATAGCCCGGCAGGTCGACTAAATAGAAAGGCAGCCGCTGCTCCCCTTCTGCTTCATCGCGCCGCCGCAGGGCGGCACTGAAATAGTTGATGGTCTGGGTCTTTCCCGGAGCACCGCTGACGCGGGCCAGGCCGCGGTGGTTGCACAGGGAATTGATCAGGCTCGATTTACCTACGTTGGAACGGCCGAGGAAGGCCACTTCCGGTACAGACCCTTCAGGGTACTGGTCGCGGCGGACAGCCGTCGTGGCATAAGCGGCCTTGATGATATCGTACGAAGCCATCAGGACTTCACCAGTGCCTGAGCCAGCACTTCATCCATATGATGAACAAAGACGAATTTGACATCCTTTTTGACCGACTGCGGCACTTCGTCCATATCTCGCTTGTTTTCTTCCGGCAGGAGGATCTTCTTGATACCCGCCCGATGAGCAGCGATGACTTTTTCTTTGATGCCGCCTACGGGCAGGACCGTGCCGCGCAGGGTAATTTCGCCGGTCATGGCGACATCGTGGCGGACGGCTTTGCCCGTCAGGGCCGATGTGATGGCCGTCGCCATGGTGATACCTGCTGATGGGCCATCCTTGGGGATAGCTCCTTCAGGCAGATGGATGTGCAAGTCCATGTTGGCGTAGAAATCGGCATCGATGCCCAGGACATCGGCCCGGCTGCGGACGTAGGTCACGCCGGCTTCAGCCGATTCTTTCATGACATCGCCGAGCTGGCCTGTGAGCAGCAGGCGGCCCTTCCCTTTGACGGCAACAGCTTCTGTTTCCAGGACTTCCCCGCCGACCTGAGTCCAGGCCATGCCGGTGACGATACCGACTTCATCGTCCTTATGGACCGTTTCCGGCAGGAATTTGACCGGGCCGAGCAGTTTTTCCAGGTTCTTGACAGAAACGCTGAGCGGCACTTCATCATTCATGAGCAGGGACTTGCCAATACGGCGGCAGACCGTACCGATCGTCTTTTCCAGGTTACGGACGCCGGATTCCCTCGTATATCCTTCGATGATACGGCGCAGGACGGCGTCGGAGAACTTGGCCTGACTCGGCCGGAGACCGTTTTCTTTCACCTGCTTCGGTACCAGATAGCGCTTGGCGATCTGGACCTTTTCCTCTTCTGTATAACTCGTGAAGTCGATGATTTCCATGCGGTCCATGAGGGGCCGGGGAATATCACTGAGGACGTTGGCCGTCGTGATCCAGAATACTTTCGACAAGTCGAAAGGCAGTTCCAGGAAATGATCGCTGAAAGTATTGTTCTGTTCCGGATCGAGGACTTCCAGCATGGCCGACGACGGGTCGCCGCGCATATCAGAAGTCATCTTGTCGATTTCATCGAGGAGGAAGACCGGGTTCTTGACACCGGCCTGCTTCATGCCGGCCAGGATGCGGCCCGGCAGGGCTCCAATGTAGGTGCGGCGATGGCCGCGGATTTCGGCTTCGTCGCGGACGCCGCCCAGGGATACGCGGACGTACTTGCGGTTCATGGCGCGGGCAATGGATTTGGCAATGCTCGTCTTACCCGTTCCCGGAGGGCCGACGAAGCAGAGAATCGGCCCTTTCAGGCTGTTCGTCAGCTGTTTGACTGCTAAATATTCGATGATGCGGTCTTTGACCTTCTTCAGTCCGTAATGATCTTCGTCGAGGACTTTCTGCGCTTCATTGAGATCCAGGCGGTCCTTGGTTTCCTTCTTCCAAGGTAGGGCCATGGCCCAGTCGAGGTAAGTACGGATGATTGCCGATTCTGCCATCATGGGCGGCATGGAATCGAGGCGGTCTACTTCTTTGAGCAGGGCTTTTTCGATGTCTTCATCGAGTTTCATCTTCTTGATCTTATCGCGAAGTTCCTGGACTTCCGTATCCTTATCGACTTTATCGCCCAATTCTTCATGAATGGCCTTGATCTTTTCACGTAGGTAATATTCTTTCTGCTGCTGGTCCATCTTGCCGCGGACTTCCATGTTCAGCTTCGATTCCAGGTTGGCAATATCGACTTCCGTATCCAAGAGGGACGCAATACGGCGCAGGCGCGCTTCGACATCGGCCGTTTCCAGGAGCTGCTGGCGGATGACGATCCGCAGGGGCAGCTGGGAAGCGGCAAAGTCAGCCAGGACACCCGGTTCGTCGATGTTCTTGGCATTTTCACTGGCTTCTTCTCCATCGCGGAGATTGCCCAGCCAATCGAGGAGGCGCTTGAGGACAACCCGGCGCAGGGCTTCTTCTTCCACTTCATTGCGGCTGATTTCGGCCACTTTGACAGCCGCCCCTTCGAGGTAATCGGCCTTCTGGGAAAAGCCCTGCATGCGGACGCGGGAAATCCCGTTGACCAGGATGCGGACCAGGCCACCAGGCATGCGCAGGAGCTGTTCTATCTTGACCAGGCAGCCGATGGTATAGACATCGTCGAAACCTGGATTGTCTTCGTTTTCATCGACCTGGGTAGCTACCAGGAGCTGCCGGTCGTGTTCCATGGCATAATCGACGGCTGCCAGGGATTTATCGCGGCCGATGTCGATGTGGCTGACCAGCTTCGGATAGACCACGATGCCCCGGAGCGGGACAAAGGGCAAAGCCAGGATATCTTGTTCATTGAGCACAACGTTTTCGTTCATACGTTTCACCTTCTTCTATGGAAAAATAAAACTCATTTCCGGTTCAAGAAATGAGTTTTATTGTACATTATATCATTTTGCCTCTTTCAGTACGAGGTCGGGCTCAGCGCCTTCTTTGACGCATTTTTCCGTCACGACGCACTTGCTGACATCGTCGCGGCTCGGTACATCAAACATGACGTCGAGCATGATCCGTTCGATGATGGAGCGAAGCCCACGGGCACCGGTATTGCGCCGCAGCGCTTCCTTGGCAATGGCCTGAAGAGCTTCTGGCGTAAATTCGAGATCTACGTCATCCATGGACAGCATCTTCTGATACTGCTTGACCAGGGCGTTCTTCGGTTCTGTCAAGATATGTACCATCGCATCTTCATCGAGAGGATTGAGGGTAACCAATACGGGCAGGCGGCCAATCAATTCCGGGATGAGGCCGAACTTCTGGAGGTCCGTCGGGATGATTTCCTTGAGGAGCGATTCCATGGAGTGTTCGGACTTGGAGTGGATGTCCGCACCAAAGCCCATGTTCTTATCGGTCGTACGGTTGAGGATGGTCTTGTCGATACCATCGAAAGCGCCGCCGCAGATGAACAGGATGTTCGTCGTGTCGATCTGAAGCATTTCCTGATGAGGATGCTTGCGGCCGCCCTGAGGCGGAACACCGGCAACGGTCCCTTCGAGGATCTTCAAAAGGGCCTGCTGAACGCCTTCACCGGAAACGTCGCGAGTAATGGACGGGTTTTCCGATTTACGGGCAATCTTATCGATTTCGTCGATATAGATGATGCCCCGTTCAGCTTTGGCAATATCGTAATCAGCAGCCTGGATGAGCTTGAGCAGGCAGTTTTCGACGTCTTCGCCGACATAGCCGGCTTCGGTCAGGCTCGTCGCATCGGCGATGGCAAAGGGCACATCGAGGAGACGGGCCAGGGTCTGGGCCAGGAGGGTCTTGCCGCTCCCGGTCGGGCCGACCATGACGATATTAGATTTCTGGAGCTCTACATCGTCATCAGAGGCGCTGAAATTGGTCTGGAGCCGCTTGTAATGGTTGTACACAGCGACGGAAAGAGTCTTCTTGGCTGCTTCCTGACCGATGACGTATTCATCAAGGGTGGCCTTGATTTCATGCGGTGTCGGCAGGTCTTTCAGCTGAAAGTCCGGCGTTTCTTCCGCCTTTTCCTCTTCCATGATGTGCTGCGCTACGGCAACACATTCGTCGCAAATGTAGACGCCCGGACCGGCAATGAGCTTCTGTACTTCACTCTGGGGCCGGCCGCAGAAACTGCAACGCGGTTCATCATTCCTATCGTTCATCTTGTCTTCCTCCTGTCCTATTTCGTTTCATCCGGCAGCGGACGGGTCAGGATTTCATCGATAAGGCCGTAGGCCTTGGCTTCTTCAGCGGTCATGAAATTATCCCGTTCCGTATCCTTCTGGATGACGTCAATGGGCTGTCCTGTATGTTTAGACAAGATGCCGTTCAATTCCTTGCGCATGCGCAGGATTTCGCGGGCATGGATTTCGATTTCCGTAGCCTGGCCCTGTACACCGCCGAGAGGCTGGTGGATCATGACCTGGGAGTGCGGCAGGGCAAAGCGTTTGCCCTTGGCACCGGCTGTCAGGAGTACCGACGCCATGCTGGCAGCAGAGCCGACACAAATCGTCGAGACGTCCGGCTTGATGTACTGCATGGTATCGTAAATGGCCATGCCTGCCGTGACGACGCCGCCAGGGCTGTTGATGTATAAATGGATATCCTTGTCAGGATTTTCTGCTTCCAGGAAAAGGAGCTGAGCAATGATGCTGTTGGCAACGGCATCATCGATGGGACCGCCGAGGAAGACGATGCGGTCTTTCAAGAGGCGGGAATAAATATCATAGCTCCGTTCACCTTGCGCCGTCTGTTCGACGACAATCGGTACATACATATTTGTCAAAACTAACACCTCCGGAGAATGCGTTTCCCGGATTAGTCTTCAGCCTTAACTTCTTCAGCTTTAGCTTCTTCTTTCTTGTCTTCGTTCGGGTCGACGGCATTTTTGAGGATGAAGCTTGCTGCTTTTTTACGGCCGACAGACTGTACAAGCATGGGAACGCGATGTTCTTTCAAAATAATCTTGTAGACTTCTTTCGGGTCTGCGCCGAAGTTCTGGGCCATCGTAATGATTTCAGCCTGGAGATCGATGTCTTTGACTTCGATGTTTTCAGCTTTAGCGATAGCTTCGAGAACGAGGTCCATTTTTACGTTTTCTTTAGCCGGTTCAGCGTAATGTTCCTTGAGTTTGTCCATATCCTGGCCCATGTATTTGAGATAATCGTCGAGGCTCATGCGCTGTGTTTCCAGTTTCATAGCCAGTTCTTCGATCATCTGGTCGATTTTGTCGTCGATCATGACCTGCGGGATATCGACTTCTGCATTGTTGACGGCTGTCTTCAAGACTTCAGAGTTGAATTTTTCCAAAGCTTGGAAGGAAGCTTTCGATTCGAGGCGTTTGCGGATGTCGGCTTTGAGGTCGTCGACGCTGTCGAATTTGCCGGCTTCTTTAGCAAATTCATCGTCGATGGCCGGGAGTTCGCTGCGTTTTACGTCGTTGACTTTAACGGCGAAGACAGCTTCTTTGCCAGCCAGGGATTTTTCAAAGTAATCTTCCGGGAAGGTGACTTTGACGTCTTTTTCGTCGCCAGCTTTGCAGCCGATGAGCTGATCTTCAAAGCCAGGGATGAAGCTGCCGGAGCCAATCTGGAGCGGATAGGATTTGCCTTCGCCGCCTTCGAATGCGACGCCGTCGACAGTGCCTTTGAAATCGATGACAGCGAAGTCATCTTTTGCGATTTCCGTGCCTTCCGGAGCTACGACGAGTTTTGCATGCTGTTTCTGGAGGTTAACCAATTCTTTGGAAACGTCTTCGTCGGTTACGTCGACTTTATCTTTGGCAACGGTGATGCCTTTGTATTCGCCGAGTTTGACTTCCGGTTTTTTCGTGACCGTAGCTTCGAATACGACATCTTTGCCTTTTTCGTCAGTAATGACGTTCAATTCCGGTTCAGTTACAGGAACGATGCCTTCCTGGTCGAGGGCGTCGCTGTAGGCTTTATTGGCAATAGCTTCAAAAACTTCCTGTTTGACAGCATCTTTGCCCAAGAAGCTTTCCAGTACCATGCGCGGTGCTTTCCCTTTACGGAAGCCCGGGATATTGACACGGCTTGCCAAGTTCTTGCAAGCGGCTGCAGCCTGTTTGGAAGCATCTTTAGCAGGCACTTCAATGTGCAGGGTTACTTTGTGCTGGTCTACTTCATTTACTGTTACGTTCATTCTAAGTATGTCCTCCTTATGGGCCGGTAGAGCCCTGAATATCTCTAAAATACCATATTACGCTCTACATCATACCACAACTTTACTTTTTTTACAATACGCGATAAAGAGGCTGTCCATGGAGACAGCCTCTTTATCTGTTTGATGTTAAAGGTTTGATGTTTGATGTAGAAGAGGTTAAATTTAAAAACTATCACTTCAAACTTCAAACCCCAAACTTCAAACACAAAATTCTACCGCAATTCGCAGCCGAATTTTTCTTTCAGGTCTTTGACGATGGCGTCGACCGGGGCCTGGATGTCGGCATCGGTCAGGGTCCCTTCTTCGGAACGGAAGACTAAGGAATAAGCCAGGCTCTTGTAGCCCTGCGGTACCTGTTTGCCCGTATACATGTCGAAGAGATGGACTGCTTCCAGATTTTCGCCGCCGTCTTCTTTGATGACATCGACGATGTCGGCATTGGTCGTAGCCAGCGGTGCCAGGAAGGCCAGATCGCGGCTCGATGCCGGGAACTTGGCGACTTTGTGATAATCCGGCAGGAGGTTGACCAAAGGCAGGATGGCATCCATGTGCATTTCAAAGACGTAGACCGGGCCGGCAACGTCGTAATTGTCGACGGCTTTGGGATGGAGTTCGCCGAAGTCACAAAGGACTTTGCCGTCTTTGACATAGCGGGCAGCCTTCCCCGGATGGAGCGGTGCCCAGTCGGAGACTTCCAAGTCGGCCTGGATGCCCAGTCCCTGGAGGACGGCTTCGACGAGGCCCTTGACGTCATAGAAGTCGTAATTTTCCGCTTTTTCCGGCCATTCAGCAGCGGTGCGCTGTCCATAGAGAAGGCCAGTGACATAGAATTCCTGTTCCGGCAGTTCCGTCAAGGGCAGCTGTTTCGGGCGATAGACCGGGGCGATTTCATAGATGCCGACAGACGGATTCTTGACGGCCTGGTTGCGGACCAGGACATCCATCAGCGTCGGGATGAGCGTCGTCCGCATGAGCGGGAAGTCTTCCGTAATCGGGTTGAGGATCGGTACGGCATTGTATACGGCGTCACCATCTTTGAAGAGGAGCTTCTTCAGCTGGTCCGGATGCATGAAGCTGAAGGTGACCGTTTCGTTGAGGCCGCTGCTGCTGAGGATGGACGAAATCTTTTCGCCTACATCGTGATGGAAGCCGGCTTCCCCTTTGGAGATAGGCGCTGCCGGGCGCGTAGACGGGATATTTTCGTAGCCGTAGACGCGGGCTACTTCTTCGGCGATATCCGGCATTTCCGTGCAGTCGCCGCGATAGCTGGGGACGACAGCAGTTAACGTATTGCCGTCTTTTTCGATGCCGAACTGCAAGGTTTCCAGGATGTGGACCATGTCGGCTTCCGTGATTTCTGTGCCCAGGAACTTGTTGACCTGAGCTGCCGTAAAGGCAATGCGCGTCGTAGCTTGCGGTTTCGGATAGACATCGACGACGCCTTTGGCTACGTCGCAGGCCCCCATTTCCTGAAGGAGCTGGGCGCAGCGGTCGATGGAGTTGATGCAGCTGTCCGAATCGAGGCCTCGTTCAAAACGGCCCGAAGCTTCCGAGCGCAGGCCGAGCATACGGCCGGTATGACGGATATTGGAGCCCTTGAAGGATGCACATTCGAGGATGACCGTCGTCGTCTGGTCCGTGACTTCCGAATCCATGCCGCCCATGATGCCGGCGATGCAGCAGGCTTTTTCTTCATCGGCAATGACCAGCATGTTGTCCGTCAATTTGCGGTCTACATCATCCAAAGTCTTCATGGCTTCGTCAGCCTGGGCCCGGCGGGCAATGAGATGATGGCCGGCGACTTTATCGTAGTCATAAGCATGGAGAGGGATGCCCAATTCGATCATCGTGTAGTTCGTGGCATCGACGACGTTGTTGATGGGACGGACGCCGGACTTGCGCAGGCGCTGCTGCATCCACATAGGCGACTTGCCAATCTTGACATTCAGGAGCAGGCGGGCCGTATAGCGGCTGCACAGTTCGTCATCGTCGATGGAAACTTTGACTTTTCCGTCGATAGGCGTATCACATTCCTTGACGGAAATTTCCGGATAGCGGGCTTCTTTACCGCTGAGGACGGCAAATTCACGGGACAAGCCGACCATGGAGAAGCAGTCTGCCCGGTTCGCTGTCAATTCATATTCATAGACGACGTCGCGGACCTGGAGATAGTCGGCAGCGTCGACGCCGAGCGGCGTATCCGGCGGCAGGATCCAGATGCCTTCTCGTTCTTCCGGCAGGAGCAGGCTGTCATCGAAGCCAAATTCGTGAGCCGAGCAGAACATGCCGTTGGACAAGACACCGCGCAGCTTCGAGCGCTTGATTTTCGTGCCGCCCGGCAGATGAGCGCCGTGGACAGCGACGGGGACGACCTGGCCGACGCGGACGTTGGTCGCAGCCGTGACGATCTGGAGTTGTTCGTCGCCCATGTCTACCTGGCAGACGACGAGTTTATCGGCATCGGGATGTTTATCGATCTGAAGGATCTTCCCGGTCTTTACTTTCTTGACTTCTGTACCCCAGTATTCCACCTGTTCGACAGGGATACCGGCAATGGTCAGTTTATCGGCAAATGCCTGCATGTCCTGGTTCATGTCGACGTCGACATAATCCTGCATCCATGTTAAAGAACTTTTCATTATTCATACCCTCCTAGAACTGGTTCAAGAACCGCATATCGTTTTCATAGAACAAGCGCAAATCATCGATGCCGTATTTCAGCATGGCAATGCGTTCGACGCCCATGCCAAAAGCAAAGCCCGTGACGACATCCGGGTCATAGCCGTTCATGCGCAGGACGCTGGGGTTGACCATGCCGCAGCCGAGGATTTCCAGCCAGCCCGTGTGGGAGCAGACCCGGCAGCCTTTGCCGCCGCACATGACACAAGAAATATCGACTTCAGCACTCGGTTCCGTAAAGGGGAAGTAGCTGGCGCGGAAACGGACTTTCGTCTGGGCACCGAAAATATCGCGGAGGAAGTCTTCCAGCATCCCTTTGAGGTCAGAGAAGCGGATGTCCTTGTCGATGATCATGCCTTCCATCTGATGGAAGACCGGCGAATGGGTCGCATCATAGTCACAGCGATATACCTTGCCCGGCGCGATGATCTTGAACGGTTCATTGGGCTTATGGGCCTGCAGCGTCCGTGCCTGCATGCCCGACGTGTGGGTCCGCAAGAGGATATTATCCGTAATATACATGGAGTCCTGCATATCCCGGGCCGGATGGTCTTCCGGCAGGTTCAGGCACTGGAAGTTGTAATAGTCCGATTCGATATCGTTACCTTCGACGATGGAAAAGCCCATGCGCAGGAAGGAATCTTCCATGAGGCGCAGCGTCTGATGGAGCGGATGTTCATGGCCCATGACCGGTTTGCGGCCCGGCAGGGTAATGTCGATTTTTTCCGATTCGATCTTGGCAGCCAGTTCCTGGGCCTTGACTTCTTCCATCTTGGCCTTTAACTGTTCTTCAATGGCATTGCGGGCCGTATTGACGAGCTGCCCGATTTTCGGTCGTTCTTCTTTGGAAAAATTCTTCATTTCCTTCATGATCGCTGTCAGTTCCCCTTTTTTGCCCAGGAACTTGACGCGGATATCTTGTACGTCCTGAAGATGTTCGCTCTTGGCGAGCTGTTCATTGACGGCCGCTTTAATGGCCTCGATCTTATCACTGATCATATTTTTCTTCCTCCTACTGGCGAGTACAAAAAAAATAGACTCCCGCCCCTAAAGGGGCGAAAGTCTGATTCGCGGTACCACCCTACTTGATTCTCGATTGTCCTGTAACGGGAACCCCCGTCCTGCCTACTCCGTTCAACAGGAGGCTCTAAAGTGAACGCATGGAACTTCCGGCACCGGGCTCTCAATCCATGGCCCGGATTTCCTGTAGGCGGAGTCAGTTCCATCCCCTCTTTATCATTGCCATAATATACCTCTATGGGTTTGTTATCTATTGTATCAGTAAAGTGTCTTATTTGCAATAACCAAACGCTGAATTTGGTTGGTGCCTTCATAAATCTGCATGATTTTGGCGTCGCGCATATATTTTTCGACAGGATATTCCTTGATATAGCCATAGCCGCCCATGACCTGGACTGCATCGGTCGTGACCTGCATAGCCACGTCGGACGCATTGCATTTAGCAATAGCCGCTTCACGGCTGAAGTCCATGCCCTGGTCCTTCATCCAGCAGGCGCGATGGACGAGGAGGCGGGCGCCTTCGACTTTCATAGCCATATCGGCGATCATAGCCTGGACCATTTCAAAGGAAGCGATGGGTTTGCCGAACTGGACGCGGACTTTGGCGTATTCACAGCAGGCGCGGAAAGCCGCTTCGGCAATGCCGACGGAAACGGCGCCGACGAAAGGACGGGCAGCGTCCAGGGTATCCATGGCGATGCGGAAGCCATGGCCTTCCCGGCCGAGACGGTTTTCGACAGGGACGAAGCAATCCTGGAAAATGAGCTCCGTCGTATTCGATGCGCGGATACCCATTTTGTTTTCGGCTTTACCGACAGTGAAGCCCGGCGTCCCTTTGCGGACGATGAAGGCTGTCAATCCGCGGATACCGCCGCTCTTACGGGTATTGGCGAAGACGACGAAGACTTCGGCCAAGGCACCGTTGGTGATGAAGCATTTCGTGCCATTGAGAATATAGCCCTTGCCATCTTCGGTCTTCATGGCACGCGTCGAAACGGAACCGGCATCGGAACCAGTCCCCGGTTCGGTCAGGGCGAAAGCAGCCAGGTTGTCATCGTTGATGATATCGAAATAACGTTTCTTCTGGTCATCGTTACCAGCAATGATGACCGGATACGAAGCCAGGGCATTGGCAGCCACCGTCGTAGCGACACCGGCACAGCCTTTGCCTAATTCTTCATAAATAGCGGCAATGGTAATGGCGTCGAGACCAGCTCCGCCAAATTCTTCGGGAATAGCGACGCCCAGCAGGCCCTGAGCAGCCAATTTTTCGAGGAGCCCTTCATGGAGTTTCCCCGTTTCATCCATTTCTGCAGCGTAGGGGACGATTTCTTTTTCCACCAGGTCGCGGACGACTTTGATGATTTCTTTCTGTTCGTCGTTATAAGCAAAATCCATCTTGTACTAACCAACCTTCCCTATAATTACATGACTATTTTATTAATCGAGTTTCTTCAAAATATAAAAAGACGACCGCCCTTTTACAATAATATTCCCGCTGGCATCGTAGCACTCACATTCGACGACAATCGTCTTCCGGCCGTGGTGGATGACCTGGCCGATGCCGGTAATGTGCTCACCGCCTTTGACGCTGCGGATATAGTTCATATTGATTTCCAGCGTCGTCACCTGGAAGCCCAGGGTCCGGCTGGCCATGCCCATGAGGGTATCGCAGAACGCCGCCAGGACGCCGCCGGAGGCAATGCCCCGGTAATTGCAGGAGTGACGGCTGATATCAAAGCCGACGCGGACGCGGCCGACGTCGAGTTTTTCTACCGTACAGGGCATACTCTGGAAATAAGGGGTCTGGGAATAAATATTCTCAAACATCCGCTGCAGCCGTGCAGCTGCTTCAGGACTGACCGTTTTTTCTGGTTCATTCATCGCCCTGTCCTCCTTCATCGCCAAACACATAAGGGCCGGTTACAAAGAACGTCCCCTTGCCATGAGCCAAATAGCGGTCATCATTATCATAAAAATCACAGAGAGCTACCATGGTCGTGCGGCCGTTGTGGATGACCTGGGCTTCAGCCCGGATCGTCGTGTTGGCAAAAGCCGGGCGGAGGTAGTTCATGCCCAAGTCCAGCGTGAGGACGGCTTTGCCACAGACTGCGCAGGCAGCTTCCATCGCCGAATCGGCCATGGAATAGAGGACGCCGCCGTACATGGTGCCATTGGGATTGTCCCATTTCGAGCCTTTATTCTCAAATGTAAGGACCGTACTCTCTGTTTTAGCCTTTTCCACATGGAAATCCATGAACAAGTCAAATGGATTTTTATGGATTTCTTCTTCCCATTGTTTATTATCCATCGATAACTCCACTCCTTGGCCAATAACATAAATACCCTTACATTTTACTATACGAACAATCATCCGTCAAACAATTTCGTGGTTCGTTTGCCGTTCGTCGTTCATCGAAGATGGCTAAAAAATTGAACCCCCACTACAAACGATGAACGAACCATGACAAACGATATGCAAAAAGGGCTGCCGCATGAAGGCCGAAACCTCCATAGGACAACCCTTTATCCGACATGCCTGACCTGGTCTTTACCCCCACACTCGCCTGCTGGGACGTTCGCTCATAGACGTCTTGTCCCCCACTACTAGCCCTCTCGCGTTTTTTACGCGGCAGGTCTTACTTCTAGGCCGCACTATGATCAGCATCGCTTTGGATGCCTTACGTGGATCGCTTGGTCTGCGACTGACATCGACTTTCAACCACAGCACATGTCATTGGTACATTATACGGGACGGAACCGTCCATTGTCAATATCAGAACTTATAGCCCATGCCGACTTGCCAGCCTTTGACATCGTCGTCGTAGTTATCGACGTCGACGCTGCTGCTGCGGTATTTGATATGGGCATCCCAATTCGGCGTGATATCGTAGCCGACGCCGACTTCATAGGTGTTGACGTCATCGCCGACGCCGACAGAGGCAAAGCCCTGCCAGCGTTCTGCCAAAGGAAGCTGGCCTTTGAGGCCTACCTGGTAGCCATAGGACTTGGTCGTGTTATACGTTTCGGTCTTGACGTAGGACCCGCCGGCATAGGCCGACAGATACGGCGTAAAGCGGTAATTGCCGACGAGGTAGTTTTCGTTGATCTTGTTGTCATTGTCCCCTTTGGTATAGTTGTTGACGTACTGGATATCCCAATGATTGTTCAGTACATACGTGACGTCGCCACCGGTCAGACGGCTCTTGGCACTGCGGCCGCCTTCTTTCTGGTCAAAGCCATAGTTGGCGTTAGCCTTCAAGTCGCCCGGCTGGGGATTCCGGAGCGGGGCTGCCATAGCCGCCGAAGTCACGGTCAGGGCGGCCAGGGTCGCTGCAATAATAAGTTTTTTCATAACCTTCCACCTCCATAGAATTATAGGTTATCTTTTTCCATAATAACGGCTCAGGAGTTCTTCGCCGGCGGCGATGACCTGGCTCATGGGAATAACCGAAATACCTTTATAATTACCTTCACGGATGATCTGTTTCATGCTCTTACCCACTTCGTAATGGTTCGTCGATTCCAGGACGATGGCCCGGTCCGTATAGGGACCGTAGAGCTTGGGATTGCTGGGACCATACAGGGCGACCAGCGGGACGCCCTGGCTGACGGCGACGTGCATAGGGCCGCTGTCGTTGGTGATGAACAGGGAGCAGCAGCGGATAGCCGAAGCCAGTTCGCCAATAGTGAATTTCCCCGTGGCGATGATAGGATCCGATTCCATCTGGGATGTCGCTTCTTTGACCATATCTTCATCCATGGGACCGCCAAAGAAGACGCATTTGAAGCCGCGATGGGCAAAATAATCGGCAACAGCGGCAAATCGTTTGGCCGGCCAGCGTTTCTGCGGGACGGCACTGCCGATATTGAAGCCGATGAGGGCGTCGCTGTTATGGACCCCCTGGGACCGGTAAAATTCCGTTGCTGTATCATCCCAGGCCTTGCAGGTGAAGAACTGCAGGCCGTCGCTGCGATAGTCGTCGATGCCCAGCTGGGCCAGGACATTAATGTACATATCGGCTGCATGGAGATGGATACGGTCCAGGCGGGTGTAGCGGTCCATCAAGGGACGCACCAGGAAATGGCTCATGCCGACGAACTGTTTGGCATGGATGACCGCCGCCAGGAAAGACGTCCGTTCATTAGGATGCAGATTGATGAGGATGTCGTAGTGATGCTGATGTAAATGCCGCCCGATGCGCCATAAGGCCCGGACGGAGTTGTCCTTGCCCTTCTTATCGACTGTGACTAAGTGATCGATATTGGGATTATAGCGGACGACGTCGGCCACTTTCTCATCGACGACGAGGGTGATGTCCGAGCCCTGGGCATGACGGCGCAGGACCTGCAGGAACGGGGTGATGAGGATGAGGTCGCCTAAATGCATGAGAAAGGTGACGATTATTTTTTTGTTGCGCAGATTAATCATAGTTTCACCTTCTTCAGGACGCCTTCATAGACCTGCCACAGCATGTCCGGCGTAATCTGGGCCATGCAGTCCGGATCATCGACCAGGGGCCGTTCCGGCGTCGCCTGGGACGTCGGCGACAGGACCATATGGATATAGGCGTCGTCGTTTCCGCCGTAAGGGCCGGTCCGCTGGGGACACGTCGGCCCAAAGAGGGCGATGAGTTCTTTTTTCAGGGCATTGGCAATATGCAAAGGCCCCGTATCGGCACTGATATAGAGGGTGCTCTCGGCAATGGCCGCCATGAGCTGCCGTAAATCAGTGCGACCTGTATAATCGAAGACACGGCCCGACGAATCGTGGTCCTTCAGGGCCTTCCCTTTAGGGACGTCGTCGCCGCTGCCCAGAAGGACGGCAGCCATACCGGACGCCGTCAGGCGCTGCAGGAAGGCCTGCCAATGGGACAGAGGCCATTCCTTGACATTCCAGCGGGCCCCGGGCACGATGGCCACATAAGGACCTGTCAGGCCGTCAGCTGCCAGGCGCTGGCGCCAGGCCTGTTTTTCGCCGCAAATATCGGGCAATGGAAATTCGACGGCATCGACGCGGCCGCCGAGGACGCGGACCGTATCGAGATAGCGTTCGATGACGTGGTCGTACTTATGGGGACCTGTAAGGCCCTTGCTGACCAGGAAACTGCCTTCGCGCATTTCCCAATAGCCATAGCGTTCCCTGGCACCGCTCAAAAAGGCGACGATGGCGCTCTTGGCCAGTCCCTGGAGATCGAAGGACACGTCGAAATGAAAGGCGTGGAGTGTCCGGCGCAGTTCTTTCCAGTACGACAGGGATTTCAGGCGTTTCTTGTCGACATAGATGACCTCGTCAATATAGGGCCTGCCCGGCAGGACCGGCGCAAACTGTTCATGGACAGCCCAGACGATGCGGGCATCGGGACAATTCTGCCGCAATGCATAGAGCGTCGGCAGGGCATGGAGGACGTCGCCGAGAGAGCTCATCTTGATGACCAGTATATTCTTATATGCTTTCACGGCCCTTCCTTTCTGCGACAATGGCCCGGACGAAATCGTCCAGCCTGCCGCCGGTGAACAAATAGCCATCCATGCCGGCCCGCTGCCCACATTCCACGTCGCGGGGCATATCGCCGATCATAAAGGACTGCTTCAAATCGATATCGTAATCTTTTGCCGCCTGCAGGACCATGCCCGGTGCCGGCTTGCGCCAGTCGCTCTTCTTATCATACGCTTTGACCGGCGCCCCTTCGAGATACGGGCAGTAATAGACGGCCGTAATGATGCCGCCGGCCTTGGCCGCTTCCTGACACATCCAGTCGTGGAGGACCTTGACGTCGTCTTCCGTATAGTAGCCGCGGGCGACACCGCTCTGGTTGGTGACGACGATGATGGCATAACCCTGGCGGGTCAAATAAGCCAGGGCCTCCTTGGCCCCGTCCATCCATTCAAAGTCCTTGATGAAGCCCAAGTAGGATTTATCGACATTGAGGACGCCGTCGCGGTCGAAAAAGACGGCCTTCCTCATTCGTAATACCCGTCGCTCTTTTCCAGGATGCTGCAATATTCCTTGACGGCTTCCGGAAGCAGCGTAAAGCCGCGGTCATAGCCGGCTTCCATGAGCTTCGTCGTATCGGCCTGGGTATAGCTCTGGTACTTGCCCTTGAGGATGTCCGGGAAAGGCACGTATTCGATATGGCCTTTGCCGCAATAGTCGATGACGCCCTGGACGAATTCATTGAACGTATGACCGATGCCGGTACCGCAGTTATAGATGCCCGACAGCTCCGGATGTTCCCAGAAATAGAAGATGACATTGACGACGTCGTTGACATAGATGAAATCGCGGATCTGGCCGCCGTTTTCATATCCTGCCGTCCCTTCGAAGAGAGTGATCTTCCCTTTTTCCTGTAATTCATGATATTTCTGGAAAATGAGCGAAGCCATGCGGTCCTTATGATTTTCCTGGGGACCGAAGACATTGAAATAGCGGAAGCCGACGATCTGGCTCTTGGCCAGGGGCAGGACGCGGCGGACGAAGCGGTCGAACTGGAGCTTGGAATAGGCATAGGGATTCAAAGCCTGTTCACACGACGGGTCTTCGCGGAAGCCATTCTTGCCGCTGCCATAGGTCGAAGCCGACGACGCATAGAGGAAGGGAATCTTGCGCTGCATGCAGTAACGCAGGAGATTCTTGCTGCCTTCGTAGTTGTTCTTCATCATATAGCGTCCGTCGTAGTTCATCGTATCCGAGCAGGCCCCTTCATGGAAGACGACGTCGATGTAGCCGCAGTCGAAGGTATCGTCGGCCATCTGTTCATCGAAGTCGGCATAGTCCATATAATCAAAGAAATCGAGGCCCTGGAGGTTGCGGCATTTGCGGCCGTCCGTCAGGTCGTCGACGATGAGGATGTCGTTGATGCCCCGGTTGTTCAATTGTTTTACGATATTGCTGCCGATAAAACCGGCACCACCTGTTACAATTTTCATAGTTTCCCCTTCTTTACTAAATCAGCTATTTTTTCAATCAGTCCCGTCGTAGAATAACCATCTTCAAAAGAAATGATTTCTACGCGCTTGACCGATTCCCGGCCGATGACTTCATCGGCTTTATAATCTCCGCCCTTGACCAGGATATCCGGCCGCAGGACCTGTAATAATTCTTTCGGCGTATCTTCCTCGAAGATGACGACTTCATCGACACAGGCCAGGGCGCTGAGCAGGATCGCCCGGTCTTCCTGTTTGACCAGCGGCCGTGTCTCCCCTTTCAGCCGTTTCACAGAGGCATCGGAATTGAGGCCGACGACGAGGTGCTGGCCCAGCATGGCGGCCTGCTGCAAATAGAGGACATGGCCGCGGTGCAGGATATCGAAGCAGCCATTGGTAAAGACGACGGTATCGCCTTTCTTCTGCCACTGGCGTATCTTTGCAGCCGCTTCTTCCCGGCTCAGTGCCTGGTACGGATGCCAGTGGGTCGGCTGCCATTCCTGCCACAGCTTGAGCAATTCGTGGCGATGGATGGGATAAGTCCCGACCTTGGTGACGACGATACCGGCTGCGGCATTGGCGATCTGCAGGCTCGTGCGGATCGATAAATGACCGGCAATGGCCGACAAAAAGGCGGCGGCTACGGTATCGCCGGCACCGGATACGTCAAAGACTTCCCGGGCCGTCGCCGGATTGTTCCACACCTTGCCGTCTTTGCCGATGACGGTGATGCCCTTTTCCGACCGGGTCACCATGAGGTGGGCAAAGTCATACTGCTCATGCAGGAGTTCTGCCGCTGCCACGACGGCCTGGCCTTCATTGGCTACGGACCGGCCCAGGCAGTCGCTGAGTTCTTTCATGTTCGGCGTCACGAAGTCGGCCCCGTTGTATTTCGTCCAATCACTGCCCTTAGGGTCGACCAGGACAGGGATTCCGGCCCGGTTGGCTTCTCTGATGATGCTCTGGGCCAGGGAATCGGTGAGGACACCTTTCTTGTAGTCCGATAAGATGATGCCGTCCAGACCGGCAGCCACACAGTTGTACAGCCATTTCATGAGCTGTTCTTCTTCCGTAACGGCCAAGGGCGTCACTTCTTCAAAATCCAGGCGTACCATCTGCTGACGGGCGCCGAGGATACGCATCTTGGTCGTCGTCGCATGGTCCTGGCGCACGACCAGGCCCGAGCCGTCGATATAGGCATCTTCCAGCAACTGGTGCAGGAGGACTGCATTTTCATCGTCGCCGATGAGGCCGGCCAAGAAGACGTGGCAGTCGAGATTAGCCAGATTCGAGGCTACGTTGGCAGCCCCGCCCAGGACGGACGTCATGTGATCGACTTTATTGACAGGCACCGGCGCTTCCGGCGAAATGCGTTCGACCTTGCCGAACACATAGCGGTCGACCATGATGTCACCGATGACGGCAATGCGCAATTCCGGCAGGACATGGTTCAAAAAATGATCGATATAATTTTCTGTCATAGTGTTCCTCGATTCCAGTCTCTTATTTCTTTTCTTTCGTTCCCATGAGGTGCTGCAGTTCGGCCATGAAACTTTCCAAATCGGCAAATTCGCGGTAGACAGAGGCAAAGCGGATATAAGCCACTTCGTCGACAGAGCGCAGTTCACCGAGGACCATTTCCCCTATTTTCTCGCTGGACACTTCCTGGGCCAGGGTATTGCGGATATTGCGTTCGACCTTGGTGACGATGTCTTCCAGCTGCTGCCGCTTGACTTCCCGCTTGTTGCAGGCCCTGAGCAGGCCGTTCAGCAGTTTGTTGCGGTCGAACAATTCATGGCGGCCATCCTTCTTGACGACGATGAGCGGCACTTCTTCGACCATTTCATACGTCGTGAAACGGCGGCCGCACTTCTGACATTCGCGGCGGCGGCGGATGGCCTTGCCGTCATCGGTAGCCCGCGAATCCGTTACTTTTGTATCTGCACATTGGCAAAAGGGGCATCTCATGTTTCTTCCTCCAACCTTGTTCTCGACGATATTTTTAAAAAAAAGCGGGTCCGCCGGGATCCGCTTTTTTCATGCTGATTATCTCATCCACGTAGGAATTTCTACGCCGCCGGCATTGTCTTTCGTATCGCCGGTTTTCGCAGCCGTACCATTGCCCTGGCCAAATGCGGGAATCGAAGACGGTTCTTTGCCAAAACCAGTAGCTACGACAGTGATGCGGATGGAATCTTCCATATCCGGATCAATGACGGAACCAAAGATGATATTGGCTTCCGGATCGACAGCTTCAGCCACTTTTTCAGCTGCTTCGTTGATTTCGTACAAGCTGATGTCCGGGCCGCCGGTAACGTTGAGCAAGATGCTCTGGGCACCGTCGATGCTCGTTTCCAGGAGGGCGCTGTGGATAGCCCCATCGACAGCTTCGACAGCACGGTTTTCGCCGGAGCCGACGCCGATACCCATGATAGCTTCGCCCTGGTCGGACATGATCGTCTTGACATCGGCGAAGTCGAGGTTGATGAGACCCGTCGTCGTAATCAAGTCGGAAATGCCCTGTACGCCCTGGCGGAGGACATCGTCAGCGACGAGGAAGGCATCCTTGAGGGGCGTCTTCTTGTCGATGATCTGGAGCAATTTATCGTTCGGGATGGTGATGATCGTATCGACTTTTTCTTTCAAGTAGTCTGCGCCTTTATCAGCGACTTCCTTACGGCGTTTCCCTTCAAAGGAGAACGGTTTGGTAACGACAGCTACCGTGAGGGCGCCCATTTCCTTGGCACATTCGGCAACGATAGGAGCTGCACCGGTACCGGTACCGCCGCCCATGCCGGCCGTGACGAAGACCATGTCCGCACCCTGCAGGGCCTTGACGATTTCTTCTTTGCTTTCCAGGGCAGCCTGTTCACCGACCTGGGGATTGGCGCCGGCACCGAGACCGCGCGTCAATTTTTCACCGATCTGGATCTTGACATCGGCTTTCGATACTTCCAGGACCTGGTCTTCCGTATTGACCGAAATGAACTGGACGCCCTGCAAGCCGCTTTCTATCATACGGTTGACAGCGTTGTTACCGCCGCCACCGACACCTATTACTTTTATATTTGCAAACTCTGCCATATCGCATTTTCCTCCTTCAGACTCTATAACGCACACCCTGTGCAGTAGGATTCCTTATTATTTTACACTATCTTAGAAAATTTATCTACCTGTTTTTGAAAATCAAGGCCCTATGCGTCTTATTTCGTCTTGACAAGGGGCGAGCGCACATCCGTGTCGATGTATTGGACGGCCAGATGATTTTCCTGAACTTCAGCCAGCAGCGTTTCTGTCAGTTTCGCCCGTTCTGCCGGTTCATCGCCGCTGCCGAGGTGGATGGGGACGGAATCGGTCGTATAGGCGACGAGACTTTCGGGATTGCCCACGTTGATTTCTGCAATATCCTTGAGGATATCCGGCGGCAGGCTTTGGAGATAGACCATGGCCGAATGGAGCGTCGGGTCGGTCACCGTATCCCCTAAGAGCAGGTTATCGACTTTCTTGCCCGTCATGATCGGCAGGGATACGCCTTTGATCTGCGGCCCCAGTTCGATGACCCGCCCCGTCTTGTCGACATAGGCAAAGCCGTAGAGCGTCGTAATGACAGCTGCCGGCTTGCGTTCCGTCAAGGTGACGTGGATCGTCGCCGGGAACTCCCGCGTAACCGTCGCATCGGCAATGCGCAGGTCCTTCTTCAGCCGGTCTTCCACCTCGTCTGTCGACAGCTGGACGACATTGACATAGGAATAGGCCCCGCAGGCCCGGTAGACGTCTTCAAAGGACATGTTTTCATTGCCATCGACGATGATCGTCCCGAAAGAAACGGGAGCCAGCCGCAGGAACAGCCAAAGGACGAAGACGCCGAGAATCGTAAAGATGCAGCCGATCCGGCGGCGCCGGGCCCAGACTTTTTTCTGATGAGCCCGTTTCTTCTTCAGCCGCGCAGCCTGACGGGCCTTGCGACGGCGCTTGGCTTCTTTCTTGGCAGCCAGCGCTTCCCGGTCCGGTTCGTTCAGCGGGTCGTTCTCAAGATGAGGAGGAATAAACACATCATGAGGATCGTTAGGCAGCACGACCCGTCGCTGCCCCGTATGATATGATTTCTTTCTCATTAAAACTTACCTACCGATGCTTCCAGCAAAATCTTTTCACACAAATCTTCAAAGGACAGGCCCATGGCCCGGGCGGCATCGGGGACCAGGCTGGTCGCCGTCATCCCCGGTACGGTATTGATTTCCAGGACGAAGGGGTGCCCTTCCTTGTCGGTCATGATATCGACGCGGGATACGCCACTGCAGTGGCACAGGTGGAAGACATTCAAAGCCAGGTCCTGCATTTCCTTGGTCAGTTCCGGCGAAATCGGAGCCGGGCAGAGATGCTTTGCTACGCCCGGTGCATATTTGGAATAGAAGTCGTACTTGCCCGTGCTGGACACGATCTGGATGACCGGGAAAGCTACGTCGTCCATGACGGCTACGGTAAATTCATCACCGTCGATGAAAGCTTCAGCTACCAGGGACGCACTGTACTTGAAGGCTTCTTCCAAAGCCGGACGGAGTTCATCTTTCGTCTGGACGATGACCGTGCCGATGCTCGAACCCTGGCCAGACGACTTGATGACGACAGGCAGGTCGAAGCGCTGTTCAATATCGGAGACGATGGCATCGCGGTCCTGCGTCGCGAAGTAATAAGCGAAAGGAGCCGTGGCGATGCCGGCGCCCTGGAAAGCGGCCTTGCTCATGACCTTGTTCATACCGACGGCACTGGCCATGACGCCCGGGCCGGTATAGGGGATCCCCATCATTTCGCATAAGCCCTGGATGACGCCGTCTTCGCCGTAGCGGCCATGAAGGGCGTTGAAGACGATGTCGATGCCCTTTTCCGTCAAGGTCTTGGCAAATTCTTTCGGTACGAGTTCCATCATTTCGATGTGGTATCCCTTTTTCGTCAGAGCGTCAGCAATGGCAGCCCCAGTGCGGCGCGATACTTCTGCTTCTGTCGAAGGACCGCCGACGACGACGGCAATTTTTTTATCTTTCATGTCTTCCATTTCCTTATTTCTCCATTTCTTTAGCTTCAGCGAGATAGGCTTCGCCGACTTTATAAATATCTCCGGCTCCCATGGTGATGACCAGGTCGAGGGGACGGGAATTTTCCTTCAAATAAGCCACTAAATCTTCCTTATGCGGGATATAGGTGACATCCTGCCCTGTCGTTTCCTTGACCTTCCGGGCAATGAGTTCTCCCGACACGCCGGGAATGGGGTCTTCACCGGCACTGTAGACGTCGGTGATGATGAGCTTATCAGCCTTGGCAAAGGCGCTGCCATACTGGTCGAGGAGCAGTTTCGTCCGCGTATAGCGATGCGGCTGGAAGAGGCAGACCACGCGGTGCGTCCCCATATCGCGGGCTGCTGTCAGGGTCGCATTGATTTCCGTCGGATGATGGGCGTAATCATCGACGACCCAGACGTCGCCGACAAAGCCCTTGGTCTGGAAACGCCGTTTGGCACCGTGGAAATGACTCATAGCCGAAGCGATGCCTTCAAAGGGAAGGCCGCAGGCATCGGCGACGGCTGTTGTCGCCAGTGCGTTGAGGACGTTATGGCGCCCCGGTACGTTGAGGACCATGTCCCCCATTTTTTCGCCATGCTTATAGACGGAGAAATGGAGCTTGCCCTTGATGTAATGAAGGTCTTTGGCCTGATAGTCCGCCGGCTGTTCAAGGCCATACGATACATAACGCCGTTCCGTCTTCGGAGCCAGGGCCCGGATCTTATCGTTTTCAAAGCACAGGACAGCCAGGCCATCCTGGGGATCGAGCTTCTGGATGAACTGCTTGAAGGCGTCGATGACGTTGTCCAGCGAGCCATAATGGTCCATATGGTCGGCGTCGATATTGGTGACGACGGCAATATAAGGGTTCTGCTTGAGGAAAGTCCCATCGCTTTCATCGGCTTCGGCAATAACATAAGGGCCTTTCCCCAGGATGGAATTGCTATGCAGGTAATCGACTTCGCCGCCGATGACGATGGTCGGGTCCTGATGACATTCTTCGAAGACCTGGCCCAGCATGGACGACGTCGTCGTCTTGCCATGGGCACCGGCTACAGAAATCCCCTTCCCCCAGCTCATGATGTGGACCAGGGCATCGGACCGATGGATGACCGGAATCCCGCGGCGGCGCGCTTCGGCCAGTTCTACGTTAGTATCGCGGATGGCCGACGAAATGACGACGACCTGGGCATCCTTCAGATTTTCCGGACGCTGGCCGATGCAGATACGGGCCCCTTTTTTCGCGAACTGTTCCGTCACCGGCGACGCTTTGAGATCCGAACCGGATACATGATATCCTTTTTCAATGAAAACATTGGCAATTGCCCGCATTCCGGCGCCGGCAATGCCGATAAAATGAACGTTTGTAACCTCGTTCAGATTAACCATAGGTTTATTCCACACCCTTCTTTACCTGTTACCGACGACGTTTACGGGCAATGGACAGGGCCAGTTCAGCAATATCATGTGCCGCCTGGGGCTTGCCCATGGAGCGGCTGGCCTGTGCCATCGCTGCCAGCGCCTTCGGATCGTCTTTTAAATGAATGATTTCTTCCAACAATTCCCGGCCAGTCAGCATCTTGTCGAGGATCATCTTGGCCGCACCGCACATGACCAGGGCCTGGGCATTGTAGCGCTGGTGGTCTTCGGCTGCGTACGGATAGGGAATGAGGATCGACGGCACGCCGCGGACAGTCAGTTCAGCCAGCCCGACAGCCCCGGCCCGGTACACGGCCAGGTCACAAGCGGCCAAGGCTTCCGGCATGTGGTGCAGATAAGGGATGATGCGGCTTCCCTTGCCATAACGGCCGCGACATTCGATACCTGGCAGCTGTTTGACGACGCGGTCGTATTCATGGTCCCCCGTGACGTGGAGGATCTGGATATGTTCGTCGTTGCGGAAGTACTTGTGGACTTCGATCATCGCCGTATTGATGCTGCGGGCACCGCGGCTGCCGCCGGCGACGAGGAGCGTAAATTTATCCGGGTCCAGGCCCAGGGCCTTACGGCCTTCCTCCCGGGTCACCGTAAGGATATCCTTGCGGACAGGATTCCCCGTATAGACCAGGATATCTTTGCGCTTGAAACGGGCAGCTGCTTCTTCATAGCCCAGGGCTACGCGATTGACGAAGCGGCTCAAAATCGTATTGGTGACGCCAGGGATGACGTTCTGTTCCTGAATCAGTGTGGGCACACCGCTCAGGCTGGCTGCCAAAAGGACCGGGCCGCAGACGAAACCGCCCGTCCCGATGACGACGTCCGGTTTGAATTTGCGGATGATTCCTTCTGCCTTGATCAGGCTGCCTGCCGTCTTGCCCAGGGTGACGAGGTTGCGGACGGAAATCTTCCGTTCCAGGCCCCGCACATCGAGGGTAACGAAAGGCAAGCCTTCTTTAGGAATCAATGTATTTTCCAGGCCGATTTTGGAGCCGACGTAGAGAAATTCGGTAGGCTCGATGTCGGCAATCGCCCGGGCAATAGTAATCGCCGGGTAGATATGGCCGCCAGTGCCGCCTCCGGAAATAATGACTCGACGCATGTTCCTGCCTCCTGTTGATTTCAAATATCATTAAATGGCGTTGACAATGCCCTTGAAGACACGTCCGCGCTGTTCAAAATTGTCATACATATCAAAGCTGGAGCAAGCCGGCGACAACAGGACGGCCTGCGGTGCTTTGGCAATCTTGCGGGCCAGCATGATCGCCCCTTCCATACTGTAGCCAGTACGGCGGATATCCTGGATGCCCGCTTTCTTGGCAGCGGCTTCGAACCGTTCCGCTGCATCGCCGATGAGGATCAGCGTATCGACGCGTTTCGCCGCCAGAGCCATGAAGTCATCGAGCGGCGTCATCTTGTCATAGCCGCCGGCGATGAGGATGAGGTGTCCCTGGGGGAAGGCTTCCAAAGCTTTCATGGACGCATCGACGTTGGTCCCCTTCGAGTCGTTGTAATAGGTAACGCCGTGAAGGGTCCGTACTTTTTCCAGGCGGTGTTCGACGCCCTTGAAATCCTTGAGGACCTGACGGATGACATCGAGGGGCGCCCCGGCAGCATAGGTCAAGAGGATCGCAGCCAGGCAATTCTGGATATTATGCTTGCCAAAGAGGTGCAGGTCCGTTTCGGCACAGACGACGGTATCCCGGCCCTGGAGGCGCAGGATGAGCTGGCCGTCCTGATAGAATGCCCCTTCCGGGACTTCGCCGCACGTCGAGAAATAGACGACAGTCCCCGTCATGTCTCCCGCCATGGCCCGGACCCGTTCATCGTCGTAATTGAGGACGGCATAATCGCCCTTGTCCTGATTGAGGAAGATGCGTTCCTTGGCAGCGGCATAGCCTTCCATCGTATGATGGCGGTCCAGGTGGTCCGGTGTGATGTTGAGGATCGTCGCCGCTTTGGCCTTGATGCTGTGCGTAAATTCGAGCTGGAAACTGGAAAGTTCGGCGACGACGACGGCCTCCTCAGGCAGATTGTCGGCCTGAGCCGAAAGGCCATACCCGATATTGCCGCCGACGACAGTCTGCCGTCCCGTGGCCTTCATGATTTCGCCGACCAGGGTCGTCGTCGTCGTCTTGCCGTTCGTCCCGGTAATACCGATCACGTCGGCATCGGTAACCCGGCAGGCCACTTCGACTTCACTCCAAATCGGCAGGCCGCGGCGGATGGCTTCTTTCATGATTGGGATTTCCGGAGAAATGACCGGCGACGGGACGACGACATCCATGCCGTCGAGAAGATTCGTTTCCTGGCTGCCGAAGACCAGCTTGACGCCGGCCGCCTCGATATCCGGCCACGGCTGTTCGGCCGTGTCGATAGCCTTCATATCATTCAGCGTAACAGTCCCGCCATGGCCGGCCAGGACCACAGAGGCAGCGCGGCCGCTGATGCCTGCGCCGATGACTAAGAAATTTTTTCCAGAAAAATCCATGATGCTCATTACCAACACCTGCTTTATGTAAAATATCGTAGTTCAATCAGAAAAGCCGCAAGCCCTTATTTGCAGGCCAATACGACGATGATGGACAGAATTGCCATGAGAGCCGAAAAGCTCCAGAATACGGTGACGACCTTGACTTCACTCCAGCCAGACAATTCAAAATGGTGGTGAATGGGGCTCATCTTGAAGACGCGGACCCCGCGGGTCTTGAAGGAGATGACCTGGATGATGACCGACAGGGCTTCAATGACGTACAGGCCGCCAGCCAGGATGAGGAGCAGTTCCGTCTTGGTCAGGATGGCCATGGCAGCCAAGGCCCCACCCAGTGCCAGGGAACCCGTATCGCCCATGAACATCTTGGCCGGATGCTGGTTATAGAAGAGAAAGCCCAGGCAGGCCCCGGTCAGTGCCGTCCCAAAGATGGCAAAATGGGAATAGCCCAAAGCGACGGCGATGACGACGTAGGCCACGGACGTAATGGCGCAGGACCCGGCAGCCAGGCCGTCGAGGCCATCGGTCAGATTGACGGCATTGCTCGTGCCGACGATCATGACGAAGACGAAGAGATAGTAGAACATCCCCAGATCGACGGTGATGGAAGTAAAGGGAATCCACAAAGTCGTCGGGAAATGAAGAAAGGCATCGAGGATATAGCAGAAGACAGCTGCCATGACGAACTGGCCGGCCAGTTTCTGTTTTGCCGTAAGGCCCAGGTTGCGGTGCTTGATGGCCTTGATGCTGTCGTCGAGGAAGCCGATGACGCCATGGCCCAGGGCCAGGAACAAAGCCAGCCCTTTGCGCAGGTCCATGGGGTCGAAAATGAGGCACGATACGGTCAGCGCCGTCAGGATGAGGATGCCCCCCATAGTCGGCGTACCGGCTTTATACTTATGGCTCTGCGGCCCTTCTTCTCGTTCGGACTGGCGGGCGTGGAATTTCTTCAATTCCTTGATGACAAAAGGTCCTAAGGCCAGGCCGATGACCAAGCTGACAATAAAGCTGAAAACCAGCATTTTAAACATTCACATTACTTCCTTTCAAAATAGGGCAGTATTTTTTCCATGGCAAAGCTGCGCGATCCCTTGAGGAGGACCGTGTCGCCATCCTGGAGCAGGGCTTGCAGCTGACGGGCCGCCTGTTCATGCGTATCCGTCGTATAGACAGCCGTCATCCCTTCCGCTTGGGCCGCAGCGGCGATATCTTTCGCCAGATTGCCCATCGTAATGAGGGCGTCGAGGCCGGTCTGGGCGACGAGGCGGCCAATGGCTTCATGTTCCCGTTTCGCCCAGTCCCCCAATTCACCCATGCCGCCGAGGACGGCAATCTTGCGTCCCTTGGTCAGCAGGTCCAGCGTGCGGATAGCCTCTGCCATGGACGCAGGATTGGCGTTATATGTATCGTTGATGAAAGTATAAGGCCCGATATGCAGCAGTTCCTGACGCATAGCCATTCCGCGGTATGAGGCCAGGCCGCGCTGTATCTCTTCTATACTCAGTCCGGTCAAATGGCCGACGGCGATGGCAGCCAGGGCATTATAGACATTGTGACGGCCGATGACGGGCATGGCTGCCTCGAAGCCGCTGCCAAAGCAGTGGCAGTGGAAACGGACGCCCTGTTCATCGCAGACGATGGCATCTGCCCGGACGGCATCGTCCATCCCCGTTCCGTAGAGGACGCTGGTCCCCTGGCACAGGGCCGTCATCTGGCGGACAAAGGGATCGTCACCATTGAGGACAGCCGTTCCCTTTTCATCCAGGGCCTGGATGAGTTCGCCCTTGGCCTTGGCAATGTTTTCCTGCGATCCGAGCAGTTCGATATGGCTCTTGCCGACGTTGGTGACGACACCGATGGTCGGTTCGCCGATAGCCGCCAGTTCAGCAATCTGTCCAAGACCGCGCATGCCCATTTCTACGACGCACGCTTCATGGTCCGGCGTCAGCTGTAAGAGCGTCTTAGGCAGGCCGATTTCATTGTTGAAATTCTTTTCCGTCTGCAGGACCTTGTATTTTTCACCGAGGACCGTGGCAATCATATTGCGCGTCGACGTCTTGCCGACAGAGCCGGTGACAGCCACGACGGGGATGGAAAAGCGGCGGCGGTGGAACCGGGCCAGGTTCTGATAGGCCTTGAGCGTATCGGCAACGACGAAGAGCGGCGCCGTCAGGCCTTCATATTCCGGGCGTACTTCCGATACGACAGCACCGGCAGCGCCGGCTTCCAAGGCTTTGCCTACGAAGTCGTGGCCGTTAAAAGACGTCCCTTTGAAGGCGACGAACAGTGAACCTTTGGCAATGGCCCGCGTATCCGTGCAGACCTCGCTGAAAGAAACAGGAGCCGCCGGCTTCAGGAGCCGGGCGCCTGTCGCTTGAATGATTTCTTCACTCGTAAAGACAGCCATTATTTATCTCCTCTGTGCAATGCATGGACGGCGTTGCGCGCTTCTTCGCGGTCGTCGAAATGAATGGTCCCGTCATTGAGGATCTGATACGTTTCATGGCCTTTACCGGCAATGACGATGATGTCATTGGTCTGGGCCAGTTCGACAGCGCGGTAAATGGCGTCGCGGCGGTTGACGATGACTTCATGGTGCTGGCCCGGCTTCAGACCTTCTTTGACGCCGGCTTCGACTTCTTCTACGATGGTTTCCGGATTTTCCGAACGGGGATTATCGGACGTGACGATAGGGATATCGGCCAGTTCGGCCCCGATGCGGCCCATGATGGGACGCTTGGTCTTATCGCGGTCGCCGCCGCAGCCAAAGACGGCAAGGATGCGGTTCGGTTTCATAGCCCGCGCCGTTTCCAGGGCTTTCTGCAGGCTGTCCGGCGTATGGGAATAGTCGACGACGATGGCGAAATCCTGACCGGCTTCGACGAGTTCAAAACGGCCCGGTACGGAATGGAAGGTCTGGATGGCCTTGTCGATGGTCGCTTCATCGACACCTTCGGCATGAGCCGCGCCGATGGCAGCCAGCGTATTATAGACGTTGAACAAGCCCGTAATGTTCATGTTGAGATGGACATTGACGAAGGGGCCGACGACGTCGAAAGAGGATTTCTTCAATTCGACTTTCAAGTTGGACCCTTTGAGGTCGGCATCCTTTTCGACGCCATACGTCAAGACCTTGCAGTGGCAGGCATTGAGGATATCCTTGGACCAGGGGTCGTCGATGTTGACGACAGCCGTCTTGTTTTCCTTGACGTGGTCGGCAGCGGTCAGGCTCTGGAAGAGTTTAGCCTTGGCAGCGACGTAGTTTTCCATGGTCTTGTGGAAGTCGAGATGGTCCTGGGTCAGGTTGGTGAAGACAGCCGTATCGTATTCGATGCCGGCGACGCGGTTCAGAGCCAGGGCATGGCTCGATACTTCCATGACGACATGGGTCATGCCTTTTTCCTGCATGAGGGCCAGGAAATGCTGGAGTTCGACGACATCCGGCGTCGTGTTGTGGATCGGCAGCTCTTCATCGTCGATGAGGGCATGGATCGTGCCGATGACGCCGACATGGTAGCCGGCAGCCCGCAGGATATGGGCGATGATGTGGGTCGTCGTTGTCTTGCCGTTGGTGCCGGTGACACCGATCATGCGCATCTTCTTGCCGGGATAATCATAAAAGAAAGGAACCATGTCTTCCAGGGCATGATGAATATCCGGTACCTGGATCTGGACCGTGCTCTTGGGCAAATCCAGGTGTTTCGTCGTCAAGACGGCGACGGCCCCTTTTTCGACAGCCTGGGCTGCAAAAGCGGCGCCATCGACGTGGACACCGGAAATGCAGACGAAGAGATAGCCGGCTTCAATCTGGCGTGAATCCGACGAAATACCGGTAATCACTGTATCGGCACTGCCGTTGAGATTATAAATGCCTTTGATCTGTTTGCAAAGTTCTCCTACCGTTTTGGTCATAATCATAGGTCCTCCTTGATGATTCTTTTTCTGTATTCTCTATGAACTAAATAACAATGAGGTCGTCGCACGAAGTGCGTCGACCTCTCGGTTTTAAGCAATTATCGACGTTTTCCCCTTGCGGCTTGATCCGTCTGGTTCCCGTAAAGGATCCGTGACGGCGCTACCATGCCGAGTCGCTTCGTCGCGGTCGTGTAAATTCGTTCCGGTGTTTCCAATTTGGAAATCTCGACGCGCAATTCATCGTTTTCGCGCTGTAACTGCTGCGTCTCGCGCTTCACCTCCATGAGCTCTCCGCTCTGCTGGTATGCCCAGGAGGTCAGGAGATTGGATACAATTACGATGGCCGCAATCATTCCAATCGGTATAAGGACGAATGTCGCCCCTCGCCGGATTGCGTCTACAGCAGCCGTCCGCCATAAGGGTATGCTCTTGTCACCATGTATGTTCCCGGCTTTCCTCACCAACATACGCAACACATCCATTTCCATGATCATAGCCCGGCCCCGTTATTTGCGGACACCGACGCGAAGCTTCGCACTGCGGGCCCTCGGATTCGTATCCAGTTCTTCCTGTGACGGCAGGATAGGCTGGCGCTTCACTTTCAGGATGGCATGATGATGGCACGTACAAACCGGCATGTCCGGCGGACAGATACAGTCTGTCGCCAAGAGCCTCAATGTCTGTTTGGCAATGCGGTCTTCCAGGGAATGGAAGGTGATGACGCACAGCCGGCCGCCTGGCTTCAGGCGCTGGGCAGCGTGTTCCAGGGAATCGTGAAGGATTCCCAGCTCATCGTTGACTTCAATACGGATGGCCTGGAAAGTCCGCTTGGCCGGATGGGGGCCGTCCTTACGGGCGCCGGCCGGGATGGCCTTCTTGATGACCTGGACCAGTTCCTCCGTCCGTTCCAAAGGCTTTTCCCGCCGCGCTTCGACGATAAACGCCGCAATGCGCTTGGCCCATCGTTCTTCGCCGTAGGTCTTGATGATGCGGTATAAATCAGCCTGGCTGTAGCCATTGACGATATCGTAGGCACTGCGCTTCTGGTCCCGGTCCATCCTCATATCCAGGGGCCCGTCCTGCATATAGGAAAATCCCCGTTCCGGTGTATCGAGCTGATAACTGGATACGCCCAAATCGAACATGACGCCGTCTACTTTTTCAATCCCCAATTCATCGAGTACGTCTGGCAGATAACGGAAATTCCGCTGTACCAATATGCGCCGGCAGGCAGTATCCTTCAAGCGTTCCGTCGCGGCTGCAATGGCATCCTTATCCTGGTCAAGGCCGATAAGCGTCGCCTTGGCCGACAAGCGCCCGGCCAGTGCCCGGGAATGACCGCCGCCGCCAAGTGTGCAATCGACATAAATCCCGTCAGGGTCGGTGATCAAGTTATCTATGGTTTCTTGGCGAAGCACACTGACGTGATGAAAATTCATAATTCCTCCTAAAAGTCCAAGTCCAGGGAATCGTCGAGACTTTCTGCGATCTCTTCCATGACCGGTATGGTCTTGGCGGCATAGGCTTCGTAAACGTCTTTGCTCCAGATTTCGACCTTATCCCCTGTCCCCAGGACAGTCACATCCTTGACCAGCTTGGCATAGGCCCTCAATGTCGCCGGAATCAGGATGCGGCCTTGTTTATCAAATTCTACTTCAGCAGCACTGCCGAAGACAAACCGCTTGAAGGCGCGGACGTTTTCTTTAGACGCCCGGAGTTTCTTCAAACTGCCGGCCAAACGCATCCACGCCTCCATCGTATAGACAGAAAGACAGCCTTCCAAACCGCGGGTAACGACGAACTTTGGCCCTAGTTCATCCCGAAATTTGACAGGCAAAATAACGCGACCTTTTGCGTCAATGGAATGTTCATATTCACCCATAAACATAAGGCCGCAACTCCTTTCACTTTTCACCACATTTTACCACATTTACACACGTCGTGACAACACAATGGAGAAAAAAAGAAGCTTTGCCTGAAAGTTTCTTCTTTCAGACAAAACTTCTTAGTGATTCGTGGCTCGTGGTTCGTAGTTCGAGTTGAAAGAGCGCCCCTACAGCATTTTTACGACAATGGGCTCTTTCCGCAATTTACGGAAATCGCAGCAGCGGATAAGTTCGTCCCTGCTGTAGCTGCGCCGTTCCGGCACCAGGCCGCCGGCATAGGCCAGGTGCGACAAGATGGCCTCAGCCGTCATGCCCCGTTCCCGCAGTGAGCGGATGGTGATGCCGTGCTGGCGCTTGGATAAACGGTTGCCGTATTCATCGACGAGCATGGGGACGTGGGTATATACAGGCGGTGTATATCCCAAAGTTTCCATGAGCCAAATCTGCTGGGCCGTCGATGACAGGAGGTCTTCCCCGCGCAGGACATAGGTCACGGCCATGGCTCCGTCATCGACGGAAACGGCCAGCTGGTAGGCATACATGTCATCGGCCCGGCGGACAACGAAGTCGCCGCAGCAGCGCGCCAGGTCTTCATGGAAGGTCCCGTAGACGCCGTCCGTAAAGGAAATGATCCGCGCCGGTACATGGACCCGCCACGACGGCTTCTTGGTCATCTGCTGCCGCTGGGCTTCGCTCATACCGTAGCAATGGCCGTCATAAACGGTGTGCTCGCCGGCATGGGGAGCGCCGACAGCCTGCAGGCGGGCCCGGCTGCAATAGCAGGGATACAGGAGGCCGGCCTTATGGAGCTTCTCCAGGGCCGCATCATAGCGGTCATACCGTTCCTGCTGGATGTACGGGCCATAAGGACCGCCTACATCCGGGCCTTCATCCCAGTTAAGGCCCAGCCAGTGCAAATCTTCCATCAGGGCCTGGGTATAGATAGGCTTCGACCGCTGTTCGTCGATATCTTCAATCCGCAGGACCAGCGTCCCGCCGGCCTGGCGTACCTGCAGCCAGGCCAGGAGGGCCGACCAGACATTGCCTAAGTGGATATAACCCGTCGGGCTCGGCGCAAAACGTCCGCGCATAGCACTCACATCCTAATCAGGCAGCGAAACGAGGTTGGCAAACAAATCCTTCGCTTCGCGGATCTTGGCTTCACTGCCCATGACGCAGACGTTGTCGTCTTCCATGACGGCACGGATACGCGGTGCCAGGGCCCGGATATCGGCAGCCGTCGTCGCCAGGAGCTGATCCCGGCGCTGCTGGGCAATGGCTTCCGTCGTGCCCGTAAAGTACCGGCTCATGGCCTTGGCTCCGCGCAGGGACGGCGTCAGGGGTACGTCAATGCGGCTCAGCGTCCCGATGACGTATTTCGTCATTTCCCGATCCGATACATCAAAGGATTCCAGATAATCGGCCAAGGCGTCATAGGCTTCGACGCTGGAGCGGAGATTGGGGTCACGGTACGAGCAGAAGACCATGTCGCCATTGTCATAGAAGCGGGTAAAGGCGCCGTAAGCCCCGCCCTGGACGCGGATTTTCGTCCACAAATAACCGTATTGGAGAATCGTGTCGAGGACCATGAGGGAGCCGTCGTAGTCATAGCCATGGCTGCGGAAGTTGCCGCCTTTGGCTACGTACTGGACCGTCCCGCTGGTCATGATGCCTTCATTCTTCCGGGACAGGCCGAAATCGCACAAGCCCTGGGGCTTTTCGCCCTGCGGCAAGGCTTGGATCCACGCCGGTACGACGACTTTGGCCGTCTTCCAGTCTTCCTGGCTGGCCGTCACTTCCAAAGTCAGGGCCGAACGGGTAAAGATTTTTTTCATGACGGCAGACAGTTTGGCGCCGATTTCATCGGCATCGCTGCGGATGCGTCCGGCGATGTCCGTAATGAATTGGTAATAGGACAATTCCCCGGCGTCGCAGAAAGCTTCGACAGGCGAAACATAGGACAAGACGCGGTGCATGACGATCGTATGACCCCGGCGGAACGCATCCATATCCCAGCCGGCCTTCGTTTCTTCGACGAGCTCAGCCAGGCGGTCCTTATTGGTGAAAACCGTGTGCAGGGATATTTCCTTCAACAAATCGACGAGTTTGTCCAGGTTCTGTGTCAAGCCCTTGGCCTTGAAGCGGAAAACAGGCATGTAATCCTTATTGTCTGTCCGGTTTGAGAAAGCCGAGACACTGTAGTCGATGCCGCCGGTATACAGGTCGATGAGCGAGGCGATGTCCCCATACGTGTGGTCTGTCGTGTCCATGTCGCCGATGAGGTCGCTGAGCAGATAGACATAGGAAATTTCTTCCCGCGTCAGGCCGTGGAGGTCGAAGTAGGCGTTGACATAGGTAATGCCGTTCGTTTCATCCGGGACATAGCAGACCGTGACGCCATCCATCGTCTGCTGTTCCATGGCAATCGAATCGACCTTCTTTTCCAGGTCGTCCCGGGTCAGGGTCGGGATCGTTTCCAGGGCTTCCGGCGAATCGGGCGTAGCCTGCCGTTTCTGCAGGGCCTGGGAATCAGCTACGATGGCATCGATTTCTTCTTTCGAAAGCGAAGCCTTGTAGGCCGCCAGCTTATCGGCCAGAGCCTTGTCGTGCCGTTCCGTCAGGCCCGGTTCAGGGACTAAGGACACGAGAGCATAATAAGGATTATCCAGGATATATTTCTGGATCAGCCCTTCGAAATAACCGTTGTCGATGCCGCGGCGCAACGTTTCCAGTGCCCCTTCATAGGACAGGGCTGCCAGGGGATCCATATCGTAGAGCCACGTATCCATGCAGCGGATGCCATAGATGAGTCCCTTCGGGCGGCCGACGAAATCGGCTTCACGCAGGGCAAATTCCGTCCGGTTCAGGGCGCCTGTGAGCAAGGTCTTGTCCAGGCCGCTGCGGACCATATCGCTGAGGACCTTGCGGACGAGCGGCAGGATCTGAGCCTGTTTGTCCGGATCCGACCCATTGACAGAAATGCCCCACAAAGGCTGCAAGATGCCATCCTGGAAATCACCGGAAATATCCTTGCCCAGTCCGGCATCGACCAGGGCCTTTTTCAGCGGAGCTGCCGGCGACTGCAAGAGGACATAAGTCAGGACTTTGAAAGCCATGGCTACGGTCGGGTCCAGGGCATCGTCGATGACATAGGTCAGGCTATGCAGGGTCTTGTGATCCGTCTTTTCTCCCGTCGCAATGCCATAGGGATAGGTCTTGACCTGGCTGCCCGGGCAAGTCTGGCGGCCGATGGCCGAATCGACAGACTGGACATGGAACTGGCTCAGGTATTCCCCATCGATGAAGGCCAGGGTCTGGTCGATATCCATATCGCCGTAGAGGAAGAGGTAACTGTTCGACGGATGATAATATTTGGCGTGGAAGGCAGCAAAGGATTCCTGTGTCAAGTTGGGGATATCATCGGGATTGCCGCCCGATTCGACGCCATACGTCGTATCCGGGAAGAGGGCATCCATGACGTGCCGTTCCATCTGCGAATCCGGCGAAGAAAAGACGCCTTTCATTTCGTTATAAACGACACCGCGATAAGTCAGCTCACTATCGGCCGAATCGAGATGATAGTGCCAGCCTTCCTGCATGAGGACCTGTTTATCTTTGATCATGTTCGGGAAAAAGACGGCATCCAGATAGACATCCATGAGGTTCTTGAAATCGGCAGCGTTGCGGCTGGCTACGGGATACATGGTCTTGTCCGGGAACGTCATGGCATTGAGGAAGGTGTTGAGCGAACCCTTTACCAGTTCGACGAAGGGTTCCTTGAGGGGGAACTTCCGGGAGCCGCAAAGGGTAGAATGTTCGCAGATATGGGGTACGCCCGTGCTGTCAGACGGCGTCGTCCGGAAAGAAATGGAAAAGACTTTATTGTCGTCATCATTCTGGATATATAACAAGCGGGCACCGGACTGGATGTGGTGCAGCTCATAAGCCTGGCTGTGTAGTTCCGGTACGTAACGGGACCGGTCGACGGCAAAGCCATGGATAGTCTGTTTTTCTTGTAATTTCATAAAAAAATGCTCCTTATCGTATATATAATGTATATGATGGGCTTGCTAAGCCTGCAAAAGCAGCTGGCCCAGAGCCGCTACGGTATCGGCCGTATACTCTGGCTGGAAGGCCTTCCGTTCCGCTTCATTGCCATACCCATAGGTGACATATATGACGGGCAGGCCCAGTTCGTGGGCTCCGATGACATCGAAGCGGCGGTCGCCGACCATGACGGCATCGCCTGGCTGCAGCGGGCCCAGGCCATCCAGGATACGGCGCATGACATCGGCTTTCGTATCGGTACCGCCGACGGCAGGCCCGGCAATGGCTTCCACGTAAGGCGCGATGCCGAATTTCTGGCAAATCGCTTCGGCATGGACCTGGGGTTTGGATGTAGCGACAAACGAGCGGATGCCCGCTTCTTTCATGGTCTTCAGCATGGGAACGATGCCGTCGAAAGCCCGGTTCTCGAACTTGCCGATCGTGCTGTAGCGTTCCTGGAAATAGGCATAAGTCCGGCGCGCCTTTTCCGGCGAAAAGCCATAGACTTCTTCAAAAGTCGTCAAGAGCGGCGGCCCGACGACGGTGTGCTGGTCCAGCCGGCCTTCTGTCGATTCGCCCATTTTTTCCAGGGCATAGGCAACGGAATTGATGATGCCGTCTTTAGAATCGGTCAGCGTACCGTCCAGATCGAATAAAACGTATTTATACATAATCTTCTCCTGTTAAAACTATACTTAATGTGTACCCTATCTATTTTAGCTTGCTTTGCCAATATTTGCAATCATTTGTCCGGCACAGAGACCGTGAAAAATTTCCCATTGTTGACCATTTTGGTACACTTATGGTATAATGAATTTATAATTAACAAATAATTATTTTTAACTATATCTGCTCCGCAGACTCTCAGAAAGGAAGTGCTCTCATGAAACACGTCATCCGCCCTTCTTACGATTTATATATTAACGGCCGCTGGGTCCCGTCCAGCGACGGTTCTACTTTTAAAGCCATCAATCCGGCCAACGGCGACGTCCTCTCCGTCTGTGCCGAAGCGACGCAGGACGATGTCAATGCCGCCGTCCGCGCAGCCCAGGCCGCTTTCCCGGCCTGGAAAAAAGTATCCCCCGTCAAACGGCAGGCAATCCTCCTGAAAATCGCCGACATCATCGAAAAGAATGCTGATACGCTGGCCCTCATCGAAACCCTGGATAACGGCAAGCCCATCCGGGAAACGAAAGCCATCGACATCCCGGCAGCGGCCGACCATTTCCGCTATTTCGCCGGTGTCCTCCGCAGTGAAGACGGCCGGGCATCGACGCTGGACGACCACACGCTGAGCCTGGTCATCCACGAACCGATTGGCGTCGTCGGCCAGATCATCCCCTGGAACTTCCCCTTCCTCATGGCCGCCTGGAAACTGGCACCGGCCCTGGCTGCCGGCTGTACGATCATCCTCAAGCCGTCGAGCACGACGTCCCTCAGCGTCCTGGAACTGATGCACCTCCTGGAAGGCGTCCTGCCGGACGGCGTCGTCAACGTCATCACCGGTAAAGGCTCCCGGTCGGGCCAGTACATCCTCGACCATCCGGACATCCAGAAACTGGCCTTCACAGGCTCTACGGAAATCGGCCGCGACGTCTATAAGGCAGCTCAGGAAAAACTCATCCCGGCCACCTTGGAATTAGGCGGCAAATCGGCAAACATCTTCTTCGACGACTGCGATTGGGACATGGCCATGGACGGGGCCCAGCTGGGCATCCTCTTCAACCAGGGCCAGGTCTGCTGCGCCGGTTCCCGCATCTTCGTCCAGAAAGGGATCTACGACAAATTCGTCGCTGAACTGGCAGAACGCTTCAACCGCGTCAAAGTCGGCCTGCCCTGGCTGGAAGACACGCAGATGGGCGCCCAGATCGACGGCCGTCAGGTCGAAAAGATCCTCAGCTACATCGAAATCGGCAAACAAGAAGGAGCACGCCTGGTCTGCGGCGGCGAAAAAGTCACGACAGACGGACTGGAAAAGGGCAATTTCATCAAGCCGACGATCTTCGCCGACGTCACCAACGACATGCGCATTGCCCAGGAAGAAATCTTCGGCCCTGTCGTCTGCATCCTGCCCTTTGAAACGGAAGACGAAGTCATCGCCATGGCCAATGACAGCGAATACGGCTTAGGCGGCGCCGTCTGGACGCGCGACATCAACCGGGCCCTGCGCGTAGCCAAAGGCGTCGAAACGGGCCGCATGTGGGTCAATACCTACAACGCCCTGCCGGCCGGCGCACCTTTCGGCGGCTACAAGCTCTCCGGCATCGGCCGCGAAACGGATAAGACGACCATGCGCCATTACATGCAGACCAAGAACATCTTCATCAACCTCTCGGAAAAACCGAGCGGCTTATACGAATAAATCATCGTGAAAGGACACTTCCTTTATGACAGCTAAAAAAATCATTTCTCTCCTCCTCATGCTGCTCCTGGCCTGTACGGCCGTCTACGGCTTCACCTCCGTCGACCGGCCGGGCCAGAGCCAGCCACAGGCCACGACGAGTGCCAGTACTAAGAAATAGTAATTGACAAGAACCTCCTTTCTTCCTATAATAAAGCCATTGCAGAGAAGAAAGGAGGTTTTTCCATGAAAAAGGTACTGTCGAAAAAAGAAAAAGCCCGGCGCCAGACCATCCGCCGGTCGCCGAAGATCAAACAGGCCATCCGCCGCCTCGACCCGTCGCGCATCCTGACGCTGGATCTGGAAACGACGGGCCTCACAGCCGACGCAGAAATCATCCAGCTGTCCATCATGAACGGTTGCGGCGACGTCCTCATGAACCGCTATTTCAAACCCCTCTATACGGAACGCTGGGATGAAGCGATGGAAGTCAATCACATCACGCCGGAACAGGTCGCCCAGGAAGACCCGTTCATCCTCTGGGCCGATACGGTCAGCCGCCTTTTCATGGACGCAGACCTCATCGTCGGCTACAGCACCTTCAACGACATCGCCAAGCTCCACGCTTCTGGCGTCGTCCTGCCCGACAAGGACATCTATCTCGACCTGGCCGAAGCCTTTTCCCTCATCCATTATCAGGAAACGAAGACCATTACCTATGAAAAGCTCATGAACTGCGCCGCCCATTACGGCTACCACGGCCGCAACTGGCACGACAGCCTGACCGATACGGACGCGACCCTCTTCTGTTTCCAGCACATGCTCGATGACGACCAGGCCATCTTCAAAAAACGCCGTTACCCGCAGATCAGCGGATAACGGCGTTTCGTCGTCTCAGTCAGACGCCCCGGTCATCGGGGTTCCAGATGAATTTATGGAGCTGGAGCTGCATGTGCCAGTCCGTCAGGCGGTTTTCCTTCATGAACTCGACGATGCGCCGCGGCTCGATCTTGCCGAAGACGGCGCCGACATAGACGGCACACTTCGGGCGGTACAAGCGATAGACGCCCAAAGCCTGACGCAGGTCGGCTTCATCGCCGACGACGAACTTGAGGACGTCCTGGGGCCGGAGCTTCTCGAAGTTCTCCGGCAGCATGCGGTTGGCCATGTCCGAAGACAGGCTCTTGTAATCGACAGTGAACCAGACGTGATCATATTTGAAATACGGTTCGATATCCATACTGCCATTGGTCTCGATGTTGACGCTGTGCCCCTTCAGTCCTTCCAGGAGAGCGTGGATATCCTGGCACAGCGGTTCGCCGCCCGTCAAGGTGACGTTGGGATAGGAGACCTGGGCGATGATGTCGGCAATGTCCATATGCTGGCCTTCATTGAAGGCATAGGCCGTATCGCAGTACGAACAGCGCAGGTTGCAGCCGCAGAGGCGGATGAACGTCGCCAGCTGGCCGGCTTTCTTCCCTTCCCCGTCGATGCTGTCGAAAATCTCGTTGACACAGAGGCTATAATTCATAAGTGGCCACGTTCCCTTCACTTTCCTGGACCGTTACTTTGACACAATGGGGAACGGTGTCGCAAATCCATTTGGCGATATTTTCCGCCGTCGGATTGAAGTCGAAGACATCGTTCAGGTTCTGATGGTCCATCTTGGCATGGACCAGTTCCTTGATTTTCTTGAAATCGACGACCATGCCGTTGCGGTCCAGTGCTTCAGCCTGGCAGGTCACATAGATGATCCAGTTATGCCCATGGAGATGCTCGCACTTGCTTTCATAGTCGAGGACCAGGTGGTGGGCAGCGGACACTTCCATCCGCTTGGTTACAGTATACAAAAGGCGTTCCTCCCTTGCTGCAAAGCCAGCTATAAGCCAAGCTGGTAGATGCGGTTGGCATTGTTGAAGAAGACGTCATCCCAATACGTTTCGGGGATGAAATCTTTGACAAAGGTAATATAATCGGCGAAATTGGCCAGGGGCCAGTCGGTCCCGAACATGACCCGGTCGTAAGAACCTAGATAGTTCAGCCAGTCCCGGAGCATGGAGATATACCCCTGTTTGTCCCGCAGGAAGGTGACCATGTCGGGAATCTTGCCTTCCAAAAGGCCTGACAAATCGACGGCGACGTTGTGGTTCTTTTCCAGGACGGCAATGGCATCCTGCAGGAAAGGATTGCCGATGTGGCACATGACGAACTGGACGTCGGGATATTTGACGGCCGCTTCATCAAGGGTCATGGGATGGCTGTACTTCAAAAGGGCATTGGCCGTCGCCGTCAGGCCCGTGTGGATGGCGACGGGCTTATTGTACTTCCGGGCCAATTCATAGATCGGGTCGTAGAGTTCATCATAGACGTAGACGTGGTTATAGCCCGGATAGAGCTTGATGCCGCAGCACTGCTTGCGCTTGAGGTTCTCTTCGACCTGTTCCACCATGAGGTCCATATTGTCATAAAAAACGTTGCTGTCCAGGCCGATACAGTAACTCATGTAATCGGGATAGTGATGGCCGGCCGGGTCCAGGGTCTTGTTGCCCATGACGACGCCGTGGACGATATTGTTATCTTGAAAGGCCTTGTGCAGACATTCTTCAGTATTGGTATAACCGGCAGCAATAGCAATCTGATTGAAGCCGATATAGTCACAGAAATGGAAATGACTGTCAATGACCCGCAATTCCTTAGCTTTCATAAGCACCTCTATTCCTGGATAGCTGTTTCCAGGGCAATGTGAATCATATCATCGAAAGACGTCTGCCGTTCTTCCGGCGTGCAGGCTTCTCCCGTCAGCAAGTGGTCGCTGACCGTAAATAATCCCAGGGCCTGGGCACCGTATTTGGCAGCCAGCGTGTACAGACCGGCCGTTTCCATTTCGACGGCCATGATGCCGTACTGGGTCAGTTTATCGTTGTCGATTTCGTCATCGTAGAAGCGGTCCACCGAGACGATGTTGCCGACCCGGGCCGGGATACCCTGCTTGACCGACTGTTCATAAGCCTGGCGCAGGAGGGTGAAATCAGCCAGCGGCGCATAGTTGATGGAACCGCCGAAAATGTTGCGGATGATCGACGAATCCGTCGTCGCCCCCTGGGCGATGATGACGTCGCGGAGCCTGATATCTTTCCGCATGGCCCCGCAAGTACCGACGCGGATGAGTTTCTTCACGCCGTAATCGCGCATGAGTTCCGTCGCATAAATGGAAATCGACGGGATTCCCATGCCCGTCCCCTGGACCGACAGGCGGACACCCTTATAAGTCCCCGTATAGCCGAGGATGTTGCGGATATCCGTATAGCAGACGGCGTCGTCCAAAAAAGTTTCAGCAATATATTTAGCCCGCAAGGGATCGCCAGGAAGCAAGATGCGGTCGGCGATTTCACCGTCACGAGCAGCAATATGAAGACTCATGATAATTTCCTCCTTAAAATAGCATATATGTATTATACCACATGGTTTGAAAATGGCTATCTCTATGCTACAATGTATAGTAGGTATCAAAAGGAGCGGTCATCATGAATGAAAATCCCTTATCTCACATCTTGGAATATAATCTGGACCTGGGCAAAACCAAGCCCGACACAGTCCATCGCGATGAAAAGTATTGTCCGTTTTGCGACGTAGCCCATCTGAAGAATGTCATGGAAAAGCGGGGCCCTATGATCTGGCTGGAAAATGCCTATCCCGTCCTCAAGGATTCGTGGCAGACGCTGATCATCGAAAGTGATGACTGCGATGGCGAATTTTCATCGTATACGCCGGAATACGCCCTGAAGCTCATCCAGTTCGGCCTGGAAAAATGGCAGCAAGTCAAAGACATGGGGAAATTCCGGTCCGTCGTCTTCTACCGCAACCACGGCTACATGTCCGGCGGCACAATCCATCATCCCCATTCGCAGATCGTCGGCTTCAAGGACTACGACTATCACCAGGATATCAAGCCCTTCCATTTCGTCGGACCTGCCATCGTCGAGGAAGACGGCCTGACGGTCAACTTGTCCCAGCGCCCCATCATCGGTTTCTACGAAGTGAACCTCATCCTCAAGGACCGGGAAAAGCTGGGGAAATTCGTCCGCTATATGCAGCGGACGGCAGATTATTTCATGCACTCCTTTGTCAGCTTCAACGACAGTTATAATATCTTCTTCTATGACTTCCCGGCTGACGATGCCTTGTATGTCAAAATTATCCCGCGCTTCCTGACCAACCCCCTCTACGTAGGCTATATGATTCCCCAAATCGCGAACGGAGGCCATTCAGCGCGCTTCATTCATGCTTTGCAGCAGCGCTTGCATGAACTATAAGAAAGGACGGTTATTACAACTCTATGCGTTTATTTGCAATCGGTGATCTACATTTATCAGGCAATCCCCCTAAAAAGCCGATGGAAGTCTTCGGCAGCCGCTGGAAGAACCATTGGCAGCGCATCGCCGCCGACTGGAAGAGCCGTGTCAGTGACGATGACGTCGTCCTCATCGCCGGCGATACGTCTTGGGCCATGCACCTGAAGGATGCCCAGGAAGACCTGGATCAGATCCGGGCCCTGCCGGGCAGGAAAATCATGATCCGCGGCAACCATGACTACTGGTGGGAAAGTGCCGGTAAGCTGAACCGCATGGACGCCGAAAATAAGATACAGTACCTCTACGGCTCGACAGCTGTCCTGGGCGACAAGGAAATCGCCATCTGCGGCACTCATGGCTGGGTCTGCCCCGGCGATATCCATTACCAGGAAGACCGGGACGCCAAGCCGTACCGGCGGGAACTCCTGCGCGTCGAACGGACCCTGCAGGAAGCGGAAGCTTTACAGTGCCAGCATACGATTCTCCTGCTCCACTACCCGCCGGTCTGCGACCTGACCAAGCCCAGCGGCTTTACGGACCTTTTAGAAAAATACCACGTCCCGCTCTGCGTCTTCGGCCATCTCCACGGCATGCAGCCCGGGACCATGTTCCCGCGCCGTTATAACGGGACACTGCTCCAGCTCGTCTCGGCCGATTACCGGGACTGCAAGCTCTTAGAAATCAAATTCGACGGACAGGAGGCCCTGCGATGAGCCAGATAGCCAAAAAACACCTCTTAGCCGGCATCATCTTCGGCGATGCCGAAACGGGTGAATACATCTATCTCCCTGGCGGTGAAGTCGGTACAGACCATCCGCTCTGCGTCTTTGAACACGACGGACAGAAAGAAGACGTCGATCTCGACCAGGCCGGCTACCTCGTCGACCACCTGACCTTGAAAAAATGCAGCCACCCCACCCTGGGAAAACGGTCGTTTTAGCAGTAAAAAGGGATTGTCGCACGAAGGCTTTTGCCGTCATGCACAATCCCTTTTTTCACGTGGTTTGCCGTGGTTCGTGATTTGTTTGCCGTGAAGGTTTAAATTTTTTAACAATCTGCTGTATGAAAATATCATTTTTCTTGCAGCTGTGAGAATTTTCGGCAAACGAACCACGCCAAACGAACCACAAAAGGGGCTTGTCGCTTAATGCGACAGCCCCTTTTCGTTTGTCGATGAACGACGAACGGCCTACGATGAACGACGAACTAGCTCTTCTTAAGGGTAAACCAGAAGGTGACGCCATCCGTTTCGTTGCGGACGCCGTATTGTTCGCCGTGGAGTTTCACTAAGGCAGCAACCGTTCCCAATCCCAGGCCGTGGCCGCCGAATACGCGTTTCGGGCTGCGGGCCCGCGACGAGTCGATCTTATAGAAAGGCTCCCAGATGCGCTGCTGATATTCTTCAGCAATGTGGCTGCCTTCATTGTAGACGGAGATGCGATACCGCGTCCCCAAGTCATCGGCAAAGACGCGGATATGTCCGCCGGACCTCGTATAATCAATGGCGTTGCTCAAGAAATTGGTCACAATCGTATCGATCCGTTCCGGGTCGCCATAGACGTTCATCTCAGCTGGCAGCTCCCAATCGGCAGTGATGCCCTTATCGGCAATGGCTTTGGCAAAACGAGCCTTGCTTTCTTCGGCCAGGGCCGTGAAGTCGAAGACGGTCTGCTCCAGTTTGAAGGAGCCCGTTTCCAGGCGCGACAAGTTGAGCAGGTCCTTGACCAGTTTATCCATCTTCTGGGTTTCACTGCGGATGACAGCACAGTAGCGCTGTTGTGTCGCCTTGTCGATGTCCAGGGTGTCCAGCCCTTCGGCGTAGCCCTGGATGATAGCCAGAGGCGTCTTCAACTCATGGGAGACAGCGGACAAGAAGGATTTGCGCATATGTTCCACTTCCTTGGCCTTATCGAGCTGTTTCTGCAGTTCCGTATTGGACTGCTGCAGCGCCGTCAATGCGACATCGAGCTGATGGGCCAAGGTATTGATGCTGTCGCCGAGTTCACCAATTTCATCGTTGAAATGCCCCTGCCAGCGCTTGGAAAAATCGAGATGGGCCATGGCCACGGCCAGATTCTTCAGTTCCAGCAGGGGCCGGGTCATGCGCTTCGTCAGGAAAAGCGTACCGATAAGGGCCAGGACCAGCCAGAGGAGGCCGCAGACGATGATGAACCGCTGGACGATATAGATATTCTCCCGCATGGGCGCGACGGACTGGCTGATGATGACATAGGTGCCATCCTGGATGCGGTCGATGAGGTTGAAATGCTCAAAATCGGGCATATCCTTATACAGCTCAACCTTGCCTAGCATGTCCTCATCAGGTACCTTGCCATTGAGCAAATCCAGGAGCTCTTCTACATGCAGGGGCATCTTGAAATTGTTCTTCACCTGAGCCGCCTCATCTTCTTTCCCCGTGACGACGACATCATGGCTGGTGAGCGGCGGTTTATCCGGCGGAATAAAGACCCGCCGCCCCGGCCGGGATGAATAGACGAGCCGGCCATGGTCGACGATGAGCACATCCAAAGCATAATGCTGGCTCAAATCATCGAGCTGGCTCTCGTCTGGCTTGCCTTCTTCCCGGTAGATGGTGCTGATTTTCTGGCTGGCTTCACTCATGGCTTCTTTCTTCATGAAATAATAGTAACGGTCAAAGCCGAAGCCAACGGCTGCCATGAGAGTGATGATGAAGAAAATCGTAAAAAAACCGACATAGAGTCCAGCCTTAAACTTTAACGACCAGCGCGCTTTGCTCATTTGCCATCATAGCGGTAACCGTAGCCGCGGACCGTGCGGATATAGCGGCCTTTATCGCCCAATTTGATGCGCAGGCGGTTGATGTGCGTATCGACAGTCCGCAAATCACCATAATAATCGTAATTCCAGACCTGATTGAGGATCTGACGGCGGCTCAGGGCCTTGCCGGTATTGCTCATGAGATAATTGAGGAGCTTGTATTCCGTCGGACTGAGGTCGACGTTCTTGCCGTCGATGACGACCTGGCGGGCATCGCGGTCGATGGCGACGCCATCGTCGGCTTCATGCGTTTCCTGTTCATTCTGGGAACGGCGCAGGAGGGCTTTGATCTTGGCGACCAGGATTTTCGGGCTGAACGGCTTGGTGATGTATTCATCGGCACCGAGGTCATAGGCAAAGAGCTGGTCGATTTCTTCGCCCTTGGCCGTCAGCATCATGATGGGCACTGTCGATTCACGGCGGATTTCACGGCATACGGTCCAGCCGTCGTACCCCGGCATCATGACGTCCAGGAGGATGAGGTCCGGGTGTTCTTTATCATAAATATCCAAGGCTTCTTTGCCGTCCGACGCTTCCAGGATTTCGTAGCCTTCGGGCTTCAAGAAATCGATGACTAATTGACGCATGAGCTGTTCATCATCTGCAATGAGTATTTTTTCCATAGTTAGTTGTCCTTCTTTCTGATAGAGTCTGTATCCGGCAGCTGGTCCAGCCAGTCACCGATGGACCGGCCGCAAAGGATGAGGTCCGGTGCCAGGTCCCGCAAGGGTACCAGGACGAAAGCCCGCCGGGTCAGATAGGGATGGGGCAAAGTCAGGGTTTCCGTCCGGCACGTTTCGTCCGGGCTGTAGACGAGGTCGATATCAATAGTCCGGGCGCCCCACTTTTCGTGGCGCACGCGTCCTAACCGCCGTTCGATATCCAGACAGGCGTCAAGCAGTTCCTGTCCGGACAGTTCCGTTTCGACAGCCACGGCCCCGTTGATAAAGGCAGGCTGGTCGGTCTTTCCCCAGGGCGGTGTTTCATAGAACGGGGAAACGGCCGTCACCATTACCCCTGGCGTATCGGCCAGGAGACGGACGGCCTGGCGCAGCGTCGCCATCCGGTCGCCCAGATTGGCGCCGATACTGAGATAGAATCTAGCCATGGCGCCGCCTTTCCAGGACGATGGCCGCATCATCAAAGGGTCCGCCGATGGGGGCCTGCGGCTTATGGACGGTCACGGTCAGGGCCTGGACCGGTGGGAACTCGGCCAGGATGCGGTCGGCAATGACCTGTCCCACCCGTTCGATCAAGTCGAAGGACGGCCCTTCGACGACTTCCTTGACGACGCCATAGACGGCACTGTAATCGACAGTCTGCGTCAGGTCATCGGTCTGGCCGGCCCGTCCCAAGTCCGTTTCCAGCGTCAAATCGATGTGAAAAGGCTGGCCCTGGCGCTTTTCTTCGGGCAGACAGCCATGATACCCATAAAAATGAAGTCCTGTCAGGACAATTTTATCCATCTTTTTTCTCCTCCATGAGCAGTTTCCAAGCCTGATCATAGGCGGCTGTCCCCTCTTTCAGACAGCCCGATGACGCCGTCGTTACGATATTGGAATCGATAGCCATGCGGTCGCGCATGGTCAGGCATAAATGAGTCGCTTTGACGATGATCAGGACGCCTTCCGGATCGAGGCCGCGGCAAATGGACTGGCACAGGTCATCGGTCATCCGTTCCTGGAGCTGCGGCCGCCGGGCCAGGATGTCGACGGCGCGGACAAAATGGCCGAAGCCGGCGATAGTTCCGTTTTTCGGATAATAGGCCACATGGACGGAGCCGAAAAACGGCAGCAAATGGTGTTCGCACATCGAATGGAAGCGGATGTTGCGGACGACGACCAAGCCATCGCTCTGGGTCGCAATGGGAGCCTGCCACTCGTCATCGGGATTTTCCCTGAGCCCCGAAAAAAATTCCCCAAAAGCCTGAGCGACGCGGTGCGGCGTCTTTTCCATGCCCAAAGCCTGGAGATCCAATCCCAGGGCCTCTAAAAACTGCCGCATCGCAGCGACGGCTTTTTCATTTTCTTCCAACGTAACCAGGTCCTCCTTTATTTACAAAATGAAGTAATACGCAGCGATAAAGATAAGGCCGCCGATAATGATGAAAAAAGGACTGGCATACTGCTGCCAGACACTTTGCACGTGATCGAGATAGATTTCCTGTGGATCCGCCGGATTATAACGAAGGTCCAGTTCATCGCCGGCCGTATAATCCCATTCGGCATCGCCAAAGGCATACCGGGCCTGATAAGTCTTGCCGTCTTGCGTCTGAAAACGGACGACGGGGTAATAAAGAGTTCCGCTCTTCATCTTCTTTTCTTCAAATCCGAGGAGCGTCCCTACAGCCGCTACCTTACAGCGCCGCGTCATGCCGCGGAACTTCCAGCCGTGATAGGTCCCGACGGCAATGAACAACACGCCGAGGATAGCCGGGAGATAATAAAATATTTGCAAGAACATACATACCTTCCTTTCTATTCAGGCTGATGCCCGAGGAGACGGCTGACTTCCATTCCCAGGACCGCCCCGATGATGCCGGTCACGATCTGGGGCCAGCTCATAGCAAACAACAGCATATGGCGCACAGCCGACGGAAACGCAATACAGGCGAACAGCAGGTAGAACGAGCCATAGAGGATGGCCGCCTTCCCCAAGGCACCGCCGCAAAGAGCCGGCAGACCGTACCGCTGCCAGCGCCAGGCCGTCCAGACGTAGAAACAGTTGCCCAGCCCTACGGGAAAGACAAAGGGAAAGAAGGGCAGCATCCCTTCCAGCCAGGCAAAGACCGGCGTACACCCGGCCACGACCAGGCCGGCACGGCGGCCGATGAGGAGGACCGCCACGATGAGACAGGCATTGACCAGGGACCCGACGACGAACATGCTGACCTGCGGCGGTATGGGAATGACCAGGCGGAGTCCCTGCAGGATCAAGGTCACTGCCAGGATGAGTCCCGTGCGGGTCACGTTTTTTATATCTTCTGTCATAAAGCCTCCCTGTCCAAGCTGAAAAAATTTGTTATAATAGGATAGGTCATTATCCTAATTATCTTTATTGTATCTTTCGAGGTGTCAGATGTCAAAACGATTCATTCATTCTATCAACTATATGCGCGGCCTTTGTATGCTCGGCGTCATCGCCATCCATGTCGGCTCCGTCGCTATCGTCAATCCGTCGCCCAACCTGGGCCTGGTGGCCATCCTGGAAATCCTGTCCCGTTTTTCCGTGCCGGCCTTTTTCTTCCTGTCGGCTTTCGGCATGTTCTACAGCCAGCCCCTGGACCAGCCCTTCGTCTATAAGGACTACCTGCGGCGCCGCCTGCGGACGGTCTTCGTCCCCTATCTGGCTTGGTCCCTGTTCTACATGGTCTACGTATCGGTCATCAGCCACAACTTCAGTGTCTTCCAGCCTTACGCCTTTTTCCGCACCTTGTGGTACGGCCTGGCCATGTATCATATTTACTTCCTGGTCATCCTCTTGTGGTTCTACTTCCTCATGCCCCTGTGGCGGCCGCTCCTGCGCTTCATGGATAAAGCACCGTGGCTGTCGTTTACTCTTCTCTTCTTCGCCAACATGGCCTTCAACTTCTATTCCAGTTATATCTGGACGGTCCATTCCGACAATCCCCTCATCCAGGACGCTTTCAACTTCCGTTTGAACTACATCGTCCTGCACTACTTGTTCATCTTCATGTTCGGCGCCTTCACGGCAGAACACTTCGGCAGCGTCACGGACTGGCTGAAAAAGCACGGCGTCCTGGTCAACGTCTTCCAGGCGGCGACGACGCTGGGCATGCTGGCCGCGTACTACGGCGTCATGCACTACCTGGGCTATGACCCCTTATCGGCAGTCTTCACCATCCATCAGCTCAGCCCTATCGGCATGGCTTATACTTTATCGACCATGCTCTTCCTCCTCTACTGGTGGGAATGTCGGCCTGTACCGCAGTGGGTCCACAAAGTCTTCTCCCTCCTGGGCGACTACTCGTACCCCATCTACCTGGTCCATCCGGTCTTCCTCAGCGCCTGCACGGGCCTGGCGGCTCACCTGCATATTTACCTGCGGGCCGTCCACATCATCGCCATCTACGTCATCGTCACAGCCTGTGCCGCCGCCTACTCATGGGTCGTCGTCGAACACAAACTGCCGAAATGGCTCAGCATCTGCGTTAAAGGCAAGTGATGTCGTATAAAAAGAGGCTGTCTCTCGAAGGCAGCCTCTTTTTGAGTTTGAAGTAGTAAGTTTGATGTTTGATGTGGATAGCGTTAAATTTAAAATCATTACTTCAAACATCAAACCTCAAACATCACACCCTTTATTTTTCGTTCTTTTCCTTTACTTTGGCCAATACGTCATTCGCCATGCGGGCTCTGGCCTTGATGACGGCATTGCCGTCTTTGATGGATTCCGGATAGAAGCTGCTCTTATACTTATGCTTCTTCGTCTTGGTAATCATCTTTTTCAGCTGGATCGTCTGGTCATCGATGTTGTACACATAGGTGCAGTAGTCTGTCGTTTCGCCGGATTGTTCCACCGTATCAAAGGACAGGATCTGGCGGCCCATATCGTAATAGAGCTTGGCCGAGTTCATGTCGATGGACGTATACTGGTTATATTGCCACATATTATCCGCTGCGAAGACCGATGCCGACAAGACCAGGGAAAAGCCCAGGGCCAAAAGCATTTTTTTCAATTTCACAGGTAACACCCCTTACTTCTGTTGTTTTTAGATTATTATATCATGAAACAGCCGTAAAAGGTAATAGATTTAGCGATTATCTACTTTTTCAGGATATAAATCGTGCTGGGACAGGCGCTGCCAGGCCACGTCAGCCCAGGGCGTACCGGGCCGGCCGTAATTGCAGTACGGGTCGATGCTGATACCGCCGCGGGGCAGGAATTTCCCCCACACTTCGATGTATTTCGGGTCCATGACCCGGATGAGGTCGTCCATGATGATATTGACGCAGTCTTCATGGAAATCGCCGTGATTGCGGAAACTGAACAGGTAGAGCTTCAGCGACTTGCTTTCTACCATGCGTACCCCTGGGACGTAAGAAATATAAATCGTCGCATAGTCCGGCTGGCCCGTCATGGGGCAGAGACTAGTGAACTCGGGACAATTGAATTTGACGAAATAGTCCCGGTCGGGATGCTTGTTGACAAATGTTTCCAATAAAGACGGATCGTAGTCCTGGGCATACACCGTATGCTGATTGCCCAGCTTGGTCACGCCCTGCAGTTCTTCTTTACTTCGGCTCATAGATCAAAACTCCTTTTTCAAAATATAGCGATGGCTCAGGGCCTGGATGAGCAGGACCCCGCAGATAGCCGGCGGCAGCTGACCGACAGCCAGGCTGCTGACCAGGACGGCATAAGGCAGGTTGAGCAGATACGACAGCCAGGCGCTGACGCAGAGGGTCGGCACCCACCAGATGGGCAGGGCGGCCAGCCAGAGATTATAATGACGCTGACGTACCTGGACGATGAGCCATGTCGTGACGATGCCGACAAAGCAGCCACCGATCATGTCGATGAAGCCCAAGCCGCCAAAGAGAAAGTTAGCGATGAAGTTCGCAAGCCCCAAGGGTACGACCAGGAAAGGATATACAAAGGCCAATGCATAGAGCGACGTGGCGATGCGGATCTGATACGGGCCAAACGAAATGCCCTGGGTGACATACAAGATGACGATGTACAATGCCATGACCATAGCAGCGACGGTCATGCGTTTCGTGTTCGCTAAGAAATTATACATAGGCGTTCCTCCTTTCAACTGAGAGCAAAAAAAAGACGGGGTTGCCGAAACAATCCCGTCTGCATTGCAAGATACCTTTTGTAATGCTTCCTAGTTTTGTTTACCGACAGGATGGATTGCGAACTGTCGTATGCTGTTTTGAGGCCTACCAGATGACGTGGCCTAAGACGTGGTCGATGGGGACCGGGCCGATGAAGCGGCTGTCACTGCTGTGGTTGCGATTGTCACCCATGCAGAAGACATAGCCTTCGGGAATCTTGATTTCTCCTTTGCGGCTGTATTCCATCGGTTCATTGATGTACGGTTCATCTAACGGCTCGCCGTTGCGCCATACCTTGCCGTCATGGAAAGCCAAGGTATCGCCTGGACGGCCGATGACCCGTTTGACCCAGATATTCTTGGTCTGCAAATCATGATTGAAGAAGGCCATGTAATTGTTCATCGGTTCGGCAACGTCATCTTTCCACGTACGCGGATACTGGACGCGGCTGTCGATGATGACAATATCCCCATAATTCGGGACTTCCCCCAAGACGTGATTCCACTTGGATACGATGAGGTATTCCCCATTGTGCAGGGTCGGCATCATCGATTCACCAGAAACGCGGGTCGGCTGGAAGAAGAAGATATGGATGACCATGGCAATGGCCAACGCGATGATAATGGAATAAATCCATTCGTAAACTTCATGTAGAAACGTATTCACGCTGCAACCTCCTCACTTGCGTACTCGTATATTGTAGCAAACCAGGGGTATAAAAGCAAGAGTCAGGGAAGGTCGCTTTCGCCGATGATTTCAAGGCCTTCTGCACGTAATAATTCCGCTGTCACGCCGTCGCCAGCCGTCAGGGTCCGGGAAAAAGTACCGTCGTAAATCTGTCCATGTCCACAAGACGGACTTTTCTCCTTCAAGATGGCTTTCGTACAGTGGAACAGGCGTGCCCAATACAGGGCCGCTTCGGCACCGCGTTGGTACTGGGCCGTCACCTCACTGCCATTAGCAGTGACGACACGTTTGCCCTGCCGTTCAGCCGCTGGCCGCGGCGTCGCCAGACCGCCACACTGTTCCGGACAGACGGGAATCAAATGGATATCATCCCGTCCAAGCAAATCCTGTACCTGCGGATAAACCTTCGTCTTACCATCGTAACGGCAATACTGGCCGAGCAGGCAGGCGCTGATTAGAATGTTCATAATTTCACCTTAGTCAAAGAGAGTCATTGATATTTTTATAAACATTTGACAAACTACTAGTTATGAGATAGTTCGATGTATTCGGTTTTCCTCACGAAAGTGAGGTGATCAGCATGAGTGTCTTTGAAACACTTTATCTAATGATAGCTTTTGCTACCTTAGTCGTGCTGGTTATTTCGGTACGTAAATAAGTAAGTACGATATCTGAAAAAAACCGTATACCAATGCGGTACACGGCCTTCTTCAACATCTTAACCTAGAGGAGAGCCGATGTGCAGCCATCGGACTATCTCTGTTTTTAGTATAACGTGAAATCCTAAAAAAGGCAAGCACATCGCTTCCCTTAAATATGTTGAAAAACAAGCTATACCATATTATAATACAGGTTGCAACACGAATTTCAACTCATCCATCTATCGTCAAAGGAGTGCACACCATGGAACAAAAGAAGACGCGCAACACCGCCGACTTACTCGTCGAATGTCTGGAAGAAGAAGGCGTCCATTATATTTTCGGCATCCCCGGTGAAGAAAACCTCGCCGTCATGGATGCCCTGGAACATTCGAAGATTGAATTTATCACCGTCCGCCACGAACAGGGCGCCGCTTTCATGGCCGACGTCTACGGCCGTCTGACCGGCAAAGCCGGCGTCTGCATGGCTACCCTCGGGCCTGGTGCTACCAACCTGATTACTGGCGTCGCCGATGCCGACTGCGACGGGGCCCCGCTGGTCGCCATTTCCGGCCAGGTCGGTACCGATAAAATGCACATCACCGCCCATCAGTACCTCGACCTGCGGGCCATGTTCGAACCGATCACCCGCCGGGCCTATACCGTTGTCCGCCCGGACACAATGGCTGAAATCACCCGCCTGGCCTTCAAATATGCCGAACGGGAAAAACCCGGTGCGACCTTCATCGACTTGCCGGTCAACATCAGCAAGATGCCCGTCGCCGACGACGAAAAACCATTACAGCATAAGACGATCCTGCCGGAAACGGCTCTGGAATCGCAAATCGAAGCGGCCGCTTCCATGATTTCCTATGCCAAGAACCCGGTCATCCTGGCCGGCAGCGGCGTCATCCGCAGCAAAGCGGCCAAGCAGCTCACGGCTTTCGCAGAAAAATTGAAGCTCCCCGTCATCAATACCATGATGGCCAAAGGCGCCATCCCCTTTGACAATAAATATTCCATGTGGACCGTCGGCATCCCCATGGACGACTATCAGACCAAGATGCTGGAAAAAGCCAGCCTGGTCATCGCCGTCGGCTATGACATCATCGAATATGCCCCGGCCAAATGGCATTTGACCAATGCCGACATCATCCACATCGACACCATGCCGGCCGATATCAACAAGAACTACCAGCCGGAAGTCGAAGTCGTCGGCAACATCCCCAACTCGTTGGAACGCATCATGGCCAAAGCCGCCCGCCTGGCTGAACCGAAACAGTTCCTCGATCTCCGTCAGAAAATGGTCGACGAACACGAAAGCTACGCCCACGACATGTCCTTCCCGGTCAAACCGCAGAAAGCCCTCATCGACTGCCGCCGCATCATGGGCAAGGACGATATCGTCATTTCCGACGTCGGTGCCAATAAAGTCTGGATTGCCCGTCATTACAACTGCTACGAACCGAACACCTGCCTCATCTCCAACGGTTTCGCCACCATGGGCATTGCCGTCCCCGGTGCCATTTCGGCCAAACTCGTCCATCCCGATAAGAAAATCCTAGCTATCACCGGCGACGCAGGTTTCCTGATGAACGTTCAGGAATTTGAAACGGCTTACCGCCTGGGCACGAACTTCGTCACCCTCATCTTCAACGACTGCAGCTATGGCCTGATCAAATGGAAACAGGATATGCAGTATGGCCATCACCAGTACGTTGACTTCACCAACCCGGACTTCGTAAAAATGGCCGAAAGCTTCCACGCCATCGGCTACCGCATCGAAAAGACCGAAGACCTCCTGCCGACCCTGAAAAAAGCCTTCCAGCAGGATAAACCCGTCATCATCGACTGCCCCGTCGACTACTCAGAAAACATGAAACTCACAGAACATCTGGAAGAACTGATGAAAACGTTGTAAAAAAAAGTCCTGTCGCATAGCGACAGGACTTTTTTTAGTGGTTAGCGGCTAGTGGTTAGTGGCTAGCAGTTCGTAGGGGCCGTCCCAAAGGGCGGCCCGCCTGGATATTTGACGCCAAACTACAAACTATTTCTTCGGCATTTTTTCTGCGTTTTTCAACATATCCGTGACGGCGCTGATGATGTCGTCATCGCCTTCTTTGGCGATGTTGCCGAGGATGGCGGCAACTTCCATCGTATCGCCGTGCTGCCAGGCCAGGCAGTGAATCGTTTCCGTAAAGGGATTGCCATTGATGACCAGTGATTTGGCGATGGTCCATTCATAAAAGAGATGACCATTGGTCTTCTTCGCCGTCACTGGTGCTACGACGCGGAAGCCCTGCGGCAGGCGCCCCGGCATATTCTGATTCAGCCGGTTCATGAGGGTCCGCATATCCGGCCGGCTGCCGATATCGCGGAGGTAGGAATTTTCCCGGTTCTCCCCGTAGACAGCGGCTTTGACATCCCAAATCGTCGCCGTATAGTGCAGCAAATAGGCGTACTGGAAATCGGCATCATCTTTCTTGACGACCTGATACGTTTCCGGCTGGATTGGGAAGATTTTTTCAAACAATGCGATGACGTCATTCCCTTCATCCGCTGCCGTCAGCATGGGCTGCCGTCCGGACTGCATGTAGATATCATCGGGCACTGTGATGATGCCCCAGTTGGGGAACTTAGTCATCGTCCCTTTATCCTTGGCCAGCGATGCCGTCCCAATCGACAGGACAGCCGCTGCCATCAGCAAAATAGCTTTGATTCTCATAATTTCACTCCTCGTTTTTCTCAAACAGTAACATGTTCATTGTATCCTATGACGCTTTTTCTGTCAAAAAAGAGGAAAGTATGATATGATATAGTTATGTAAATCGCCTCAATCTATACGATTCAGGCATATTCCCATTTACTTAGGAGGTTATACCACTATGGAATTCAACATCAAAGCGAACTCGACAGCAGAAGTTTCCGAAAAATGCACAGAAAACAACACGGCCATTAAATTAGGCAGCGGCAAATCCCCGGTCTATGCCACACCGGCCCTGGTAGCCCTCATGGAAAACGCAGCCATCAACGCCTGCGATCCTCAGCTCCCGGAAGGCTATAACACCGTCGGCATTGCCATGAACGTCAAACACGTCGCAGCTACTCCGATTGGCCTGACCGTCACCGCCAAAGCTACCTTGGTCGAACAGGACCGTAAAAAACTCACCTTCAAAATCGAAGCTCACGACGAAGCCGGCCTCGTAGGCGAAGCTACCCACGACCGCTTCATCATCGAATCGGCACCGTTCCTGGCCAAAGCCGAAGCAAAAAAAGCTGCAGCTAAATAATATCTCGCAGCTCATATAAAAAGGGGTTGTCGCACATGCGACAGCCCCTTTTTTGGTTTACAGTGATGACTCTCCAATGGTCCCTAGCTGGCTTGCTGTTCAAAGATGTCCTGCGCCAGGCCCATGGGTTCATCGCGGAAGATTCGTTCGTCCATGGTCTTCAGGTCTTCGGCAATGTGCGGCACGAATTCCATCTGGTCGAGGATATCCTTTTGCAGATCCACGCCCGGTGCGATTTCCGTGAGGACCAGGCCTTTGTCGGTGAGGACGAAGACGCAGCGTTCGGTAATGAACATGACCTGCTGATTATGTTTGTGAGCATAGTCAGCACTGAAAGTAATCTGGCCGACCTTATCGATGAATTTCTGGACAGCCCCTTCATGGATGATGACCAGTTTGCCGTCGCGGATTTCTTCGCGCAGGCCTTTAGCCGTGAAGGTACCGCAGAAGACGACTTTATGCGTGTTCTGGGTGATGTTGATGAAACCGCCACAGCCGGCGATGCGGTCTTTGAACTTACTGACATTGACATCGCCTTTGGCGTTACATTCAGCCATGCCCAGGAAAGCCATGTCCAGCCCGCCGCCATCGTAAAAGTCGAACTGATACGGATGGTCGACGATTGCATCGGCGTTGGCCGATCCGCCAAAGTCAGCGCCGCTGGCCGGTACACCGCCAATCGGTCCGGCTTCGACAGTCAGTGTCAGCTGATCGCCGATACCTTCTTCATTGGCTACACTGGAGACGCCTTCCGGAATCCCGATGCCCAAGTTGACGACGGCGTTGGGTACGAGTTCCATCGCAGCCCGGCGGGCAATGACCTTACGGGCGTTGAGTGCCATCGGCGGAATCTGGGACAGAGGCATACGCATTTCACCGGTATAGGCCGGGTTCTGGACCTGACGGACCTTGGACAAGACGATGTAGTCGACGTCGATGCCCGGCAGGACGACGTGTTTCGGCGGAATCGTCCGGTTTTCGGCCAACGTTTCGACCTGGACGATGACCATGCCGCCGCTGGCTTTGGCTGCCAGGGCCATGGGCAGGAGCTCCATGCGGACTTCTTCGTTATCCGTCGATACGTTACCGTTCAAGTCGGCACAAGTCCCGTGGACGATAGCGACGTCAATGGGGAACGGTTTGTACCACAAGTATTCTTCACCATCCAATTCCTTCACTTCTACCAGGTCTTCCTTGGTGATGCTGTTCAATTTACCGCCTTCAATGCGGGGGTCGACGAACGTATTGAGGCCGACGCGGGTGAAGAGGCCCGGCTTGCGGCCGGCAATGCTGCGGAACCACTGAGCCATCGTACCCTGCGGCAGGTTATAGCCTTCGACCTTGTTGTCCATGACCAATTTACCCAGTTTGGGAGCCAGGTTATAATGACCGGCAATGACCCGTTTCAGCATGCCTTCATGGGCGAAATGGCTGGCACCTTTGCTCACACCGTCACCGATGCCGGCTGTATGGACCAGTGTCAGCTGCTGCGGATATCCGGTCTTGGTAAAGCGGTCTTCCAGGGCCTGCAATACTTCTTCCGGTAATGCACACTGTGCAAAACCACAAACGGCGATAGTCGAACGATTCTTAATAAGCGATGCTGCATTTTCTGCTGTAATCAGTTTTGCCATGATGACTCCCTCCTTATAGATTGCCTTGCTTATCTTCGATGAGCTCTTTTTCTTCTCATCTTCTGACTTTAGTATAGCCCTGTTTTCCCTTGAAAAATACGCACAAAGCCGTGACAAAAGATGAAAAAGTTGCCCGAAAGATGACAAACGTGACAAGGTCTTTCCTTGAAGGTGTCCCGCCGCAGCTATATAATGAATATAAAGAATATACACACATTCAATTTTACCATCAAAGGGGTCTTAGTTATGAATCCTTATGCAGAAGTCCTCAAGCAGCTGCTGCAATACACGGAGACGAAATATACGACCTTATCCCAGGCTATCGACTACGACATGTCCTATATCAGCAAATGGGTCAACGGCGCCCGCCTGCCGGCTTCGCGCCACGCCGATCGCATCCACGAAGACATGGCCCGCTTCTTTGCCGATACCGCCCAGAAACAGCACCAGGAAGACGACTTGAACCGTATCTTCTCCTTTGCCGACGACGGCCAGGATCTGGCGTTCCATCTCTACGGGCTGCTCAGCCAGGCCTATCGCCAGGCCCAGATCAAGACGGGAAAAAATGAAAACCGCGACCAAGCTATCCATTTCTATGCCGGCCGTGCGGACTGCCACACGGCCCTGCGCCAGCTCCTCCACCAATACATCGAAGGCCTCCCGTCTCAGGGGATGCTGGTCATGACCGGCCAGTTCCACGTCCTCGACCAGAATGGCATCTGGCAGATTCTGGAAGAATGTCACAATGACCACTGGTCCTGTGATGTCCACTTAGGCCTGAAAATGGATGTCTTCGCCGCCCACATGCCCCAATCCGTCAGCAGCCTCTACCAGTGCCTGGACCATCTGCTGACTTATAATTTCACCATGCATGAAATCAATCACGAGTCGTACCGCAACATCATCGTCCTCAAAGATGCCTTCGCCTACCTCTATTACGTCGACGGCGACGATTACATCGACATGTGCCTGACCATCACCGACCCGGTCCAAGTCCGGGAAATCTATAAGAAATGCTGCGCCTATATGATGGTCCAGCCGGTCCTCATGGAACCCCGCCAAACGCTGGGCATGGAACGCTTTGGCTACCGGGACATCTTCTTTACGTCCAATAAGTACCTCTTTTTCCTGACGAATGGCCTGGAATTTCTCCTCCCCGACGAAGTCTATACGTCCCTGTGCCAGCTCGTCGACAAAGGGAAATACCCTAACGCCACTAAAGAATGGGTCCGCCGCATCCAGTACATCTGGTACCGCATCATCGAGCAGGGCCGCATGAAAATCATTATGCCCAAAAATTCTATCATCCGCTACCTGGAAACGGGCTGTTTCTACCTGACCGACATGAACTACCAAATGACGCCAGACGAAAGAAAGGCCCAGCTCAACCTCATCGTTGAAAAGATGAAGAAGAACCCGGCCATTACCTGTGGGATTCTCCTCCCGGCACCGGGAGAAAGCAGTTATACGAATTTTTCTAATCTCGCCTTTTACGGCAACTACACGTCAGCTTTCTTAAAAAAGAACACGCACCACATCCTGCCGCAGACCAAACCGATTTACTTGCTCAACAACCCTCAGCTCATCACCTGTATGCATGAGTTCTTCGACGACCTGAGCCGTTCGCCCCAGTACAAAGGCTTCTCTGCCGAAAATGTCGACGCCCTGCGGGGTCTCATCATGCCGCTCATGACAGTCCTGACAGAAGAAAACGGCGACGCCTAGTGTTCCGGCTGGGAAATACCGCGGACCGTAATCTTGAGGATTTCGACGGCCATGCCCGTCGTGTATTCTACTTCCTGCTGGATAGCCTTGCGGATGCGGCTCATGAGCTTCTTGATGTTCTGGCCATAGGCGATGGTCAGGGACAGGATGATAGCCAGGCCGTTGCGCGTTGAATTGTAATTGATGGCCACCCGCAGACGGTTGATCTTGGTGACGCCGCCATTTTGTTTCAACGCATGGCGCACTAAGGCTTCCAGTACTTCGTTCGAAAAGGTCAGCTTGCCATAATAGCTGAAGACAGGCCGGACGACGGATCGTTCAAAGTTGGAAATCTGCTTGCCGTTACGGCCGTAGAAGAAGGAGCGTATCGGGTCCAGGAGATAGCCCTGGAAATGGGGCTTCAGTTCCATCGTCGGCACGGGGATGATATGCTTGCCTTCTTTCAGGCGGATAGCCCGGGCCTTGGCGATCTCGGACGGGCACGATACATCCTCGATGCGGATGAACTGCGACGCTTCCGGCAGATCCAAGGCCTGGCAGATGCGGTGGATCATGTGTTTCGACGTCCCCAGGATGAGCAGTTTCGGCGGATGGACTCTCGCCAACGCCGCCCGCATGGCTGCTGCATCTTCAGGCTTGTTGAAAATGGCCCGGCGCACGGCCTTCAGGCGGTTCGTCTCTTCCTTGGCCGACCGGCCGGCAACGATACGGTTGTGGTCGATGAGCAGGCCGTCGTCGATGATGGTCTGGATATCGTGGTCATAGGCGACGACCAGGGCATGATGGCTCTTGCCGGTACCACTGGCCCCAATAAAACCGAAAACTTCCATGAATCTCACCTGCTTTTCTTAAAGCTTATCCTTTTACATCATTCAGTAAGGCTTTTACAGCTTGGGCATCGACGGTGAAAACGCCGACCTTTTCCGGGAAGCGCCCTGTCGTGCCGTGGAAATCAGAGCCGCCGCTGACGTACCAATGACGGTCCTCGGCCAGTTTCAAAAATTCCTTATAACGGCCGCGGTTCTTGGGGTGATAGACTTCGACGCCGTCAAAGTCATGGGCCAGGACCTGGTCCAGCGTCCGCTTGAGCAGTCCCGGATGGGCCAGGACGGCAATGCCCCCGGCCTGGCGGATAAGGGCGACACAGTCGTCGATGCTGCGGCGGTGATACGGCACGTAGGCTGGACCCCCGCGATAGAGGAGCTTATCAAAGACCGTCTTGACGTCCGGGAAATAGCCTTTGGCCACGAGCTGGCGGGCAATATGGGGCCGGCCGACGGTGCCGCCCTGTCGCAGCGTCGCTTCGATGGCGCTGCGGTCGATATCATAACCAAGCGCCCGGCAGCGGTCGACGATTTCCAAGGCCCTGTTGAAGCGCCGTTCCTTGAACTGGGCGCAGTAAGCCTGCAGCCCTTCATCAGCCGTATCAATGCCGTACCCCAGGATATGGACATCTTCGCCGTCACATTCCGAACTGATTTCAATAGCCGGGATGACGCGGACGCCTGGCGCAAAAGAATGGCTGCCATCATAGGCGGCGACGGTATCGTGGTCAGAAATGGCCATGACACTGAGCTTGGCATCGACAGCCATCCGGGTCAGCTGCTCCGGTGTATAGACACCATCGGAGCAGGTCGTGTGCATGTGTAAGTCTACGAGCATGGGAAGCCTCCCTGTAATAAATGAAGAATCGATTTGATGCCGACGCCGGTCGCCCCGATGAGGCCCGTTTCATCGGCTTTTTCATTGAAAGCCGGACCGGCAATATCCAAGTGGATCCACGGCGTGCCGTCGTGGACGAACTGCTTGAGGAAGAGGCCTGCCGTAATCGCGCCGGCTTCGGGACCGCCGACGTTCTTCAAATCGGCTACGTCGCTTTCCAGGAGCTTTTCATATTCTTCATCAGCCGGCAGCTGCCATATCTTTTCGTGGACTTCCGTAGCGGCCTGGAAGAAATGGTTCATCCACTCCTGGTCGTTGCCGATCATGCCCGTCCGGACAGTCCCCAAAGCCGTCACGCAGGCGCCGGTCAAAGTCGCCAGGTCGATGAGGCGCGTCGCCCCTTTTTCCTGGGCATACGTCAGGGCGTCGGCCAGGATGAGCCTTCCTTCGGCATCGGTATTCTTGACTTCTACGGTCTTGCCATTATACATGGTCAGGATATCATCGACATGATAGGCCATACCGGAAGGAATATTTTCGACCAGCGGGATGACCGCCAGGACATTGACGGGATACTTGAGCAGCATCAACGCCCGCATGACACCGACAGCCGCTGCGGCCCCAGCCATATCGTCCTTCATAAATTCCAGATTGGCATGACTTTTAAGGGACAAGCCGCCGCTGTCATAGGTGACGCCCTTGCCGACGATGCCCAGGACTTCCCGGCTGTTAGGGTCCCCCTGATAGGCGATGGACAAGAGCTGCGGCGGATTCATGCTGCCCTTGCCGACGGCGACGATGCCGCCCATATGGCGTTTTTCCAAAGTCCACTTATTGAGGTTCTCAATGAGGATATTATCGCCCTTGAGCATCCCGCCGACGATGTCGGCGAACTTGCGCGGCGTCAAATCGTTCGACGGCATGTTGACCAGATCCCTGGCGGTATAGATGCCTTCATAGACCGAAGTATACATATAGCACATAGAATTGAATTCCTTCGGCCGCAGGCTATGGGTCAGGATATTGATATTGCCAATGGTCCGGCTCTTAGCCTGGCGTTTATAGCGGGTAAATTCATAATTGCGGTACAGCAGGCCATCGATGAGGGAGCCCAGATCCATATCCAGGGTATCAGCCATGACAGCCAACTCGCTGACGCCTTCCTTCATAGCCGCTGCCATGAGGCGCCGGGCCATACGGAAATCTTCATACGTCGAATAACGGATGGGCTTCCCTTCCAGGCCGATGAGGAAATATGTCTTAGCCTGACCATCCGACAGGAAATGGAAGACATGGAGGGATGTATATGGTAACACCTCCGGATGCTGTTCAACATAAGCCCGGATGACCATGACATCATCCTTGGGCAACTGACGCAGCGTCGACAAGCGCCGATTGATGCCGACGGCAAGCGTATCCATACCGCCATTGCCATTATAAGTAATCATGCGCATCGCTCACTTTCACTCTATTTACAAATTAAGTATTTTGGGTAAAATCTCACTGCTTTCATTATACATTCGCCGTATCGCCAAAATCAAGAATCGGGAGAAATTCAACTTTCTGTAAATTTTTTTTAAAAAAAGCTTGCAATTCTCTCCGATTTAGTGTATTATACTACATGTGCTCAGGAAACAGCGAGTACGAAGAAAAAACAAAACATGGACCATTAGCTCAGCTGGCAGAGCACCTGACTCTTAATCAGGGTGTCCAGGGTTCGATCCCCTGATGGTCCACCACAACAAAGTTGATAGCCATCGCATTTATGCGGTGGCTATTTTCGTATGACCCCTAAAAGTCTGGTGTCTTTGACCCCATTTTGACCCCGCCATATATTTCCCTCTTATTTAATCATTATATAAATAAAAGGACAGCTCATTTCGAGCTGTCCTTTTATCTGCTTTTCAGTCTTCGATTATCGTTCTGCAATCTTCAAAATTCAAGCCTTTTTCTAAGTATTCTTCCAATTGGTCACCGATAAGCGCATCGTGTTCATCGGTTTCCGGGATGCCATTTTCATCGACATACTTTTCAATCGATGTTGTCATGTCTTGCTCTGTGCCTTCAGGAAAAGCCTTCAAGACTTCACTCCAAATTCTTTCTAATTCTTTCTTTTCGTTATCCGTGATGTTTAATTTCATAATTACCGTCTCCTTCTTATCTTTTCTGTGGGGTTCATTTCCCCCTTCTTTAATTATATTGTACTGCATGTAGTACAGATTGTCAAGGGTTATGTGTAAACTTTTCGGCTTTTTCTTTGCAAGCAGCCTGTATATAAGCGGCCATGCTAATACCAGCTATTTCAGCCCAGGCCTTAATCTGTTCTTTGGTTCCCTTTGGGACTCTGATAGTGATTGACTCGTAGTTTTTTGCGAGCCACTTTTTATTGGCTTTTTTTCTGCTTTCTTCCATATATCATCCCTCCTGTTTCTTTTAGACAAGAAAAATAAAAAATTAGCCCCGCCGAATTCTCGACGGGGCCGACGGAATATTTTACATGCCGTCTTTTGCCTTGAAAGCCACTACAGCTGCCCCTAATAGATCTTTTTTAAATGTTCTCCATTCTCGATGGTCAATCCACCACGATGCCGAATCATTTTGATAGTAATCCTTTGTAAATTCATCGAGAAAGTCAGCGAAATCGTCTCCGGCTCCCTTGCGAATCGCAAGCTTTTCTTTTTCGAATGTTTCAATTTTTTCTTTCCGAATTTTATTTGCCCAGGAAATTTGCTTTTCCGAGCCTTTTAATTCCGGAAGCTCATGTCCTTCCGCGAATGCCTTTTCTTCAGTCTGTTTTTCTGCTTTATAACAATCATGACAAAGACCATATTCTTCAAAATATTTGATTTTTCTTTCTCGTTCTTCGGCTTTGCCGAAGACTTCAATAGTTCCTTCGTGACCACAGCTGTATGTAATATTTACCTTCATTTTTACCGCTCCTTTCGGTTCACTCTTGGGGCTTTCTGCCCTCTTTCTGATTATATTATAACATGCATTTTGATTATGTCAACACTATTTTTGATTATTTTTTACGGATTTCTATAGTATATCCATACTTCTCTACAATCCCACTAAGCTCTACATATTTTATAGAGCCGTTTTTAATTTTTGCATTAAGATTCTGCTGAAACATCCCGTTTTCGCGGGCGATTTCTGCTTCTGACTTGTCTACATCGATAAGCCATTTTTTCCACATCTTCTGAAACTGTTCTTTTGTCATTTTTACATCACTCCCATCTATTGATTATATACTATTACACATTTTATAAGGTGTCAATAACATTATTATATTTTTAAAAATAATTATTTTTAGTGTTGACAACGCCCAGTAACATGTGATACGATTTAGACAACAATAAAAACAGTGTTGTACAAAGGAGGAAAACATTATGACAATGATTAAATACGAGAATGCAAAAGCAAGACTGGAAAATGCAAAAGTAAAACTGGAAAAAGCGCAAAAGAGATTACAGAGAAAAATGGATCAGTTGGAAAAGTTGGAACTTTATAAAGTCAACGGAACTCTTCCTAAAGAATATCAGGTCCCAGAATTCAAGGGGCAAGCCGAACGGTGGTTACAAATTGATATTCAATTTGCAACCGATGAAGTCAAAGAAGTGAACAAGAAGGTTTCGGAAGCCACTGAAAAGGTTAAAGAATTAACCGAAAAAGTGGAACAGTTGAAAGCGAAAAACGAAGACCTCAAAGCCGTTCCAGAGGTTCTCGTAAAACTTCAAGCTGAATTGGAAAATAGTTGGAACAAAACAGCTTTTTACCGGCGTGACCTGTACAAAAGTGAATGCAAGGAAATGGGCTACAAAGCCTTTGTGAAAAAATACGGGTATCATGCTTACGAAGAGAAAGACTTGACGGATAAGCAAATAAAATCGAAAAATAAGGTCGCCGCACAAGGTTACATAATCGATCTTGTTGGCCGGGTGAAGAAAAAGGTCGGTATCATTACCGACTACAGTGGAATCCGGTTAGATAGCAACGGAAAGGCCCTAAACGGCACGATAACGGGAACGAATGGGACCGCCTATGTTGAAACAATAATTGCCGGTGGATGGAATATACAGCGATTACATTTAAGAACCATTGTAAAATGAAATGACAGGCGGGGCTTCTGGCTCCGCCTGGCTACACTGGCCGCACGGTAACAAATGAAATAGCAAAAAAGGCTTGTCTACCAAATGTGGTAAACAAGCCTTTTTTGCTTGACTAGCTGTTATTACTACTAATCAACGTTACAATTTCAATCCTCGTGGTCAGAATATTTCTGCCATGACTTGCCTATAGTATAGCACATCTCGCAAAATTTGCAATAAAAAAATAGCCCCTGGGCTCGGCAATCTGCGTACAATCGCAGTGCGTACTACCAAGGGCTGCTACATTATCAATAGTTTTATATGTCGTATCTACTTATTTATGTCAGACAATCCGGACTGGATACTACTGATAATAGTACCTACTGTGCTGCTGATAAGTTTGATATAGACGGAGTTACGGATTTTGACCCAGGGCGACGTCGTGCTATTGATTTCAGCCTGGAGCGGGTCGGTGATTAATTTAATCTGCGATTCTACGAGTGGGCGGAGTTCGTCGACGGTAATGCTTGATACAACTGCTGCTGCCTGAGCTTTCGCGATTTCTGCCGCTTTCTGTGCCATAAGGTCTAAAATTTCCTGTTTATCCATGTTTTTGTCCTCCTTAAATTACTGTAAGCTACATTCATAATCTGTTACGCCACGTGCAATAGCCCTGGCGAAGTTATCCCACTTGTCTGTAAGTAGGGCCGCGTCATCGTCATTGTCAATAAATGCTGTCTCTACGAGTACGGCCGGCATATCGGTATGGCGCAGTACGATGAGTCCCGGCATCTCTTTGACGCCGCGGTCTACGGTGCCCAGTGCGCTGACAATCTGGTCCTGGATGCACTGCGCGAGGTTCCCCCCGTTGCTCATGCGGCTGTAACACTCTACTTCCGTGCCGCGGGCCTGGCCGTTGGCGGCATTACAATGGATGCTGACAAATACATCTGCCGGCCAGTCATTCGCATCGTCGCAGACAGCTACCGGGCGGTCGTCGTAGTTGCTATCATAGTAAAGATTGTCCGACTGTAATAGTCGGCATTCACATCCAGCTGCTTCAAGATATTTTTGCACAGCAGTACCGATTTTGGCTGCTACATCGCATTCGCGCAAATCTACATTTCCATCCGCATCATAATGTACTGCGCCACTATCATACTTAATATCATGGCCCGGATTGATAAATACCTTCATTTTCGTTCCTCCTTTTTGTTGGTCAATTGTTCTAATGTATCTTTTAATCTGGCGGGCACCGGTAAACCGGCTTTTGCCGCATTTTCAATAATTGATAAACCCTCATTTCCCAAAAAAAACCACGCAACTAGCGATTGGACAGCCGGCTGTCCAGTTGCCCGATCTAATTCGTGTGCCAATGCGACAAGCAACAGTATCACGATTTTTTTACATATTCCCTTGAATCCGCGTTGACTATTGAGCTGCATATTGGGATTGATATATGCCGCCAAAATTCCAGTAATATAATCAATGGCCATGGCCACTAATAATGCTTCTATTACCGTATTCCATCCAACCAGATATGAAAAAATGGTTCCACCGCATGATACTGCTGCTCCCCACTCTATTTCGGGCCCTGCCGGGGCCATCTCGCGAAAAAAATTGATTACTGCTTCTATCATTTATTTCCCTCCTTTCGCTTTCTAACCAGTACAAGGTTGTTCAGTATACTCTTCCTGAGCTCGTAGCTATCGCAGTGTGACAATAGTCCGAAATAGCTTGTTAGTGAAGCGGCGACGGTCTGTATGTCGACTTCTCCGCGAGCGTAGGCTCTTTTTAGCCACCGAAGGCGGTGCTTCATCTTGAGCGCGCTCTTTTTCCTGAGTCGGATATGGTCGCGCCAGATCCGGTATCCGCAGAAGTCAACGCCCTGCACCTCGGATCGGATACAAGTCTTTGCGTTGAGCTTGAGTCGTAGCCTCTCGCGCATAAAATCGTCCATCGCGCGCCAGACTTCCCAAAGCCTCGCACGGTCGTTGCTCACGACGATAACATCGTCCATATACCGGATGTAGTACTTGCACTTCAAGATGCGTTTCGCATATTGGTCTGCTTCGTTGAGGTATAGGTTCGCGAACATCTGCGAAGAAAGGTTCCCGATAGGCATTCCGACGCTGGAAAGCCGCTCGCCCGTGAAGTCGTAATCATCGGTCGCGATGCCGAAATCGTGGTCGCTATAGATAATCTCATGTAGTAACCAAAGTAGCCCGCGGTCTTTCACGATGCGCTCCAAGATCCCCATGAGTACATCGTGGTCGATACGGTAAAAGTACTTGCTGACGTCCATTTTCAGAATGTAGGCTGTGCCGGTCTGTAGTCGTAAATATTCTTTGAGCTTCGCAACCGCGCGATGCGCGCCGCCGCCGATCCTGCATCCGTAGGAAGTTGATAAATACCTCCGGTCGAGAATCGGATTGAGCTGCCGGTAAATCGCCCATTGTACAACACGGTCGCGAGACGGCAACGCCATGATTAGTCTGCGTTTCGGATCTCGCACGTAAAATTCGTGATACTTCCCTACGCGGTATTCTCGCCAAATCAGCTCATTCTGAATCTCGATAAGATTTTCCTCAAGGCTCTGCGCGAATTGCATGACTTCCTGCCTGTATCGCTTGCATTTCCTCGCCTCCCTGTATGCGTAATATAGATTTTCAAAGTCGTAAATAGCTGGATAAATATTCCCAATTCGTTTCAAGCAAAATCCCTACTAACCTACCCGCGCCCTTCCAGCCTGCGCCTTCCTGCGTGCGCCGTACTAACCGCGGGTATCCGTTTTTGTTTTTTGCGCCATTGCTGGTGCATGGAGAATGGCCCCTTTATTTCTTCGTGTACTGTGCGTAGCCCCGTAGGGCTGCGCCTTCTGACGTTCGAAGTAAAGCGGAGCGGAACCCGATGTTGCCGTTCGCGTTCGACCGACGGTTATTGACGTTCAGCGCGAAAACTCCCGCGTTCGAACCGTTGTTCCAATTGCCGCCAGCGATCGGGAGCCGAATATACGGCCATCCCCCAAAGGTGATTAGCGCTTCTCCGCTGCTTTTATCCAGCCGCCAAGCATCTTGCCGATTTCCTCGATGTAAGCGCAAAGCCTCTCGTATCTCTTGATACTCATATAGCGGCGCTCGAATCCCATCCGGATAAAGTGCTTGAGGACGAATAACTCTACATCCGCGTCATGGAGCGTTGTCTTCTTGTAATACTTCTTTGCCGCTGCAATAATCAGCCGGTAGAACCGCATGAAGCTGTCCTTTGTATCCGCGCCGAGCGCGAACTTCTCCGACTTCGGATATTGCACGACCGCGTCATAAAGCTCGTCCATAAAGTCCGCGGATTTCGTCAAAATGGTCAGCTTGTCGATGGTTGTTCATCCTCTCTGAAGTAAGGGCACGGGCTATCGCCCGCGCCTGCAAAACACAAGTGACAAGGTTCAAATCGCAATGTAAGCGGAGCGGAACCCGATGTCGCCGTACGCGAACGACCGATGGCGAGAGACGTACAGCGCGAAAACTCCCGCGTCCGAACCGTTGAGCCAATCGCCGCCAGCGATCGGGAGCCGTTCGCCGTAATTGCGTACCCAAGAATAGTCATCGACATCGGTCCACGTAGAAGGGAGCGCAATGCCGAGCTGGTAAACGCTCTTCGGAATCGTGAAGCCGGAAGCCGCAGCGACCTCGGTGATTTTACTGCCGTTCTCCGCGTAATATTCTTCGGTCGAACCTCCGGTGTACTGCTTATTCGTAACGGTTGCCGCGATATTGTACTTACCAATATTGTGGTTTTCCTTGTTCGCGTCGCCCGCAACAGTAGAGTTGTAGCAAGCCCCGAGGTCGACAAATCCGGTCAAGTTTTTATAGGCATTTTGGTTGTCAAAATTATTCATAACTACGCCATCTTCACCGACCGCATACAGCTTGCCGTCAACCGTCTTGTAGCCGTCGTTCCACTCCCAAACATTGCCACAAAGGTCAGAAATGCCATATGGCGTGTTGTCGTGGTTCCAGCTCTGCGGGCCACTGCCCGTGAGTGTCCTGCTGTCGCGGCCAATGACGCCGTGTTCGTGCGCCGCGTCGTGAGCTTTGCCGTAATTCGTGTTGCCGCGTGGCATAAAGCCGTTCTTATGGCACCACTGCTCGATGGCTGCCCATTCAAGACGACTCATCAGATGCCATCCTCGGCCCTTCGCTTCGCAAGCGGCTTTCGATGCGTCAAAGTTAATCCAGTTCGCAGGATCTTCGTGCGCAAGAGAGTACGCGCGACCGCTGACTACGATGTTCTGATATTTAGAAATCATAATTTCTGGAACTTCTTTACCGTGGACAATAAAAGCCGGGTGCGTGCCCGTGCCGAGCGTGCCGGACGGGTCAACATCTTCCAGGTTGAATTTCGGAACAACAACCATGACGGACGGGTTGCCCGCGTTGTCGTATACAAGTGTGTTCTTGCCGCCGCTCGCGTGTTCAATGGCTTTGCGGTCTTTGTCAATGATGAAACTTTCCATTTTGATTATTCCCCTTTCGTATCTGCCGTGGTTTCTGCTGCCGTGGTCGTGGTTGCGCTTTCCGTTGTCGTGTTGGCTGCCGCGCTCTCTGACTCGATGGCGACCTGCATAGGCCAAAGCGTGAATTGAATATTGTCTATGTCAATCGGAACGCGCTCCGGCTTGTACTGCTCATCGCCGTCTTTGTTCTTCTCGCCCGTGTCGACCATCTGCATCTGATACGGAGGAATCTCCGCCATAAGCAAGATGTACGGGAGATAAGAATTGAAGCCGACGCTTAAGGTTCCCGAATAGTCCTGCATGATGTAGACGGTCTGCGCCATATCCGACTGAATTTCTTGCAAATCGGCGTGGACCGTATTCTCTCCCTGCCCTGCGTACAGCGTCGTGCCGTCGACCTTAAACGGCACGTACTCCGCTTTTCCCCACTTCTTGGGGATTCTCTTAATCAGCATATTCTCTGCCTCCTCTTATGCTTATGCGTTCGGCTGCGTCAGCGTCCAGCGCACGACGACGTTATCCGCGACGCCGTGGCTCTTAATCGTAAAGCCGTTCGGACTCTTGCCCGTAACTTCAAGCACCGTATCGCGGTTGTAAGCCGTACTTTCGATATTTAGTGCGACCGAGTAATCGCTCCCGATGGCCGCGTATGGCAGCGTGACCGCGGTCGCGGGAATCGTTCCGTAATAATTGCTGTAGTGCGACTCGACGCGCCGAATGTCGGTGAATTTCGCGTTGTTGAGATTTGCCGCGGTGTCCCCGGCCGGAATCGTGATGCGGTAAAGTCCAAGCTTGCCGTCTGGCACGCTGTCTGCAACCTTGACTTTATACTTGTCTCCGTCGTTGTCGACGTAGGCATAATAGTTGGCCGCCGCACTGCCACTGTTCGTTGGCACTGTCGCTACGCTGTCCTGCGTGTCGTAGATGGAGACGAGCATTCCGTCTACATACATGAGCGAATAGTTTGCCGCGCTGTACGTGCCAGTCCGCGTAATCTTGACGTTTCGCGTGCCGTCGATAGCGTTGATAATGCCGCCTGCGACAACGAATTTATTGTAAATCGTTGCCGTGCCCTGCTGAATGCGCTGCGTTTTCCAGTTCGTCAGCTCCGCGGCCTGCTGATGGACGGCCTGAAAAAGCTCTTTAAGTACGGCCTGGTCGCTCTCGCGGTTCGCGCTCTGCTCGTAGGCCGAGGCAATCGGATAAAGTGGCAAAACATCCTGCACGGCGATGACGTCATGATAAAGCCCCGTAGCAATCTGCGTGCCGCTGTTGTAGGCCGGCGCTCCCTCTTTATTGTCCGTCGCATTATACGCCGTCTGGTTGCGGCGATGGACGCGGAAAAGTGGCAGTGCGTAGACGTAGCCGTCAACGCACCTAAGTGCCGTACACGCGGCGCTAGAGCCGTCACCCGCACGATACAGGCCGTTGCCGACGCTGCCGAAAGTGTAGTTCGTGTCGCTCTGTGCTCCGGCCCGCGCTTTCACACGGTCACCATTGTCGACGCCTTTAGGGTGGGTCGTGAAATTCACGTCCGTGACGGTGCGGAAGTTCCAGCGTAGCTGGATGCGTCGCGTCGTCTCAGCGCCGGCCACGTTGTCCTGCAAATCGTTGGCAAGCGTCCCAGACGCGATGCCGCCATAGCGGTAAACGTTCTCGTCATCATCCTCGGGACTGCCGGACGGTGCGACTTCTTCAAACCAACACTCTACGAATGCAAGGTCCTCGCGGCTGCCACTGTTTGGCGCGGCTGGAAAAACAATGTCCGATGCAGCATCGTTCCGATTGCTTCCTGACAATGTTAGTAGCCAGCCATTGACGCACGCCATTGCGCCGGAAATCCTCAACGTATTTTTCTTGTCCGTAATACCCGCCTGGACGTCCATGCTAATAATGCCTGAAGACATGATTGTCCGCAGGATGTCAGCTCTTAACTTATTTTGAATCTGTTGCATCAGGTTTAATTCGGAATCCAGTATCGGCTTCGCTTGCTGAAAGGCCACTAAACCGAAGTTCCGATTATTGGGGCTCAAGACTCTGGAAAGGCCGGTCGACACGGTTGGTCCATTTTCCCAAAGCTCACGAGCTGTCGTATCGCCCTGAAATTTTACTATCTCTTCACTCATGTTCATTATCCTTTCTGAATTTTAATGTATCCCATCAATGCATGACTATTTAAAATCACCCCCTTTGTTGGCGAAAAGCGCTTGATAATTTTCCCCGGGATGGTCGTTTCAACTGCTCTTTTTTTTGTTGTATGATCCGTCATATTTAGCAGTGTGGCTCCAGGCTTCTGTATAATATTTTTATAGATTGGCGTATGGACTGTCCGACGTATGGTGGTGGTCGGGCTATTATTAGTCAACCGCTTCCCGTTGGTGAGCGCGCCGACGAAGGTTTTCATTGTCGTATGCGTTATTTTTACTTCGCTTTTTTCATGTTTTTGTACCTGTCCACCGTTTAAGCAGATATCTTTTTCCCCGTTCATCGTATCGGCTCTAAAGGTTTTCCATCTGTGTGTTATATGCAGTGTCTGGTCTTTGGGGATAATTTTAACAGCTCCGTTGTTTGTGGTTCCCCGTGTGAATTGCTTTTCGATGACCTCCTTGTCATATCCAATGTCGATTTTCTTTATTCGAGTAATTCCAACATTGTTTAGGGAGTATCCTCCAGTGTTAAATATTCTTCCCTTTTTCTGAGTAGTTTGGGTGGTAGTCCACTGCTTTTTATATGACTGGCTGTTGTTCAGATCTATGCGTCTAAATTTTCCATTTATCTTTTTCCCCGAAAATATAGTTTCGTGGTGTTCGATTCGGACTACGTTATTTTCTGTCCTTTCTACTGTGCCGCATGATTTGTTTAGCCCTGTTTTAAAAGCGATTTCCGTTATCCATGTTGTTTTGTGCGTCTCTGGAATGCATGAATCATCTCGTTTGCAACTATTGAGTTTAAACGGATTGCTGGCAAATACGACAAAATAGTCTAGCCATGACCTGACGTTTTTGTATGCGTTAATTGCTCGTGTCATTTTATCAATTATCGTTGCATCGCCTAAAGTGCCGGTCGATAGTTTGACTCTGAAATGATACGGATCTCCGCCGTATTCTGTCCATTCTTGTATGAGCGCTGATTTATGTACGGTAGTAATGGCTTGCTGTACAGCGTATTTCGTTCCTTTGTATCTATGTAGCAAGAATGACTCTTTGACTTGTTTCCTTTTTGCCGTCAAGTCAGAATCGTCATATTCATCTACATGCATTTGCGCTGCTAGATGATCAATCAGCGCTTCTGGCAAATTGTCGATAGCGGGATAAATCAATAATAAGTCTGAATTAATGCCAGATAGTGCCATATCAACTGCCTGGGCCAAATCCGGCACAGGAGCTTTGTCGATGGATTCAGGCAAATGTTTTGCGATTTTGTAATCTGCGTCTATCATTCGTCTTCACTTCCTCCTAGGACAATAGATGTCGTTTTATCCTGGGCTACTTGCGTGTCTGTCAGCACAGTATAAGTCGGTGCTGTGAGGGTGACGCGCTTTACGCCAGCGACGGCCATTACATCGGCAATTAACCGTGACGGGTTGATGTCGCGGCCAATTTTAGATTTCTGCCACAAGCGATAGTTATTTACGGCTTGAGCTACAGCGTCTTTGATTGTTGATTTCGCTGTTCCAGTGTCGGTATAGTACGTCATCGCAATGTCATAGGATACCTCATCCGGGGCGACGACAGATACATTGTCAGTTAAGGGTCGAACTTTATCTGCGGATACCACCGTTTTTACTGCATCAAGCAATTCCTGTTTCGGCAGTGTCCCGCCGGTCATGAGCGGCCGTATTTCAACGGTGCCGGCACTGGGACTGGTTACGGCGACATCGATGATACCGCTATTGGCCGATTTCGCCCAATACTCGTAAGCCCCTGTCGGCCCGGCCGTGGAAAAGTGTTCCGGCGCTTCGTGGATGCGTTCTCGATAGTCGTCATCTGACTCTTCATCGGCGCCGCCTGCGCTGGCCGTCGTATTGACGATGGAAGCCACATATGCCACCGGGTCAACGACGGATTTGATTTCGCCAGGGAGAAACCCATTTCCGACTGTGCCGACCGTCTGACAGGTTGCTTTTACCGTCGTTGTCAAGTTCCCGGCCAGGACGGCCACATCTTCGTTGGTTGCGAAATAAATGCCGTTATCTGTCGCTACGCGCGTTCCGGATTTTACGATAGTTTCCTGCTCGCGTTTAGCTGCTAGCGTAATCAGCAGCGTTGTCGTTGCGGCTGATGCCGGTATTCGCGACGTATCGGAAAAGGCGCCGAGGTTGTCCAGGTTTCCACCTGATGCATATTTCAGCAAATTCTGTTTGCCAATGTAATTTTGATTATTTACAAGCCGGACAATCGCTTCGGATACGACCAGCAAGAATAGTCGTACTGGGTCGCCTTGGGCTAAGGTCCGACCAGTTATGCTGGTATAGTCGTTAAAGACGGCAGCTTTGATTTTCTCCGCATCGCCGTCTACGAATTCGATGTCTGGTAAATCAGCTAGTTTCATTAATTTTCACCGTCACTTTCGGCATAAGTCGTCCGTTGATATCGCCAGTGAATGTTATTTCTGTAATGCTTACCCTCGGCTCGTAGCGCTTGATTTGAGCAAAGATTTCACTCGACAAAATCGCTTCTGCTTGTAGCATGGGCTTATCTACGGCATCCCCGGAAATTCCAAACTCCCTATCAAGTGGCACTGAGAATTTTACAGTCCCCAAGATGGTCCGGACGTTCTGCAATATTTCTTCGATTTTCGTTGCTGGCGCAAAATCAATGGTTTTGGCGTCTGGCATTACAACATATTCCACGGATGTCCTCCTATCTAAAGACGGTCAGTATCCCGTTGGCAATGCTGCCGTAAAGGTTCAGTTTTGATTTTTCTTCCTGGTAGTTGCTATCATCGTATTCGACAAGCTTGACGTTTACTTTGGCCCAAATTAATGCCCCAACAGAGCTAAAAAACGTATCCGAAACGGACATGGAGTCCAGGCGCCAGTAGTTTTGGCTGACTGGCCGCATCCCGATGATTAGCGGGAATACGGTGCCGTTTTCGCACATCTCCTTCATCGTGGCCAAGTCCTTTTTTATCGCAATGTTATGCGATGCTGTGAGAATAAGGTCAAAGGTGATTGTTCGTAATTTCGGCCCGATGAACTCACTGACCGGCTTATGATAGATAATGTCATGGTCCTGCCAGCGGCTTCCCGCCTCGGTCTGATAGTTGGCCGGTGTCCTTAGATAATGCGACGATACGATGAATGGCAGACTGCCCATATATCCGATATACATAACGCCTCCTATTCTGGCGTGCTCGTTTTACTGCCGCCTGGCGTGACACCGCCGTGTACATGCGACACGAGTGATATGCCGTTAACTACCACATCCCCACCGGAAGCATTAATCTGCAAGACCCCGCCGACATTGATTTTCATATTTCCCGGCGTGTCGATGACCCGTGTGTTGGCATCGGCTCCGCCAGGCGGCGCATCAGTGCTGCTGAAGAAAGTTCCCAGCACGAATCCATCACCTACGCCGGCACCCGAAAAGTTCGGCATCTGTATGCAGAGCACTTGGTCCCCGACAGCCGGCATCCAGAAATCTTTCGATTCCGATGAGCCGCGTTGAAGGACGAACATATCGTTCGTTACCTTGTTTCCTTTATCTTCACGACACACGCGCACGGTTCCGTCTTTCGGAGTCAGTGCGCATACAGTGCCATAAAATATCAGGTTTTCCAATAGCTTTTTGATGTTAGTATCCATCGAGGCACCTCCTCATTTCCAGACTGAGTACATAACCATTGCCCAAGCTGTGTGTTGCTTTTGTGACGATATATTTTCCATCAAAGGCACCGAAGTTCATGAAACCGATAACAATGCCGGCCATGAAGTGGAAGTCGCCGTACAGGCTAAAGGATGCCGTGATTTCATCCCGGTTCTGTTCTCGCAATTTTTTCCTGGCCAGCTTATTTGCAGCGTCCACTGTGTCGCATTGTTCATTCACTTCCAGCGTCAGCCCCGTTTGCTTATTCGGGGCTTCAAAGTAGCCCTCGATGACTTCTTTGTTCTTGCCCTGCTTGTATTTAACGTGGCAGGCCCGATAAATGTCACGGGTCTTGGCTTTCATTGAGTAGGACAGAAAATCCGTGAAGTTCAGCGGATTTTCAGGCGATACGTCATCATCACTCGTCTGCTCAGAAAACGAGGCTGTCCCTGGCCGCCAGAATACAATCAGCGGCTCTTGGGTTTCCAGCTGGTATTCATCGAGGATGATAATGGTCTTGGTCGATATTTTCAGATCCAGGCCGGCATCATCACATAGCTTCTTCAAAAATTCAAGGTCTGATGCGTCTGACTGCTCGACATGCTCATACGATGGGTTGTTCTGGTCCCCCGGCTCATAGTCCAGCAACATGCCATTTCTCCATGCAATATCATTGGCGATTTTATAGAGACTGATATTATCCCACGATTGATTCTGCTTAATGCCTCGCAATGACGTATCAGCAATGGCGTTGACGGCTTTGATTTGTACCGTCGTCGGCATCCCGTTGATTTCTATTTCATCGACTTCAAATTCTCCGACTGGCAATTCTTTGATACCCTCGTTGACGCCGTTTTTGTTCAGCGTATAAAGGGTAATGTCCAATTTGGACCCCGGTTCCGGATACCACGTGTCCTGCCACAGCTGTGCCCTGTCTTCCAAGGTGACTGTCATGTCATCGACTTGTCCGGACAGGTTGTCCGTCACTTCAATGGATAGTAGATACTTCATCATATCTTCGGATATGTCTTTGCTCTCTGTTTCGCCTGCCGGCGTATACAGTATTTGAGCATAGGCCCGGCGTCCGAGGAATGTCCCCGGCGTCAGTTCTTTTTTCCATTCATTTAATTTGGCTTTAATCGTTTCTAAAGACATAGCATCACCGCTTCCATGGTGGCAAAATCTTGGATGACTGGATTACATTGATGTCCGGGATGTTCAATATGATTCCTGCCGGAAAAATAGCCGTGTTCCGGTACGTTTCATTCGCTTCCAGCAGTTCATTCATATAGAGCTCATTGCCGAAAATTTTATATGCAATGGCATCCCACATGTCCCCCTGGACTGTCGTGTACTTATTCATAGCTCAACCGCCTCCGTCCTGCGGATACTCTATCCAGCATTTTAGGCAGTTCCCGCTGGAATTGACGCGCCTGTTCCTCCAAGGCTTGACGGACGACATCAGCGACGTCACCGCCGCCCTGGACGTTGATAGTCGGCCGGAAATTAAGTGTGATGCTGCTGTTGCTGTACGACGGGGCTTTGGCTGTTCCTGCACTCATCCGCTGTGGCGTTTTGGGCATGACCCCTAACGCGGTTCCGGCCTGCTGCCACAATGAGATAGCTCGTGCCGACCCGTCTAAAGGGATAGCTGCTTCTGCCGAGTCTTCGGCGAATGTTGTCAGGAAGGCCCCACGCTGATAAATGCCACCTCTGGCGTTTTCGCTGACGTCATCACCGCCGCTGGTTGCTTCGCTGATTGTACGGGTTATGTTTTGTGCAATGTTGATAGCCGTATCAATCGGATGCGACAAGGCATTAACTAAGCTGCTCCACTTGTCCATCGCCCAGTCTACGGCCTGGCCAATGGCATCTATGACACTGCTGGCAAAACTTTGTACTGCGGCTACAGCACTATCCCAAGCACCGGAAATATAATCTACCAATGCAGAGATGATGCCTTCTATGACGCTGGCTGCGGCCGATACAAAGCTGGAGATAGCATCCCACACGGCCGACGCGATGGCCAGACAGCCATTCCAGACCCCGGCGAAGAAGGCCCCAAAAGCGGATATGATGCCTATGATGACCGATACGGTCATCGTCGCTACGGTCATCATGCCGCTCCAGACGGCTGTGGCAATCGTGACCAGGCCATTCCAGACCCCGGCGAAGAAGGCACCAAAGGCAGATATGATGCCCATGATGACCGATACGGCCATCGTCGCTACGGTCATCATGCCGTTCCAGACGGCTGTAGCAATCGTGACCAGGCCATTCCATACGCCGGTGAAGAAAGCGCCAAAGGCGGATATGATGTCCATGATGACCGATACGGCCATCGTCGCTACGGTCATCATGCCGCTCCAGACGGCTGTGGCAATCGTGACCAGGCCATTCCATACGCCGGTGAAGAAAGCGCCAAAGGCGGATATGATGTCCATGATGACCGATACGGCCATCGTCGCTACGGTCATCATGCCGCTCCAGACGGCTGTGGCAATCGTGACCAGGCCATTCCATACGCCGGTGAAGAAAGCGCCAAAGGCGGATATGATGTCCATGATGACCGATACGGCCATCGTCGCTACGGTCATCATGCCGCTCCAGACGGCTGTGGCAATCGTGACCAGGCCATTCCATACGCCGGTGAAGAAAGCGCCAAAGGCGGATATGATGTCCATGATGACCGATACGGCCATCGTCGCTACGGTCATCATGCCGCTCCAGACGGCTGTGGCAATCGTGACCAGGCCATTCCATACGCCGGTGAAGAAAGCGCCAAAGGCGGATATGATGTCCATGATGACCGATACGGCCATCGTCGCTACGGTCATCATGCCGCTCCAGACGGCTGTGGCAATCGTGACCAGGCCATTCCATACGCCGGTGAAGAAAGCGCCAAAGGCGGATATGATGTCCATGATGACCGATACGGCCATCGTCGCTACGGTCATCATGCCGCTCCAGACGGCTGTGGCAATCGTGACCAGGCCATTCCATACGCCGGTGAAGAAAGCGCCAAAGGCGGATATGATGTCCATGATGACCGATACGGCCATCGTCGCTACGGTCATGATGCCGCTCCAGACGGCTGTGGCAATCGTGACCAGGCCATTCCATACGCCGGTGAAGAAAGCGGCCAGGGCTGAAAACAGACTCATGCCAAAGGATACGATATTGTTCCAAATCGCAATGACGGCGGCCCGGAATTGTTCGTTTGTATTCCAGAAATAAATAATGGCGGCGACCACGGCAATGATGACGGCCACGATGGCGATAATAGGATTGGCCATGAGAGCCATTGCTAACGCTCTGGCCCCTGTTGCCGCAGCACGAAAGGCTGCCCCTAATCCATTCAATCCGGCATGAAAAAGTTTGGATGCCGTCGCGGACCCGCGCAATACGGTTTCCCCATTCTTGTTTACTGTGAAGAACATATCAGCCGTTTCTTTAAGCATCCTAAAACCGGCTCTGATGGCTAAAATAGACCTGGCGGCCAATAAGACACCAGCAAAACTGGCGGCCAGGGCAACTATGGTTTGTATCAATACTTGATGTTCTTTGGCCCAATTGGCAAAGGCAACGACGACAGGAACGATACTCCGTAAGATGCTGTTAATGGCTGGCAATAATGCAGAGCCGATTTCAATGGCCACGGCTGTCATACTATTTTTGAACAGATACATTTGATTGGCCGTTGTTTCACATCTGGCTGCATATTCTGAATCTACAGCGCCTCCATATTTTGTGGCATCGTTGACTGCTTCAAATTTGGACTGTAGTTTATCTAAGTTCGTAAGCAAGGGAGCGATGGCTTCGATTGATTCCTTCCCAAACAAATCGGATAAAACTCCCGCTTGTTGATATTCAGGCAACGACTGTATGGCCCGAAAGACATCCATAATAGCGCCTTTAGCATCGGTTCGCATCCGCTTGGCCATATCCACCGCATCAAATCCCAGCTGTTGGAAGGCAGCGGCCTGGCTTTTCGTAGCGCCTTCTCCAGCTGCCATTCCTAGAATGAGATTCTTGATGCCGGTTGCGGCTACGTCTGATTGTGTCCCTGTTTCTATCATGGAAGCCCCCAGAGCGGCTATTTCTCCGGACGCAAGTCCACCTATTTCCCCGAGTGGCCCGATACGGGTTACGACGTCGGAAATCAATGGTGCCGAGGCGGCCGTTGTATTTCCCAAATAATTGATTTTATCCGCTAAAGCCATTACGTCTTGCTGATTCAGTTTGAAAGCGCTTCGCCATTTAGCCATCATATCCCCAGCCTGGTCAGCCGTAAGGTCAAAGGCTACGCCCATCTTTACGGCATCCTGAGCAAATTCCAGCAAATCTTCTTTGGCGATACCAGCCTGGCCGCCAGCGGCCACGATTTTGGCAATTCCCGAAGCAGCCATCGGCATTTTTGTAGACAAGTCTAAGATATCCTGTCCCATCTGCTTAAACTGCTCTGGTGTATCAAAATCAACAACTTTTCTGATTTCAGCCATTTCACTTTCAAATTCCATGGCCGCTTTCGTTGCCCCCACTAACGGTGCTGCCAGGACAGCTGTTTTCATAGCAGTCCCAGCCAAATTACTTTTCGCACTGTCAAAGGCCGCCTGTGCTTTTTGCTTTCTGGCCTGGGCATCTAAGATGTCAGACCGTCGCTGGGTCAAATCGTTGATACGAGCCTGGAGAGCGGCAATCTGCCGATACGATGCTACGCTGACCTGGCCTGTGGCCCTTTGTTCAGCTGACGCCGCCCGCTGTGCGCTCCGCATAGCGTCATTGGCCGCCTTGATTTGCGTCTTCAACTCTTTGGACTCGGCGATAGCCCGCTGCATCGACGAAGCTACAGACCCATCCAGACGGCCCTTGATGGCAATAGCTAATTCCATGACACGACTCATCTTATTGCCCTCCCTTCTTGGCCTTCTCTATTTCTTCTTTTTCCCGGTCTACTTCTTCATTCATGACTTGAATCCAGGCATGAAAATCGCCGATTGGTTGTTCCAGGAACCATCCAATCGGCGTTTTTGTGTACTTGGCAAGCCTCATAGCCGACAATCTTATGTTTTCTACGGCTCCTTGGGCAGTAAAAAATTCTGCGCCTTCAAGCAGGCTGCCATGAAGTCAGGACCACTCAAGTTGAGGATGTCGTCATACTTCATTTTAGCGGCCGCAGCGGCAACCATGGCCTGGTATTCCATGGATAATGCCGGTACTGTCATAAGTTTGTCTTTCTTTTTAGCCTGGCTCATGCAAGCCAGCAGAGCATAGCCGTTCAGTTTTGCAAAGTCAAAATAAATTTCCGTTTGCCCGTTCGGCAACGGAGTTGTCAGATGCAGGATATTTTCCTGATCTACGATTTCAGCGTTGACGAGTTCATTTTCTTTTTCTTTCATGCTAATCCTCCTAATTCATGCCGATATTGGCCCGGACCTGCTGTAACAGGTCGACACCATTGACGATGGCTTTGTATCCGTATTTGTCGATTTCGCAGAGCGTGGAGCCGCCCATTTCGATTTTAAAGTACGTGCATTCGATGACGGTTTCGCTGTCTGTCTTGGACCCGGCCTTGAATTTGCCCGGGTTGTGGCTCTTTACACGGCCACGGACGGCAACGCGGTACTGTTCGTGTTCGTAGTCGTTGGCACCGCTATCCCAGTTCTGGATATCCGAATAGAGTTCCAGCGCCAAGGTGCTGCCGCCGACCAGGCGGGAACTGGTTTTTGTCGGCACCTGCCAGGTCAGTTTTAATTCCAGGGAATCGAAATGCCCGGCAATGGGCGCCTCGATTTTCCCAGCGACGCCGATGCCTTCAATATCTTCTGTCAGCGATTTCAAATCCGGCAATTCGACTTCGTTGACGCCGATTAAATCGTCGGCGCCGTCGATATAAGCCCGCATATCATTGATGACTTCCGGGATTTTATTTACTGCCATGGGTTTCCCTCCTTACGAGAATAATACTTCAAAATTCGATACGTCATACTCAAAGGTATCTTCAATGTCCTGTGCCGGGACTGGCGGCGTCAGCTTCGTGTGGATCCGGAAGATGCCGGCCAGTAAATCGGTCGTCGGGTTTTCATCAGCCAGGAACTGGACACTGGCCCCTAAGAGATATCCTCGTGACGTCAGCCCATTCAACCGCACCTGTTCGCTGTCTACCAGCGTTTTTACCAGTCTCGGAGTGATTGGCTGGTCTGTCTTCTGCCAGTTCGTTAAAATGAAGGTGACATACTGCCAGTTGAACATGCGCCGGACACAGATGAACATATCTTTGACATCTGTCGTGCCCGGATAAGCGCCGGTAAAGTTCCCCCAGGACTTCCAGCCGCCGGAGAAATTCAAGCCCGTAACGATGCCCTGTTCATTAAGCAGATTGGCCTGCGTCAGATTGAGATTTACTTCACTGCCATCTTTCAGGCACAGCCCTGTCGCCTGTAATGTCTGATTGGACGGCGACTGATATGGGACGTCATCGTTATTGCCGTCGGTAACGCCGATGATGCCCATGATATGGGTCGATAAGTGGAATACCATATCGCCATTTTTAGCGCACGGCCAGCAGACAATCTGGTTGTTCCCCGTGTAGTTGTTGCCGTTTTTCCACATATTGACGTCGGCGTATTTTTTGACCTGTTCCGTATTGATGTCTACCAGTGCCATGCAAGGGAACAATCCGTCTATTTTAGCCGCTTTGGCTTTCATGACAGCGGCAATGGCCGGCTTTTCAGACCATCCCGGTGCTGCCAACAGGCCCGGAACTTTGCCAATCTGGAAATAAATATCGTCGACGAGTTCCAGCCCTTTGTTTTTGCCATCCGTGGACATGCCGCCGATGATATCGTCATCTTTGACAGCCGTAGGATCTAATTTGTCATAAGCAACATGGATGCTCGATACGGAGGCTAGGGCACCATCATCCAAGAGGGTAATGATGAGCTGACCATCATCGTCGTATGCCGCCGTATAGTCCTTATCCAAGGTGGCTGCGGACCCGTCTGCACTACCCTTGACGGTCAGCGTATGCAATAAAACCGGGTCTGTAAGGATGACCTGTTTCTTCGTAACAGTTTTGGCTGTGTCCGAAACGGACACTTTATGTTTGGCCGGGTCCAATACATTGACAAATACAATGGGTTTTACATTGTACAGTTTGAATTCGGTATACATCGCTTCGCAGAGCGTGTACTTATCCCAGTCGGGATGATACCCCAAATTCTGCGTCGCTTCCTTCCAGCTGTAGCAGATGACGGGTTTATTGACATAGGCTGTCGGGTCTTCTGTCAGATGGACAGGCGCCGTCCCGAAGACAACCGGCAAGCCGGAATCAGTGGCGACAGTCGCCACAATCGATGTCGGGACTTCGCTTGCTTTTACGCCGTGGAAAAATGCCATTTTATTTACCTCCGTGTAATGCCATGGCCCGTTTATACATGATGTTTCTCAACGAGCCTGTAGATTTAACTTCTTTTTGTGCCGCATCCAATTCGCCCGCTGTGACGAACAGATGCTTATATACCGGGTCGTCCTTATATTTTGCAGGAATCCCGTCTGCGAAAATCTGATTCGTGTGGATTTCCGTGTCTTTATAGGCTGGGCCGACGTAGATGACCGGCCCGCTGTTTTCACTCATCGTATCTGCCTCCTAAAACCTCCCAATGAGTTTGACGTGGCTGCGGAATGAATACGTCGAACTCAATGACACCTACCCATTGTGGGAACGGCTGGTCATCGGGAATCGTCGTCTTGATATTCCCGTCATCTATATCAATGAACCATTTCTTGGCAATGGGATTGTTGGCCAGCAGGTGATAGCGGATGAATTCGAGGAAATGGAACAACATATGAGCTCCATAGGTCATATCTTCATCGTAAATAGTCGCGTAGATGACGATAGACGTAACGGACTTATCCCGGTCGTCTGTCGTAGCTTCTGGCCGTACCACGACGGCCGGACAAAGTTTCTTTTGGTCTGCCCGGTTATTCGCCCGGGGCAGGAATCCGGCATATACATTTACATCCGTATCGACACTCGAAAAGATATTTTCTGGCCGGCCTTCACAATATTCCTGGTAAGCCGTGAATTTTTCTTTCAAGAATTCCGCGATACCTTCCGCGCATTCCAATGGGGTCATCGCATCACTTCCCTAATCTGTATTCGATTTCATGTTCCAATCGTTCTTCAAAGACGTCACTGCCACGATCCATCATGACGCTCAGGACATCGGGATTGCCGAATAACTGCGGCACGGCCGGCCCATAGATACCTTTCAGCGGGTATCTTTCCTTTCCCTTACGGGCGACGAATGCCCCGCCCAGGCTAAAGCCGCGGGGGACATGCGTCATTTTCCCGCGCTTTACGGATACGAAGACGCCGTCCCGCCGCTTCTTGGCCTGATATTTATGGATTGCCTCGGGCGCCCCTTTGACAAGGATGGTAGCGCCGTCTTCATCGGCCCGGATCTGCGCCTTCGCTTTCAAGTCCCCGGCCTTCATGGTATAAATGCTTCGGATTTCCTTTGTCCCTGCCGTCCTGGCGGCTGTGGCCGCCCGCTTTCCGGCAGCTACAGCCGCCCTGGCGATTTCTTTATCGCTCAGAGAGGACAAGGCGTCCATAAGCTTTTTGTCACCTTGAATGTCGATTTCTACGCTCATAGGCCCTCCTAGTGATTCTTATGCAGGGTCATCGTCAAGATACCCATGTCGTCGATGACGTTATCTACCAGGCAGTAATCGCCATCGACAGTAAAACTTTCTCCTTCCGCTGGGACTTCTCCGTAATCGTCTTTAGCGATATGAATGATGATGACCTGGCCATGGGTGCTCTCGAAGCCGGAATAGATTTCCTGTGTCTGGAACATAGCGTCTTCTTTGGGACTCTGCACGATGCATGTATACTTCTTGCCATTCAGCTCATGTGTTTCGGCAAATTCATCAGCATTGAGAAAAGCCGGAATGTCCGAAGCTACCATTTCTTTGAACGTGCTCATTTTTGGACGGCTGCGGCGGCATCGGCCTGGGGCAGTTCCATCCCTGGTTCGTCTGCCGGCGATTCTTCCGTCTCTGGCTCATTAGCCTGGTCCACTTTGTCCCCAACCAAGGCAACAACTTGTTCATCGGCCCGTTCCATGAGTTTTTCCGCTTCATCGTCCGGCAACTCGAACGAGTCGCCAGTCCGATATAAGTGCTTGCCCATGGAAACGCAGCCGTATGTAACGACTAACTTCATGGTCATCCCTCCTATTTCGCTTTGATGACGGCCCAATCGTCGACAAACTGCGGAGCCAGGACACAACGGCAGTACATGTAGAAACTCAATACCTGCGTATCCTTGTTGCCGTTATAGTACGGCACATACGGTGCAACGAAGGTTTCGTAGGCCGTGCCGGCATCATTGAGCAGGGTGCAGGCGCCGTGGAGCTGACTGCCGCGGCCCGGAATGGCGATGATGGCCGTATCGGGGTCGATGAAATACTGCGATTTCCCGGCATCGTCGGTGTACGTTTCTGCATAGGTATAGACGTCGAGGTTCAGCGATTTGATGCGCCCGACGTGAGTAATCTGCGGGCTGATAATCTGCGGCTGGAAGCCCATGAGGGACAGATTGTCCGCCGTCGGAACCATCATCCATTTCATGATCTGGTCATTGCTCAGCAAATAATCTGCGATATTTTTCCCACAAATCATCATGGTCGGGACGATACCGGCGTCTTCCTGGATGAGTTCCGAAGCGTTCTTGATGTCGCTGTAAATCGTCGCGCCGGCTTTATCCCAGGTGGTCGTCGGCGTGACTTTATGGTCAAAGTCAAACGCAATGGTGTCAATCAACACTGTCTTGCCGTCATCGGCATAACCTTCGATGTCGCATTTACCAGTCTGCAAGATATCCGCCGCCATCTTCGCTTTGCGGTTGATGATTGCGTTCTGCAAATCCACCATATCTTCAGCCTGCTTGATGGCTGCGCGCTGGGCCGGTGTCGTCGTGCTGTAGATGTTTTCGCCAAAGCCACGTTCCGATAATTCTTCTGGGTCTACTACCTTACTCGGCCCCATCATCGGCGGCTGGTAGATAGCGATTTTAGAGCCCGTGTCTTTCAGGCTCGCTCCTTTTGCGCCACGAACGACAAAGGGGGCCAGCTGACGGCCACGCTTGCGGTATTCTACGGCAATTTTGGTCGTAACGGCTGTCGCCGGTACAAGCGGGAAAAAGGTATCAAGCAAAAAAGATGCCGGCGGCGTAATCCGTTCCATTGCCTGCATCAAAGATACAGTATCTCTCAATTCAATAGCCATGTTCAGTTCCTCCTAGTGTACAGATGTCAAGAAAATACCGGCATTTCGCAATTCTTCTTCATGGGCGTCAACCGTATCTTCGCTGGCGGCAATGAGGTATTCGCGATGGAATCGGCCAGAAACATAGACCGTCGCAACGGTGGCTTTATCATCCACGTCGCAACTCAAAATAGCATTGGCAACAGCGGCTTTAGCCGTAGCCACAGCGGCTGTCCCGGTAACGGTCATCAGCGTGCCGCGTTTCATAGCTGTCCCCGCCGTTAATGTGACGTTCTTGAGCAAAATCGGAATTTCCGGCCCGCCGATAAGCTGGTCGTGTTTAATGTCGATGACTTCTCTGATTGCCATTATTTTGCACCTCTCAATCTATTCGCTGCATTGACTACATCTTCAATGTCCTGAGCTTTCTTTACGGCTGCCTGGTTCTGCGGCATTCCTGTTTTCGGTACTGGCGTTACCTGTTCAGATCCGGACTGCATCTGTTCCATAATCATGGTGCGTACGCTTGCTAGTGCCTGGTCACTCGGCGACTGTACGCCGGCGACGGCTTCGATATAGGGAGCTACATCATCCGCTGTCCGACCATCGCTGATAGCCCGGTCAATCATGGCATCGGTGTATACGTTCCCGTTTTTCAGTGCCTTCAATTCAGCAATTCGCTTCAATTCATCCGCATCCTTGTTCGCGTTCTGCGGGTTCAAACCCAATAAGGCTGCCAGTTTGCTGGCTAAGGTTTTATCATCCATATTTTTTTCTCCTTTGTTGATGATCTTTTCAAGCTGTGCCCGGTTCTTCATGTGACACGGGCAGGAAATATTATTGACAATCAGCATATTGTCATTCAGGCTGGCCGTGACCTGATAGTCTTCGTCGATGGCGTCGATGAAACCATTTTCCAGGGCCTGGTCGGCCGTCATCCACGTTTCATCGTCCATCATCTGTGCCAATTCATCCGTTGTCTTATGGCATCGTTCCGCATAGACGTTCAAAATCGTTTCTTTCGTCGATGCCAGCGCTTTCTGTAATTTGGCCAGGCCCTGTTCATCATAACCACCGATGAGAAAGGATGCCGGGTTGTGAATCATGTACAGTGCATTCCGCGGCATTTCGACGCTGTCGCCCGCACAAGCGATGATAGTGGCCGCACTGGCACACATCCCGTCGATGTGCATGGTCTTCTTGCCGCTGTAGCCTTTGAGCATCGTATAAATGGCCTGGGCCGCGAACACGTCGCCACCGGGACTGTTGATGCGTACAGTCAGATTCTTGCCGCCACATTCTTTTAAATCGTCGTTGAACTGGCGCGGCGTAACGTCATCGTCGTACCATGACTGCGACGCGATGGCGCCATACAGCAGCAGTTCTGCGTTGTCGTCGCCCGCTTCATTGACGAAACGCCAAAATCTTTTACTCTTCATTGGTTGTCTCTCCTTTGTCGGCCAGCACTTCCGGGCTTCCGATAGTCAGACCGTATTTTTCAATCATCTTCTGTTCGTACGCCAGCTGTTCCAGATTTTCTTCCAAGTCCGTGCCTGTCAGCTCAGCCGCTTCTCGTTCTCGTGTGCTCAGGCCGTATGTCGTCCGCAAGGCGCTGCCGTTGACATCTTTTACCGGGTCAAGTATCGTCATGGTCGGTCCGTACCAATCGGCGTTGCACCAACATTTCCGAATCAATGGATCCGTGAAGAATCCCGGGGCTTTGACGCGCCCGATGGCAATGGCTTCGGCCAGCCACATTTCATAGACAGGCTGGCAAAAATCGCGGGCGAACCAAATGCGCCGGCGCTTATATTCTTCCCAGGCTTGCAACATGGCGGCACGGGAGGCCGAATAGGATGACGTGAAATGCTTCATCAGGACTTCGTAAGGCTGGCCGATGGCGCTGCCGACCATTTCCAACAGCTTCGTCGTGAAGGCGTCGAATGTCGACATGCTGCGCGATGCATCAATGCTTTTGACATCGACACCGCGGGGCAGGGCATTGATGGTCCCAGGCCCTAATGCGTATTCGTCCGGGTCAATGACAGGACCGCCCTGGGGGTCAATGGTTTTGCCGATGAAATCATTCAGCGTGCCGCCAGATGTCTGGGACTCTGTGAAAAACAGCGAGAAAAAAGACTTTACAATGGCAGCTGTCAGCTCGGCTGTCGTGTAACGGCTGACTTGTTTCAGCGTTTCAATGACAGGGGATAAATACGGCGCTCCCCGATATTGTTCCGGCCGCTGGTCGTTGCTGGTCTGTATAATGTTTGGCATGCCGCAAATGTCGCCCCATGCTTTGACGCGGGTCCAGGTGGCAATCGTCCCTATGTCTACCGGGTCGCCGGGTACTTTGTTCGATACCCAATAGGCGGCGACGGCTCCATCCGGGTCGATTTCTACACCGGATATGATTTTGTTCCCCGGTGTGGGCGCCGTCATTTCTACGGCATACGGCCCGGTAATGCCATAGTAGTCCCGGCCATAGGGATTGCTTACCCGGTTGCCTTCCAAGAGTTGCAGGCGCAAGCTGTACGGCATATCCGCTGTCGGTGGCCGGCGCTTGAACAGGCAAAAGGCATCGCCATCCACGAGATAACCCGTGTAGTTGATGTCCTGCATGTCGTAAAAATTATTGCGCCTCGTCAAATCGCACTGTGTCGAGCTGGCCCACAGGTCGAATTCCTGGGCTACATGGCGTGACCATTCCCGGGACTCGTCGGCTGTCATACCTAACAGCTTGTACTTGGGGCGCGGAAACAGATGCAACCCCGCCCCAATCGTATGCAGTGAACTGGTCATGATAGCCGCTGCCCCAATGGGCGTATTGATAGACTGGTCGGCACTGCGGTTGCGCAACGTATACAGATTGGCGTTTACGTCTGATTTTGCGGAATATTTTCGCGGATTGTAGGCTTTTAGAATATTGCTTTCGTGCGAAGCCCCGCCGTTTGAATAACCGCTGTTCTGGATTGTCGGCGTCCGCGCCTTTTGTCGTGACCGTTTATTTCGTTTTGCCATGGTCGGCCCTCCTTAATCGAAAAATACAATGCGTTTCCCGCGCCCTTTCCCCGGCGTTTCGCTGTCGTCCAGCGTCGCCCCGCTGGCGATCAGGTTGTCGATGGCAACACGGATGCTGGATAAGTCTGCCCTTGTCAGAGTCCGGTTGCCGATAGTATATGACTGTCCCATCAAAACGGCCTTCTCGGCTTCTACATACCGGGCCAGTCGTTCATTTTGCAGTTTACTCATGGTTCCTCCTACCAAATGTTCGTCTGTTTGCTGACCCGTCGTTTCCTTGCGGGCTTAGGTGGTTCTTTTCTGACAACCGCTTCCTGCGCCGGCTGTTTCATGATAGTTTGCAGTTCATCCCATTGCGGATTGACCGACAACATGCATCCCAGGTTGTAGACTCGAAGATCCAGAGGTTCGTTTCGGACACCTTTTGTTGGCTGCCATATCTCTCGAATGCTGCCATATCGTCTTATCTTTACCTTTCGTTCAGACATAATTCCTTTGAAGTAGATTTCATCATATCCCCTATTTTGCAAGCCTTCTTGGTCTTCATCCAATGGAAAATGCATATATTGTGCTCCTGGTGATTTAATGGCCAGGCGGTTCATGACCTGCTGTTTGCCATCGTCGACACCGAGGATGACCAGTGGTATCGTCGTCCCCGATGCCTTCCCGATTTTGTAGTTCAGCGGAATTCCTGGGCGATTGCTATATCCTTTGATGGCAAATCGCTGTTTAATGAAATTTTTTTCGCAATAGCGATAAACATGACCGGTATAATGACCGCCAGAGTCGATGAAAGTCCGGACGATTTTCAACCCGGTCCCGTTTTTAAACCGGTATACATGTTCAAGTATTTTATCTAGTTCACTCCATGTTGATTCCCAATCTGGTTGCCCTAAGATAATTCCCTTGCGGATTCCCCACGACTCTTCACCGGCTCCCCAGCCGCATACTTCATATTCCAGTCGATTGTCCTGGGTGTCGACGGCTGCCGTCAATAACAGCACGCCATCGGGCAATTCTGCTCCATATGCTTCCCGGCGTCTAAGAAAGATTGTTTCATCCTCGAAAGCGCCTTGTTCATGATAACTTTCTCCAAAACGGGTATTAACAACAACCATTTCTCGCTCTGGATTTCCCTTGGCTTCCATCCACTCCCGCATAATATCATTCCAGCCAATCCAAGGAGAGGTAAAGGCATTAATAAAAAATGAGCGTATCCCATTAAACAATGCTTTGGGATTTCGGGCCACATACATCTGTTTCGCATTTCTCATTTGTTGTTCTGTAAACTCAAATCCACAATCAGGGCATCGCCATTTTACGCCATGAACAATTACCTGACGGCGCCCGCTTTTATCACGATGTTCCTCCGCATCTGTTATCATATCCAAATAACGAATCAAGTGCCATTCGCCACAATTAGGGCATTGATGCTGCCATTCTTCTTGCGTGCCTGCATTGTATTCAATTTCAATCCGGCTATCGCCCTCTATAGTTGGTGTACTAAACAAACCCATGACATAATTCCAGAATGTCGTCATACGCTTACTAGCAAGATCCACCGGATCGCCTTCATTTCCAGCTGATTCAGGAAAACGGTCTACTTCATCAGCCAACAGAATCCGTACCGGCCGGCTGGCCAGTCCGGCCGGGCTGTTAGCTCCACACATGACCAGTCGGCCGCCTGGGAAGAATTTCGACAGAATCGTGTTGTTTCCATCCCTGGTTTTAGCCGTCTTATCCCCGGCCCGCTTCACATCGTAGAACAACGAACTCAATACGGGCGTGTCGCGGATCATGGGAGCAATACGTGATTTGGAATAATCCTGGGCCATGTCTACTGTAGGCTGTATCATCATAATGGATGCCGGGTCCAAGTGGGCAAAGCGCCCGATGACGTTGTTCATGATGTCTGATTTGCCAATCTGCGCCGCCGACTTGACGACGACGCGATGTACGCCGGGTTCTGTGAAGGCATCCATGATGGCCCGTTGATACTCGGCCCGTTCCGTCCGCCATTTGCCCGGCTCTGACGAAACGCCGGCCGACAAATAGCGGTATGTATCCGCCCATTCGCTGACAGACGTCTTCGGCAGCGGTTTCAAGCCGTGGCGGGAAATATATTGCCACAATTCTTTCGCTGACTTCATGGTTCATCCTCCTCTTCTACTTCTTCATTGGTGAAGAGATCTGGATTGTATTCACTCAGCTCCGATAGCTTTTCTTCCAATTCTTTTGTCAATCTGGCGTAAATTTCTTCTTTATTTTTTCCTTCCAGCTGTGGTGCCAACTTTGTCGGCAGTCCCAACAGCTGCGTCCTCAAGTTAGACAACATTTCCGTTATGACTAATTCAACCGTTTTGGCACTGTATACACGGTGTTCCATCTTGGCCAGGCGTAATTCAGCGATTTCCCGCTTCGTCTTTTCATGCCGGGCTTTTTCGGTCATATAGTCGATGTCTTCATCACCACCGCTTCCTTTGGTGGCGTCTTTGTAATTGAGGATGGATTGTACCAAAAAGACGCCGCCACTCTTGTCTTTTTCATCGCGAATGACGACGCCTTCCTGGATTAACTGAGAGATTCTAGGAGGGGTTAAGCCGATTGCGTCGGCCAGCGAACGCTGAGTAACCGTGATTTCACGGGCTTTCCCACGTACTTTCATGATGTCCTCCCTCCTCTCTGACTTAACATTTTGGTTGGTTTCTGCGAACGCATGGGCTATATAAATAAATCATACCCCGCTTCACATAAAACCATTTGAAAATATAAATTAAGGGCTGAATTTTACTAAAATCTAGATTTTTTTTGGGCTCGCCTCGGTGAGCGCAAGGCTTTTGTTAACCCAGAAGAACCTAGTCAAAAAAAATCCAGAAATAAAAATTTCCGGACTCATCGAATCAAAAATCTTATTTTCCTCAAGTTGACCAGAAACCTTCGCAAAACCTTTCTGTTTTGTATCCAGCGTCTCCAATGCGCACAGCATACAGGCAAGGTACATCCTGTGCATTGACCCGTGGCGCATGACTGCTGTCCGGGTAGTACAACACCCCGTCTATGTGGACGGGGTGCTGCTCCTTGCGTGTCTATCTATTCTTGAGGGGTGAAAACAATCATGTGCTCTATGCCATTCCCATTGCTTCACATATACACTATACCACAGGTCCAACCTGAACTACCATGAACTAGCATGAACTAATTTTATTTTTTTTGAAGATTTTGTCGAATTCTTCCAGCGCCTGGGCACGCAGTCCGTTTTCCTTGCGCCGAAGCCAGCTGTCTGAGCAGATTCCTTCGCAGGCTTTTTCCCAGGTTTCGTGCCACAAATAATGCCGCTTCATTATCGCCTGCATCCGTTCGTCATCCATACATTCGACGAGCTTCTTGAATTCCCATGGGCGGTTTACGGTCTGAAGGTATTCACGTAACATTTGGTCGCGTTTGTCCAGAAATCCGATAATCCGGTCTTCCATTGCGTTCCGCCCGTTCCCGCCGCTGACTCGCGGCTTTTCATAATCAATGGCATTCAATGCCAGCAAGTCGTGTTGGATCTGACTGATTTCTTTCAGCAGCATGTTGGCTTTTTCTTCCGACTCATAGACCAGTTTGAGATACTCTGTGCTTGTCACGCTACCCCTCCCTTTAATTTCTGTGCCGGCGTTTCCGCTTCAATGTCCAGCGTCATCTGCGCCCGCTTTCCCTTGATGAATAATTCCGCTTCCTTCATAGCGCTTCGCACGGCATTGTCCAGCTCCATCCAAGCTCTAGCATAAATCTTTTCCGTCTTGAATGTAGCGACTAATCCGTCATCGCCGTGCATCGCTCCGGCTAATACGTAATTATCGACGCTGTTGTCCCGGTTGTATTTAATTACGATGTCTTCAATCTCCCCGTCGCATACCGCGGCAAAGCAGGTGTCCGCATTGGCCATAACTTGAAAAATATTTTCCATGGCTTTATACAGCTCTGGCCGGGCCAGTTCTTTGCTTTTCAGTACATATTCCCGCGGCGCTTCTTTTTCGTTTTCGATGTATCCGATTCGGACAACATTACTGCGCACGCAAATCTTGTGGATGATCATAATTTCACCTTGCTTTCGATGAACGTAATGTGCACCTTGAATCCGCAGATAGTCGCAATTTCTTCCAGCGCCCGCTTCAACAGCATCCGGCGTATACGATACCTACGGTTCTTCCGCTTCTCCTGCCGCTTCTTCTCAACCCGGCTGATTGCTTTTTCCGCTGTCGGGTCTTGGTAGTGTTCACTGTTCATTCGCCTCGCCTACTTTCCGAAAATCTTTTCCGACACTTCGTTCATGTCAATATCTTTCTCTATATGCTTCTTCGGTCGTCCTGCATGCTTCTTGGGCTTCACTGTCGTTTCCAGATTGTCCACGATGCGGCCGCCCGTCAAAATGTCCAGAACTTTTTTCACGGATTCGTCGTCCCCGGTAATGCTGATATGCACTTCCATCGTCTCACCTCCTATTCCTTGCGCGCGCCTGCATCCCCGTAAAGGGTTCGTAAGTAGGCAACGCACTTCGTTCGTATTTCTGCCGCCCTGGCCCCGTGATGGCGCTCGTAATGGCAGCGCTCACAAAGCGTGACGGTTTTATTGATTTCATCCGATTTATAAATCCCGCACGGCTCATGGTGCATCTTTTCCCCGTCGTCGATGTAGCTCCCGCAGACGATGCACTTATACCCGTCTCTTTCGTGTACGCTGTCGTTGAGCCGTTTTAGTTTGACTCCCCGGAGGCGTACTCTTTTTGTTTTTGCAATATACGTCGCTATCCCTCCTCGTCATTTTTACCGTGATATGCCAGCCCGTCAATTCATTGAACGTACTGCTGGCTTCGATGAATTCATAGCCAGGATATAATTTCTCCCATACGTCACGGCAGTCGGTCTGCCCGGCCAGTTCTTCCAGCTTGCGGTGCGTAAAAGCCCAGTCTGTTTTCGTGACTTTCGGATTTTCCAGATTCCGTGAACAAATATATGCGTTTTCGAACTTCTCCTTATCGCGGGCTTCCTTCATGATGTATTGACAGAGCCGCTGCATCAACTCTTCATCGTCTATCCGCAACCGGCTGGCATTGCTCAGGCCATTGCCCCAAACATCTTCCAGCTCATTGCGGTCCAGGCCCCCGCTGATGATCATGTGAAAATGAATATTCGTTCCCTTTCGTTCGATGGCCCCCATATACTTTGCCGAGGGAAGCCCCGCTTTTTTACGCCGACGATTCACGCGCTTGATGAAATTGTGGAAGTCTTTCTTGGCATCCTTCACGTTGTCCCGACGGTGAAGCGTGTCATAGGTCAATGTCAAATAAACATCGTCTCCCGTGAAATTCGTTTTTACTTTCTGGCAGAATGTCCGCAATGCCTTCTTTTTATTTCGGCGTACTTGATCCGGCGAAGACAGGTTGACTTTCTTTTCTCTCATCTTCTTTCCACGTTTCCCCATATCGGGAACTTCAAACAAATCCGTTTCAAAATATCTTTTTCCGCAGAAATATTTCACATTACGAACAAACCCCATGGTCTCACTTCCTTTCCAGGTGGCACTAAATATAACGCCTACTACAAGCCCCAATGGGCCTGTGGCCCATCACTTTCTTTATATACATATATATGGAAAAATGGAGACGCTCGAAATGAACGTTTCCATTGTCCCTCTTCAGTTTAAGATGTGGGCCAGAATATAAATAAATCCGCCCCAAAATAAAATACTGATGATAATCATGCCCCGCCATACCATGGCCCTGAGTTCATGATCTGTTACGTGCATTGTGCTTTCCATTCCTTTCGTTCTTTGCTGTTCATCCATGTCGGATAGTCCATGTGGTGAAGTTTCGCCTGTTCAATATCGAGGCCCAGCGGCGATAATGGCTTCTTGAGTTTGCGCCGGGGTGCGGGCTGTTCCTTCCCATTCCCATAGCACATCTTTTCTTTCCATTGCTTATTTGCCTGTCGTGACAGCCGCTGCTTTTCTGTATGCAAGATATTCCTTGCAATATTCCCACATTCATGGCTGCACACATATGGCGATGTGTAATGCTCCAGCGGCCGTCCACATACGATACACTTCTTTAGTTTCTTTCTCGTCTTCATGCGCCGCCACTTGGTATATTCATCTAAGATGCGATGCCGGCATGATTCGCAATACTTCCCATTTCCCTTGGCCTGGAATTCCCGGCCACAGCAAGGACAAATCATAGTTCCGCCCCCTTATCCATAAATCTTTACTTCTCCGTACTTTTCTTCGCAGGCAATCAGTCCCGGATATACCTGCCCACATTCAACGGCCATACATTTCATAAATTCTTCAATCCCCGGCTCTCCATCGCGTATACAGCCGGCATAGAATTTAATTTTATGCTGAATCGTTTTGAGCCGCTGCGCCCCGAAGCCAAATAATTCATGAATCGCCAGGAACAGGTGAATGTACGATGCTTCGACGCTGGCCATAGCCGACGTCCGCTGATAGCGCCCATTCAAGCCCACTCCGGATATGATCCAGTTGATGAAGTCCCGTTCCAGCCGTTCGCTGACCCCTAATTTTTCCATTTTCTGCCTCATCGCAATGAAGGCCGTCCCCTGGAATGTAGGATCATTTTTTATTTCCTGCCTGTTGTATTCATTGCACTTCATTTTGATTCGTTCCAGCCGTTTCTGGCCGAAGCCATAGTCATCATGAAGGGCCATGAATACGAGTGTTGCCGTTGTCGTTTCACCGGCATTGCTTCCGATTTCTAAGTTTCTCTTCTTACTTTTCTGCATGTCCTCTCACCACCTTCATCTTATCAACCAGCTCCAGCAGGTAGTCCAACTGCTTACACATACCGCTGGCGGCCCGCTGCATGTTGGTTATCATCTGCATCTGGGTGTACGTACCGTTCTTTGCCAGCTCTGCATAGTCTTTTATACACCGATGTTTAACCATAATATTGCTCATGGCCTTTTTGTATTCTTTTTGTAGCTTCTTGTATTCTTTTGGCAGTTCCATGTCTTCTACCCGTGTGGTGGGTTCATTTTTTGTTGGCGCTTCTTCTGGGACTTCTTCGATGTCTTCCGCTTCATCATCGGTGGAAATAGCTTCCGGATCTTCTTCGTCTGTTTCCGGTCTTTCTGCCTGCATGGCTTCTTCTTGTACAGCCGCTTCCTGAATCGGCGTTTCTTTTGATGCCGGATGGAGGAAGTCCTCGATAGATTTCAGGGTAATTTCATCGTCATCCAGGTGCTGTTCATAGAAATCTTTCTGCCGGTCCGGCGTTAATTTAGATAATTCATAGGCCGCCGAAATGCCAAGTTTTCCCGATTTCATCCAATCTGCGTAATATTTCCTCAGGTTGTTGGAAATGGCTGAATATCTTGCAATATTGGTCGTGCTCTCATGCAGTGTTTTGGCAATCGCGTCGCGCTTTCGGCCGTTGATTTGATTCGTCATGACGCCGTATTTGAACAGGCTGTTGAGCTGTTTATACTGCTCGACCCGTTCCCAGGCAGTCAAGTCCCGGGACGTACTGTTCGTATCGATAAGCAGCAGTTGATTTCCGTAATGGTCCGTAGAGATTTCGCAAGGTACGGTATCGGGAATCCCCACAGTCTGCTCTTTCAGCAGCTCTTTGACGGCCTTGCACCGGCGATGCCCGGATACAATCAGGTACCGTCCGTCTTTCATCGGTTCGACAATCAAATTCTGACGGACGCCGCCGGCGGCGATAATCGAGTTCTTTAATTCTTCTACATCGCCGACGATATAGAAGTTATCTGGATTCTCTACGAGCAGATTGACCGGAATCTGTTTAATAGTTCGGTCCTTGTCCTTGTTGACGAGGCCCATGTTTTCCATTAAGCTCATTCTTTCACCTTCTTTATGATTTCATTGGCTAATTTTCTATATTGCCATGCTGGTTTGAGTGTCATACCGAGTTCGGCCAGCGGCTTGCACATCAATGTACTGTCGATGATCCAGCGGCTCCGGCTGATTTTCGTATCGAAGACAGGGAAGCTGGCTCTTAGCAGTCCTTCCGCTTCATCGCTCAGCGTCGTCCGTTCGTCATGCGTGATGAGCACGCCCAACAGTTGGAGAGCCGGATTGATTTGCAGGACGTCCTGAAGCTGTGTGTCGAGTTCCACCAGCCCCTGGCTGGAAAAGGCGTCCAGCCGCACTGGGATGACGATAAAGTCCGCAATGCTCAGCGCGTTAATGGTCAGCATGTTCAGTGCTGGCGGGCAGTCGATAAGGACAATATCATATCCGCTGCCGATGTCGGCCAGAGCATCGACGGTCTTGCTTTCGTAATAACTGCGTTCCAATTCATACAAATCCATATTTCCCGGCATGAGCGACAGAAACGGCCAGTCCGTGCCGATGATTTCTTTTTCCCGCATCCCGCACGGAGCTGACTGGTCGTACCGTTTGTAGAACTGTGTCAGATTTCCTTGCGGGTCGCAGTCAATCATGAGTACTTGCGGTGCCTGGCCGCGATGACTGCCAGGCACGTGACGCGTTCGTTGTGTGGCATAAAGGTGGGCCAGGTTCGCCGTCGTTACCGTCTTACCGACGCCCCCCTTTAGGTTGTAAATAGCGATTTTCATGTGGTTTCTTCCTCTCTGAATAGCGGCAACTCCATAACATCTTCCCCATGAACCACGGGCAATCTTCGCAGTGGTCCTGGCAGATGTCCCTTTTATATTTGCGGCAATAGATCCAACTGTGCGTCGGCTGGCCGCATAGCGGACACGGGTCCATTAGTATACCGTCCCTTTGACGATGTTGTAATGAGCGCAATGACCGTCTTGCCAGCGGATGCAGGGAAAGCCATCTTTGTAATACATTTCCTCGGCGTACCCGTGCCAGTGTCCGGCATGGATTTCTTTAGTCGCCAGCTTGATGGCCGCCTGGGCAATGTCTTGATGGACGTTACGGTTCTGCATCCGCCGGAACCACTTGCTTTCATCCTGTTTTTTCATGGCTATTCCCTCATTTCACAGGCGTATTTCTTTTTGATTTCGTTGAGGATATCGACGTATAACATCATCCAACGTTTTTCATCCAGTTCATCGCCGAATCCGTGTTGGTTTTCGATATCCTGCTGCATGATCATCAACGTGTCCAGGCTCAGTGCCGGCAACACCTTCTTGATATAGTCGGCGACTTCATAGACGATGTGTGTCTGCCGCCCCAGGGCATAGCGCATAGCACAGCAGAGTATTTTTTCATAGGCTTCGTCAACCGGCATAATATTCACGTTATTTTCCCCTCCTTGGCGTCGAAGCTATCGGCGCCCAATACTGAACCTCTTGCATTGTGACAAGGCGGATTTCCCCGTCTACAATCCAATGATCCATACAGAACGTTCCTATTGCAACAAATTCCCAGTCTGTGCCTACGTTCATTGCGACAAGTACCCTGCGATGCGGGGCCGGTAATTCGTAGCGTGTGTCTACCCATTTCATGATTTTCGCCTGCCTTTCAAAAATTAATGACTAACCGCTGCCCTGGGCGGATGTCGTCATTACTATTGATATCGTTATTCACGCTGATTTCATAGATGACTTCACGGATATCCATACCGCGTTCATCCGCGATGGGCCTGGCGATTTCCCACAGTGTTTCCCCCTGGTCCACAATGTGAACTTGGGCATCTTCCTGGGCTTTCACGGTTTCTCCCAGTGAATGTCCTGCATACAGCCCGACACTGCAAGCCACCGCCAGGGCAAGTAAAAAACGTCCAATATGCCTTTCTCGTTTCATCGATTTCCCTCCTGTTCACGCTAATTCAATGCCCGGAAATACGTCGTCATAGACGTTCTTCCTGGTCATACCGATACGATTAATAGCCCGTTCGCGAAGCCAGGCAATCATGCTCGTACGCTCAAAGACGTACGTATGCCCTTCCCGGCAACATGGCGCCCCTTCATAGATCCATTGATCTATGATTTCTTTACTGCGCCCCGTGACTTCCGCCAATTCCTTGCGGTTCCACGTCAGTTGGTCGCTCAATTTCATCGGCTCCAGCTTCTTTTCCATACTATCGCCCCTTTTTACTTCCCCATCATGAATATTGCGATATTCAAAACGAGGATTAAGACGTTAATCGCGGTGATTCGCTCCGCTTTTTTATTGATTCGCTCCGCTTTTTTATTGATTTGCTCCGCTTTTTCATTGATTTGCTTCATTTCGGCCCATGGCCCGTCATTTATTTGATTTCCCATGTGGTTTCCTCTCTATTGCGGCTTTCTTCGCTTCGTGCTACAATATCTGTAGACTTATTTTTGTGTTCACTTCCCGCATAAGAGCCGTTCGGTTGCCGCCGAGCGGTTCTTTTTTTGTGTCCGTTTCGGACAGGTCAGATAGAGCGTCAATCCTTTTCCGGCTAAATCAAAGATTTTCTCTACAATGGGACTCAGATCCCTTTCTTCGGCCATGGTGATTTTGTCATCACAGCAGATACGTTCGAGCCGGATGCAGTCGCTGTTCGCATCAGCCAGGGCTACATGATACTGCATGGCCCCGGCCGCGACGCCCGGCAGTTTTCCGATTTTCGGCAGGATCAGCCTGCCTACTGCCGATTCTTTCGACAAATACGCATAGCCGAGGCACGGATTTTCAAAGACCTGCATCATGCCGGCAACCATGTCGTCGCCTGGCAGGATTTCCCCGCTTTCATACTTTGCGTACGTCCTTACGGACACGTTCAGCGCTTCCGCTGCCTGCTCCTGCGTCATTCCCGCATCTTTGCGGGCTTTTTTGATTTCAATCCCGAACCTTTTACTCATGTTCATCCATCCCCTTTCCGCTATAATGAAACTGAACATCAAAGGAAACGTTCCATGTCGCTGGCATCATACGCGTCTATGACGTCGATTTTATCTACAATCTCTCCGTCGTTTGCGTTTATGACGGCCAAATATACACCGCCACCAAATGTACGGACCAGGTAATTATGAATGTCCACGAAGGTCAGGTTTCCACCTTTCGGGCTCTTGAACTGCGTTACCATGGTTCCCGTGCAGTCCCGAGTATTTTCCATTATTAGTTTTCTCATAATATCACCAGCCCTTAATGCGGCCAATTCAAACAGTATACGTCTTGCTTGGCCTTTTGTTCGATATGGTCCAGCCAGTCATCAGCCATATCCGGATAGGTATGGCGGCTCCCCCCTCTAAGTATGCTTTTGGCTAGTCTTTCTACTCCGGCATATATGAAGTACGTATTTGGCGTTTTAGAGGGATTGAGTCGAAGGTCCATGTAATACCTGTACGCCGCGTCATATACTTCTTGTCGAAGTACCTTAATTGTTGTCATGCTGTCCATTATGGGTTTCCTCCCATATAATTCGTTAATCCCGTCCAGCCTTTCTTGGCCGCATATTCATCAAGATCTTGTTTGGCTTCGGCCAATGTCATGCGCAACATCATCTGTTTCATCCGATGCCAACCGCCACCGGGTGTACGCTGATAGCAAATTGCGTATGGTTGACCGCCGATAAGCGGCATAGCTCGATAATGCCAGCCACGGCTGTCTACGTATTCGTTGTAATGTTTCATTTTCTCATCTCCCTTAACTTCATCAATCCTTGTATGTTTTCCCTTATCTGGCCTCATATTTAGCTTCATCATTTCCCCCATTTTTTCTTTTTTACAATTTTTAGTTACATTTCATAACTTTTCAAAATAAAAAAATTAAGTATATAATTCTTCTATGCTACACTTAAGTATTTTTGCCATTATTGGCATAAAATCAGCAGTAAAGCGGCGATTGCCATTTTCGTAATGATTATACCCAGAAGATGAACTGAGTCCTAATGCTTTAGCCATTTGAGCTTGTGTAATATGAAGTTCTAATCTTCTCTTTTTGATAAACTTTAGATTAACCTTTGGCATTGTATCACCTCCTTATGATAGTTACGTTTTGTAACTTCCTATATCGTCATTATAATTTACAAAATGTAACTTGTCAATATGTTTAGTTATAAATTATAACTTTAATTGATTTTACAATTTGTAACTACTATAATTGAACTAAGTTACAAATTGTAAATATTGAGAGGTGATAAATATGACATCTGGGCAAAGAATTACAAAGCTAAGAAAAGAGCAAAACTTACAACAAAAAGAAGTCGCGGCCGCTATAGGTATGAATCGTATCGTCCTTAATAGAATTGAACTGGGTAAACGGCCTTTGAGGGATGACGAAGCTGTCGCACTAGCTGATTTTTTTCATGTCACAACGGACTATTTGCTAAAAGGAGTTACTACTCAACCTAGAAATAAAAAAGGTGTCCGAATCCCTGTTCTAGGGCGCGTCGTGGCTGGCATCCCCATAGATGCTGTCGAAGAAATATTAGACTACGAAGAAATTAGCCCGGAACTCGCCGCAACAGGCGATTTCTTCGCACTGCAAGTTAAGGGTGACTCAATGGAACCCACTTTGCGCAACGGCGACATCGTCATCGTCAAAAGACAGCCAACCGTAGATTCTGGAGATATTGCCATTGTTCTCATAAATGGAAATGATGCCACTGTCAAAGAGATAAAAGAAAGTCCTGCTGGCATCACACTCATCGGTCATAATGTCGCCGTATATACGCCCCACTTCTACTCCAACCACGACATTGAATCGCTCCCCATTCAGATTATTGGCAAGGTGGTAGAAATGCGGCGTAAGTTTTAAAATACAATAAATATAAACACAAGGGAGATGTAATCAATGAAATTACCTACCAATTTTAAAGAAGCGCCTCTTTATTTCAGTCCTTTATTTATGGTTATTCTAAGCGCTTTTTCACTCGCATATGGAATTCCTTTAATTATTGCATTGGTTCTTGTTTATTTGCGTCATAAAAAATATCGTAGTATTGAAATGACTGAATTAATTCAATTAGGTGATATACGGGAAAAAATATCATCTGAACAACAACATTTAATAGACCTTCAAGAAGAATATTCTCAACGTGTCGCTGATTATAACAACCAGTATAAGGAATTGGAAAATGATTATAAAAAGAAAGAATTTTCTTTGAAAAAAAGATATGAAGACTTATCTCATCGCCTTGCTGCTGAATCAAAAAAAGAACAACAAGCTCTTGATGCGGTCTGTAATGCAGTGGATAACGCATTGGTTACTTCTGAAATAGATTCTACTCTTTATGATCAAATATCTTCTGATGAAATAAAAAATAAATTATCTTTATTTTCAGCTGAGGAAAAAGATTTGCAAAAAAATGATGGGGCCATCATTTTTACTGGCAGCGCCAATGAACACACTAAATCATACCTGAGAAAACAAAAAAATCAATTATTGCGCAGTTTCAATACGGAAACAGATAATCTTATTGGTAATGTAACCGTTCGTAATATTGATTCAATTCGTCAGAAAATTATCCGATCTTTTGAAGCTCATAATAAACTTTTTTCCATTGATAACGTCCAATTAACCAAGGCTTTTCTTAAAATAAAACTTGAACGGATGAGCTGTTTGTACGAATATCAAAAAAAATTACAAGAAGAAAAAGAACTTTTCCAAGTCAGAAAAGAACAACTTCGTGAAGAAGAAAAAGTACGTCATGAAATGGAAATGGCTAAAAAGAAGATTGAAAAGGATGAAGCTCAATTTAAGCATGAAATCGAACGCACTATGAAATATTTACAAAAAAGTTCCATGGACGCAGAAAAGCAATTATACCTGGATAAAATTAAGGAATTGAATGAGAAATTAGAAAAACTTACTCAAGAAAAAGAAAGTCTTGCGCAACGCGAAGCCAATGCCAAAGCTGGCTATGTATACATCATTTCAAATATAGGTTCATTTGGTGAAGATGTTTATAAAATCGGCATGACACGTCGGCTGGAACCAATGGATCGTATCAAAGAGTTGAGCAGCGCTTCTGTTCCTTTTGAATTCGATGTTCATGCTCTCATCTTTTCTGATGATGCTCCTGCATTGGAATCTTTGCTTCATCAGCATTTCAGGGACATGGAAGTCAATAAAGTAAATCATCGAAAAGAGTTTTTCAAAGTAAAATTGTCAGAAATCGAAAACCTTGTTAAGGAAAAGTATGATAAGGCCGTAACCTTCGTAGAAGTCCCCAAGGCGGAAGAATATCGTGAAACACTAAACATAGCTCAATCGGCATCTTAAAAAGAGCCGCAACAACAAAACCCGCCTTCTACACATAATAGAGGCGGGATTCGTTTAATCTCGATATATTATGAATAAATCCGTTCAAAGGAGGTTATTGTAATATGTATTCCTATGAAGAATTAAAAGAAATCATCAATGACGTCAGTACTGATAGTCAGGCGGCTAAGCGAAAAGAAGTAAAAGAATTACCCCATATTTTGCGCGAAAATGAACAAATAAAAAATGCGGCTACCGGAATGCTCGAATCCAGTTATTGTTTATTGGTTGTTACTGATCAGCGAGTCATATTAGTTGATAAGGGGCTAATTTATGGCCTAAAGGTGCATGAAATCGGTTATGATAAGCTAAGTTCCATTGAGTATGAAACTGGATTAGTATTTGGTGAATTACTCTTTACGACATCCGGATCTGCAATGGTGGTCAAAAAGATGGTCAAGCAATATATCACGCCCCTCTATGAAAGCATCCATTCCGCCTGGGACGCCTTTAAACAAAAACAATCCATGTCAACGTCCCCGACTTCAGCCCCTGCATCAAGTCCAGCTTTAGATTCAGAAGATTTAATCTCTCAGCTGGAAAGATTGGCTAATTTGAAGAAAGCCAATATGCTTACAGACGAAGAGTTCCAGGCAGCCAAAGCTAAATTGCTTAAATAAAGGACAATCAATATTCACAAGATATCGACGAAAATGATTTATCTTGCGAAATCCATGGCGTTTTTAACAGATATGCAAAAGATATTCGGAATTTTAAAAATTTATTTTTTTCATGGAGGACATTTATGAACGAACTCAAACTATTTTAATTTCAGTATAAATCATTGGCACGGAGATGAAGATAAGGCGGAAGTTTTAGAAAGGAGTCTTTTCGATGAATAGTCTAGAAAATATTAATGAATCTCTTTTTGAAAATATTAAACATATCAATGAATACGGTCAGGAATACTGGATTGCTAGAGAGCTTATTCAAGTGTTAGGTTATAATGAATATCGCTTTTTTAAAAAAGTAATTTTAAAAGCAATAGACGCTTGCAAAGCTAGTAATAATGAGGTTTCTGACCATTTCGTGCAGGTGCACGGAATGGTTAATATCGGCAGCGGGGCGCAACGTGCTTTGGAGGATTATCATTTATCCCGATACGCATGTTATTTAATCGCAATGAATGGAGATTCACGAAAAAAAGCCATTGCGTTAGCTCAGACTTATTTTGCTGTGAAGACTCGCCAGCAGGAAATCATGGACGACTTTGACAATATGACGGAAGATCAAAAAAGGCTGACTATCCGCGGTGATCTGATTGAACATAATAAATCATTGGTTGAAGCCGCTCAGCAGTCAGGTGTAGAAACACCGCGCGATTTTGCTATTTTCCAAAATAAAGGTTACCAAGGCCTCTATGGTGGATTAGGTCAAAAAGAAATCCATGCCCGTAAAGGACTAAAAAAGTCACAAAAAATCCTGGATCATATGGGTAGTACAGAGTTAGCTGCCAATTTATTTCGCGCTACTCAAACAGATGAAAAGCTTCGCCGTGATAAAATCCATGGAAAGGAAAAGGCGAATAAAACACATTATATGGTTGGGAAAGCCGTTAGGAATACAATCAAAGAATTAGGCGGAACCATGCCAGAAGATCTCCCTACTCCTGATAAAAGCATCAAGCAGATTGAACACGAAAGAAAAAATCAGCTGAAGAAAAAATAAAAGAAAGGATGAATCCTATGATTAAGAAACTTCCCCTGGTCCTGGCTATGATCTGCGTATTGTCCTCAGTCGGTACAGCCTTTGCCGCCGACTACCTGGGCAATCCCCGTTCCATGAAATTCCACTATACCGACTGCCGTACCATCAAGCATCCTGAAAATTTTGTCCCCATCGACTCCCGTGATGAAGCTCTTGCCGAAGGATATGTACCTTGCGGCGTATGTAAGCCGTGAAAAGCCTTTGAATTATCTTCTGTACTTGAAAGGATTAATCCACATGAAAAAAAGACCTGATGGCCGCTACAAAGTCTCTCTGACCATCGACGGCAAGCGTCATTATTTTTACGGCCGAACCATCAAGGAAGCGGAACAGCGTCGCGACCAATTCAAAAATGCACTCCACGCCGCTCCCAACGTCGATTATAATATCACCTTAGGTCAATGGCTATCTATCTGGCTACGAGGCGCCAGGTCGACGCTGGCAGAGGATACATTTGATTCTTACGTCTTTCAGCTGCGCCGCTACGTACTGCCGATGCTGGCTAAGGTAAAATTGATTGAGCTACAGCCGTACATGTTCCGCGACCTGATTGCCTCCCTGCTCTCCCAGGGATACAGTAATCGCACGGTACAATATGCGATAGCCGTGGTCCGAATCGGACTGCGCCAGGCCGTCAATGACGGCATCATCCCGACGTATCCGCTCCGCGGCGTCAAGCTTCCGGCTGTAACCCATGACAAAGTGCTGGCATTGACCAAGGACGAAGCGGCCCGCTTTTTGGCGTCCGTCCCGAATCCAAAGCACCACAACCTGTACTGGGTCGCCCTCTATACAGGCCTGCGCCGGTCCGAACTGCTGGGCCTCCGCATCAGCGACATTGACGTAAAAAATAAGACGCTCACGGTCAATCAAACGGTCCTTAATGTCGGTGGAAGCGTCGTAATCAGCCAGACGACGAAAAATAAATCATCTCATCGGACGATCTCCATTGATGATCAGACGCTGGCCGTCATCCGGAAGCAGGAAAAAATAATCTTCAAAGAGCGCCTGGCGGCCCTAAACTACGAAAACAATAACTTGCTCTTTGCCCGGCCCGATGGGCGGCCGTATGATCCGAAATACATTTCCCGCCGCACGAAAGCTTACGGCCGCAAGGCAGGGATGCCGGAAGCTTTCTCTTTCCATACCCTCCGTCATACCCATGCGACGCTCCTGGTCAAAGCCGGCGTCCACTTCAAAGTCATCCAATACCGCCTGGGACATGCCACCTTTGCCCAGACTATGGACACATACAGCCACATCACGCCGGCTATGGAAAGCAGCGTCGTCGACAAACTCCGTGACCTCATCTGACCCCCGTCTTGACCCCGCGCCTACAGTTTTACTCCGTTTTACTGCGCTCTACCGCGTCTTTCTGTCTATGCCCCACGGTCGAAAATGGCGTAAATAAGCCATTCTTGCCAATCAAAATTGAAGACTCTTAATCAGGGTGTCCAGGGTTCGATCCCCTGATGGTCCACCATAGCAAAAAAGGGCTTGTCGCACGACGACAAGCCCTTTTGAGTTTTAAGTTTGCAGTTTGTAGTTTTTAGTGGTAGAGGACGTCCTGATAAGGCGTCCCGCTGCGAGATTCAGGTATAACCTGTTCAGAAAAAGCCCGGTAACTTATGCGTAACGTACAGCATAAGTTACCGGGCTTTTCTATCCACTATCGTTTAAAATATAATCTTATTTCACGATGACGGCCAGTACGTCGCCGGTCTTTACGTTATCGCCGGGATTGACGCGGATTTCGTGGAGCGTGCCGTCAGCAGTGGCTGTGATGTCGTTCTGCATCTTCATGGCTTCCAAGACGAGGATGATGTCGCCTCGTTTGACGGCTTTGCCAGCTTCGGCTTTAAGAGCCGAAATCTTGCCCGGCATGGGGGCTTTGACCGTAATGGCGCCATCAGGAATCGGGCCGCCTACAGCGGGAGCCGGTGTAGATGCCGGTGCAGCCGGAGCTGGTGCGGGAGCTGCCGGAGCGGGTGCCGGTGCAGCCGGAGCCGGTGCGGGAGCTGCCACCGGAGTGCCGCCCATTTCTTCGACTTCTACTTCATACGCTTTGCCATTGACAGTAATCTTGAATTTTTTCATATATCTTGTCCTCCTGGATCTAAATACGTTTTCAGTTAACGACTCATGCCACCCAGGCGGGCTGCCATAGCCCAATTTTCCCGATGGCGTTTATAACCGCGCTTCTGCGGACGGATAGAGCGGATAGCTGCCGGTGAATAGCCATAGGCGGCAACAGCAGCCATGATGACGGCGACGACTTCATCCGAAAGCTCCCCTTCCGGAACGGCCTGGTTCCCGTCTGATACGACGGTCATCGGCCGGGCCGCTACGACAGCCGGCTGACGCTGGCCGACAGGGACGACGGGGTGGGTCAGTTCCTGTTTTTCCGGTTGTGTCGGTTGCGGCTGGACCGTCTTTTCAGATTTTACAGCTTCCTTCAAGTCCTGGACGGCTTCTGCCAGGTCTTTGACGCTCTGCTGAAAATCGGCGACGTCCTTCATCTTGTCTTCCAAGGCACGAAAGCGGGTATTATAGTACCGGCTCAAAATCAAGGTCATAGCAATCAGCAGGACGATGACGGCAAATTGAATTTCTATCATACGGCAGCCTCCTTATAACGGCATGTTGCCGTGTTTCTTCGACGGCCGTTCTTCCCGTTTGCTGTAAAGCATAGCCAGGGCGCTGATGATGCGCGGACGCGTTTCCTTCGGTTCGATGACGCAATCGATCTGGCCGTGTTCGGCTGCTTTATAGGGCGTCGAAAATTCATTGATATATTCCTGTTTCTTCTTTTCCTTTTCCGGATCGTGTTTGAAGATGATATTGGCTGCGCCATCGGGACCCATGACGGCGATTTCTGCCGACGGCCAGGCCATGACCATGTCAGCACCGAGCTGACGGCAGCACATGGCGATATAGGCTCCGCCGTATGCTTTGCGGGTGACGACAGTAATCTTGGGAACGGTCGCTTCACAATAGGCATAGAGCATCTTGGCGCCGTGGCGGATGATACCACCGTATTCCTGGGTCGTCCCAGGCAGGAAGCCCGGTACATCGACGAAGGTGACGACAGGGATATTAAAGCTGTCGCAGAAGCGGATGAAACGGGCTGCTTTGTCGGACGCATTGATATCCAGGCAGCCGGCGAGGAACTTCGGTTGGTTGGCGATGATGCCGACAGTCTGGCCGTCAAAGCGGGCAAAGCAGGTGATGATGTTCAGGGCATAGTTTTCCAATACCTGGAATACGTTGCCGTCGTCGACGCAGGATTTGATGACGTCGAGCATATCGTAAGGCATGCTGCTGTTATCGGGAATGACCGAATTGAGGCTTTCATCTTCACGGTTCGGATCATCATCGGAATCGATGACCGGCGCTTCTTCCATGTTGTTGCTGGGCAGGAAATCGAGGAGGGCCTTGATTTTTTCGATGCAGTCATCTTCATTTTCACAGGCAAAGTGAGCGACGCCGGAAATGGAGCTGTGCGTCATGGCACCGCCCAGTTCTTCGGCCGTTACTTCTTCGGCCGTGACCGACTTGATGACGGCCGGGCCCGTAAGGAACATGTCCGATGTATTCTTGACCATGAAGACGAAATCCATCAGAGCCGGGCTGTATACAGCACCGCCGGCACAAGGCCCCATGATGACGGCGATCTGCGGGATGACGCCGGATGCAGCCGTATTATTCATGAAGATGCGGCCAAACCCGGACAGGGCATCGACGCCTTCCTGGATGCGGGCACCGCCGGAATCATTGATGCCGATGACGGGAGCCCCCATCTTCAGGGCCATTTCCTGCATCTGGGCAATTTTGTGGGCATGCATTTCGCCAAGAGAACCGCCTTCGACGGTAAAATCTTCGGCGTAGGCGAAGACCAGACGGCCGCGGACCGTACCGTAGCCGGTAACGACGCCATCGCCGGGGATTTCCTTTTCCTGCATGTTGAAATTCATGCAGCGATGATGAATGAACTGCCCCATTTCCGTAAAGCTGCCTTCATCAAATAATTTAGCCAGCCGTTCGCGGGCTGTCATCTTACCTTTTTTATGTTGCGAATCAATTCGCTTCTGACCGCCGCCCATCTCGATTTTCGCGAGCTTTTCATGGAGCTGGTCAATCTTTTCCTGAACTGTAGCCATTCATATACCTCCAGTATCAAAGTATTTCATCAGGTCACATAACAATTAATTATATCATAGAATATTCAAATTTTATAGTCTTGCGCCTATACCGTTCAGTACTGGCCGCGGACGACTTCCACCTTCTTCCCACAAAAGGCGATTCCGTATTTCCATACCGTCTGGATTCCCCGCCGGCGAAATTCCGTCACGTATTCCCGCTCTTCAATCTGCTGCAACGCCTCCTTGGCCTTATCGGCCATGTCCGCTTCACTGGCAGCTACCTTGAATTCCATGATGACGCCGGCCTTCTCTACATCCTTGGGAATAATGGCCAGGTCAAAGCGGCCGTACCCGCTTTCCCGGTTCGGTTTCCAGTCGGGACACAGAATAACGGCCTCGCATCTTATCCAAGATTTCAAAGCGGTAAATATCCTGAACTTCCCGATTGGGAATCACTAATTCACAGCGTATGCCGCCAATGCCTCGTCTGCGGCTGACAGCCGTCAAATAGCCTGTCGTCAGCAGCATCGTATACAACGCATCCGTATCGCGGCCAATGTCTTCATAAATGACGCCTTCCCGAATCAGGGCTGTCACCTGACGGCCCTGCAACAACGCCAGCAAATCGCCTTCTGTATCAGCGGTCACGTGGCGCAGCATTTCCCGGATGATACCATTGCCCGACGTATTGACCCAATAGTCACCAACCTCACCGTGACGGAAAAAATTGATAATCGACCAGGGATTATAAATCTCTGCCCCACCAAAGAGATAGCCGTCATACCATTTCTTCAAGTCGGGCAATGCCTCCGCCATGGTCAGGTCTTCCGCCATCTGTGCCACTTCCTGCGGCGTAAAGCCAAGGACCTCCCGATAGGCAGCATCCATGACGGAACAGACATCGAGATTATTCAGATCACTGAAAATACTTTCTTTGGCGACCCGCAGGACCCCTGTCAGTACGGCAAAATCTAAGTCGCGATTGCCCTTCAGGACGCTGCCCAAAAACTGTTTCATAAAAGCAATGCACTCTGTATAAAAGCCGTGTTCCCAAGCCTGCTGAATGGGCGCATCGTATTCATCAATCAATAAAATGACCGGCCTGCCAAAATGCTGATGCATCATCTTGACCAACAGTGCCAGGGCCAGCTGCATTTCATTCTGCCCAGAAGCCTGCTGTTTCAGTGCCAGAAAGCGCCTGCGCAAGTCCGGATTGACAGACGGACTATCAGCTAAATAATCATGGTCAATGAACCAGTAGCTGATCCAGGAACTCAGGGATTGCAACATCTGCGGCCACGTGAGGTCCTTCAAATCCTTCAAGGACAAGAACAATACCGGATACTGTCCGCGATGGGCCATGTAATCCGCCCCGGCCCGGTCAATAGCCAGGCCGTCGAAGAGATGGCGGCTCTGTGCCTCTTTTTCAATAGAAAAGAAATACTCCAGCATACTCAGCGTCAAGGTCTTGCCGAACCGCCGGGGCCGCGTAATCAGCGTCACCGCACTGTGCCCGTCGATGAGCTGGCGGATGAAATCCGTCTTATCGACGAAATAATAATGCTTGCTCCGTATATCAAAAAAATTATCGACACCGATCGGCATCTGCCACTTCATAGCCTCACCTGCTTTCTTTTATTTCATTATAACAAGAATCACGGGAAACAAAAAGAGGAGCCATCCCATGAGGGTTTCTGCCCCATGCATGACTCCTTGAGCTCATAACTCCACAATCTTAATGTCTTTGACGTATTTCCCCTGGCTTCGCAGCCACATTTCAATGCCCTTCCCGTAGACTTCTGCTTCCAGCTGGTACGTCCCGTTATCTTCACTCAGTATCTTCGCCGTCGGCAGGCGGTCCAGGATAGCGTCGATGTCGTAGCCCGTATAGGTGAACGTGATACGCTGCAGCCGACCGCCATACATGAACTGGACGCGCTTGCGGAACTCGCCTTCCTGGAAACGCCGGTTATAAGGGATATGGAACGTCTCCTGTTCCACTTCCAAGGTCTTGATGCGGTCCAAGCGGTAAATGGTCGGCGTAATATCCCGGGCGCTTTCATAGATTTTTTCGATATCCTTGTCGTCGATGAAGGCGATGAGATAAAAATAGTATTCCGAAAAGAGCAGGGCCAAGGGCTTCAGCCGCCGCTTAACGATTTTCCGGTCCTTCAGCCGACCATAAGCCACATCGACATAACGGTGCTGCTGAATGGCCTCACCGAGGTGCCACATAGTATCGAGGAAACTCGTCCGGTGCCGCGGTTCCACATAATGGAACGCCTCATTGTTGACCAGTTGAGTCACCATGGCCTGATTCGACGCCGGTACACAGCAGGCAATCACCTTGTGCAACATCGCTTCCATCCCGGTCTTGACAAAAGCCCGGCTGTCGAGCAAAATCTTGCACAACGCCAAGATTTCACTATTGGACAACTTCTGCGCCTGGCCGCCTTCCATGCGGTAGCCCTTATCGACATAATCATAGACAATATCACAAGGCGTTCCATCGCCAAGGGCCATGCCATTGCGGCAGAAAGCCCGGATATCCTCAATATCCCGCTGAATACTGCGCTCATTCACACCATACTGCTGGGCTGCCGCCGCCTTCTGAATCGTCCGCCCGCCCAAAAGCTGCGAATACAGCGCCAGTACCCGCGAAACCTTATCTTCCTTCAAATAAACACATCCTTTCAAGAAGGCTCCCATCATAGGGGAGCTGGCCGCCAACGGCGGTCTGAGAGGTTACCCCGCTTTAAATCGTAATCGTCATCGTAATTGGCTGGGCTAATCCATACCACCGGGCGATAATATAAAGGACCAGTACGTATAACAGCACATTGACCATCACACATCGGACACGATGCCGATTTTCCTGGGACCCCTTCTTGGGGACAAAAATACCGACGAGCAGCCCAAAAAAGCTAAGGGTAATAAAAATCAGCAGGCCTCTCGTAAGCCAATCGCCGCTGTTCCACCCCGTCTCATAGACAGCCAAAAAATTGACGCCAAGGCCATAAATAAACGGCCATAAAGCCTGCCCCAAAAGATAGAATAAAGGTCGTAGAATAACTTCTTTAATCAACGACGCAACACCATGAGCGGTAGCCGTCCCCATCGTTTAACTCATCACGCCTTCCTCAAATCTTACAGACAAACTGATTACACGACTGCACACCCCGGGTCTTCATGTTCCGCACCATGCACTGATTCTCAGCCAGCGGATCATACTCCCAAAAACCGACAATCGGCGCCTTCGGCCGGATGGCCTGGTTCATCGGGTCATACCAGTGTTTACAAAAAGCACACTTATGTGAAGCGGGATGATTCAAATTCATGAGTTCCATCGTACCTGACCTCCTTAATCCGCATCATCATGTGATACATCGATAACTTCGACAGCCACTTCCCCATTTTCCATATGCCGGGCTTCCAGAATGAACATCTCTTTGGCCTTATCGCCGATGATCTGCGTCGAATATGCATCGAAGCCGCCGCCAATCAGACCGCCAACGAGGGGAATGGCCTTCCCTAAATTAATGGCGCTCTTCGTCCCGAAACGCGACAACAAACGCATCGTAACCGTCCGATTAATGCGGTTGAAGAGTACTGCCGACAACCGTTGAATCGCCTTAGCCGTCAACGTCGTCCCCACCTTGATGCCAGCCTGTTTCAAGACTTCCTTGAGCTGGTTGCCGCAAAGACAGGCGATGACCAGCGTCCGCACGCGGTCGCTCTGCAAATCATAGCCGCCCATATGAGCAATGGCCGCAATCATCTGAAGCTGCATATACAGCACACTGAGGACATTGGCCGGCAAAGCCACGGGCAGCGTAATAGCGCCGCCTAAACTCGTCAAAAAGCCAGATGCACCGCACTTGATGACCTGATTGCGGATCAACATATCCACCTGTTTCTCCAAATCATCGCCAGTCGCCATATATTCCGCCGCCAACGCCTCGGCGCCCTTCATACCGGCAATGCCGCTGAGGGCCTTATCATAAGACATTGACAAAGCTTTTCCCATAGCCGTTACATCCATAATATCACCTTACCCTAACATCTAAATTCTTCCTTTACCTATATCATAGCAGATGATGACGACAAATTCTGTCATTCACAATAATTATTGTGAATCTCATGCAAAGCATCTTCGAAAACCTAAATCATAAATATAAAGGCCCGCTATTAAATTCGAATATCACAAATAGGTATTGGATAATATTTTTCAATATTATCCAATACCTTCACCATGCCATCTATTTATATTATATCATTTTTTTCATCAGCCCTAATTATTTTTCTTCTTTTTCAAGCCTTTCCCTTTCTTCTATTTTATACATAATAAGACCTAAAAAACTCTGTATTTCTATATCTGAACCCATGTAATCTTTATATACAAGTGATCGAACTTCTTCATCTGAAATGAAAATATCAAAAGTTTCCATAAATGCTCCCGTAAGTTCTACTATATCTAATGAATCGGCGCCTAAATCACCCACCAAACATGTATCTAACCGAATATTGTCTATTTCATCGGCACTTGGGGCCAATTGTTCGATAATAAGGTCTATTACTTGCTCAGTAACAATATACGGATCCATATTATTCTCCCTTCTCTTTTTCAAAAATATATGATAAAAAACCATGAGCTTATAACAAAAAATCGTAAGCTCATGGTCATTATTTCTATGATTAGTACATATATCAGTTGGTATTAGCGTGACTACAATGTGTCATATAATGAGCACACCGTGCTCCAACAACAATATCATATTTTTGCGCTGCAGAAGCTTTGGGTAAACAAAATTGTTTCTTCTGTTCCATAATAATCTCTCCTTACATCAATTAACATACAGATTATACGTACAATTGCTGAAATTATGAGCACAAGGTCTGCTTTGTGCAGTACGATATTTAGTTTTACTCATAATCTTAGGATTTACAAATTTCTTTTTATCTTTCATTGACGCTCCCTCCTTTCGATTATTCTTTAATGATTAAGAATTGTCTTTTGAAGAGCTGCAAGTTTGCAAGCCTCATCATAAGCCTTATGCCAATTCCCACCATTTTCTAAGTAAGCTTGTGAAGGACAGAAATTACAATATTGCAATAAATCGCAAGTAGAACATTTCTCTATATCCTTAAATCTATATTGTCTCCATTTTTTTAATATCGGAGAATGATGCCATATATTTTCTAACTTTTCTGTTCTCAAATCGCCGAGGCTTTTCCCAAAAGAAATACATAAAAAAACTTCTCCGTAAGGGTTAATCGTCAAGGAATTAAAACCTGCATTGCAAATCGTCTGAGGTTTCAAATTAATAGAAACATTTTTATCTTCAGGATGCTTAATTTCTTCTTGTTGCATAACATATTTAATATCTTCTAAATCAGCCCTAAGAAAAGTTGGCCTTTTATCACCTATCATAGTTGGCCTGATACTGGTCGATACCTGTGTCGTGATTCCCAAGGCTTGAGCCATGTTCATAATATTATCATATTCTTGAATATTGTCTTTTATTAAAACAACTTTCATATTGACAGGAGTGCCTAATGCTTTAAAATTTTTTAAGGAATGCATTGTCTTTTGAAATGATCCATGTACGCCTGTAATACCGTCATGAGTTTCAGCGTTACTTCCATATATACTAAAGTGGACGCATTTTAATCCCATTTTCGACATACGTTCTATCATATCATCTGTCAACGCTATGCCATTAGTAAATACTGTTACCATTAAATTACTATCAACAGCATACTGAAGGATATCCAAGGTATCAGGACGAGTAAAAACATCACCACCACTAAAAGCCACATCAGCTACATTCATTTCATTGAGTTGATCAATAATATTAAAAATTTCTGATGTAGTAAGTTTTTGTTTTTTATCAAAAGTTTCTACATAGCAGTGTTTACACCGTTCATTACAATCATAAGTCAGTTCAATCATGACCTGATATAGAAGATGATTTTCTGCCGTTAAACGAACAATTTCGTTACTCAAATCTCCGGGAGACCCCTGCCTGATATTGTCTTCCTTTATTGTAACAATATTCATGCGTTCTAATTCATATAAAAAATCAAGTATACATTGAATGTCTTCAGTTGTTAAATCATAAATCGAAGCTAATTTATCAATTAATTCATCGTCTTGCATATAAGATTTAGTCAAATTAGAAATAATGTCAAACGCCATTTCATTGACTGTTTGAACGCTTTGATTATAAGTTGACCAAACATAATAACTGTTATCATATTTACGATAAAAAATATCTTGGTTCAACCTTATGCTAATTCCCATCAAACTTCCTCCATGTAAACATTTAACAACTTGGTAGATTAGCTTTTTTGTGGATTAGCCTTATCAATTTTATCACGCAAATTTTTACTCAATCGTAGGACTATCTGTTTACTAGAATTTTCCGGTTTTATACGATGAGAAAATCCAGTAGACTGTGTAATTTCTCTAATATCATTAACTGTAAATTCAACATGATATTTATCAGTCATACGTCTCGCAACTTCTTCTTGTGTATTGCTGTGATCATCACTACAATACCAATGCATGACTTCTTCAACAAATTTTTCCGCAAATTCAGCATTACTATAAAATGGCATTTAGATTACCTTCTTCCACGTTTTCTATTTGCACCAATTATAGCATAAAAATCCCCCCCACAAGACATTTTATCTTCCAGGGAGGGAGAATACTATAAGACAAAAAACATATTCATTTACTTTTCTCGTATTCTAAAGGATGACATAATAATTTAGCAAATCTGCTTATTATCTGTTATTTGACAACGTAATTCTTCACAACCATTTAATAAGTGGTGCATTTGATCAATATCTGTCATTAGAGATTTTGTATCTGATTTTAATTGCTGAATCTCTGTTACAACTGGTTCTCTCAAAATTTTCATACGTAATTCAATATTAGAAAATACAGCTGCTAATAATTTATTTCTCATGTCATCCGCATAATATTGAAAATTTTGCTGTAACTGTTCTCTGGCTTGTTGTTTGGCTACTGCGATTTGTCGCATTCTTTCATTTTGCATTTCAGCTTCTTGCTGCTTTCGTTTAGCTTCGCCATGATCACCAAATAAGAGTTGAGCAATACCTACAATAGTCATGATAACCTCAGCCGGCGGAAACCAAGGAAGAATCAATTTCCCTAACGTTGATTTACCCAAAATAGATCCCAGCTGCGTACCTAACAAAGCTTTTCCTACACTATTACCGATTTCGCCCAATGCCTTCCCTTTAGCAACTGCCTTTAGTACATCTTCTCCAATGTTGGTATCTACTTCAGAGGAATCAAAATTCCCGGCAGTAATGGCATTTTCAGCATTGCAAATTTCCTGTACTTTATTTAATACTTCCTGCAAAGAAGATTCTTGCACGCCTCCCTTTTCTACTTCTACACAATGCAAATTTTGTGAATCCTTCAAAACATTAGCTTCTAATTGTTCTTGTAATAAGTCAGACACATCGTGGCATATATTTTCAAATTGAAAAGATAGCTCTTTGTCTATCTTTTCAATGAGCTGCGATTCATGTTTTTTAATTAATTGATTTACAACGTCCTCTTCGACATTCTTTTCTCCTTGCTGACTTTCATTCCAAATCAATTGCGGTAAGGTAGTCCCTAAATGCTGAGTGCCAAGAGTGATTGTTCGGTTCAAGTTTTCTTTCATTTGTTTCCCTTTTTCTTGAAGATTGACCAGAACCTCATGAAGTACTTCTATCTGTTTATCTCCTTCTACTTTACTCAGCATGCCAATGGCTTGTTCCATATAATGTTCCACATCCCGAATAGCTCTTTGTAGAACTTCAAAGCCACCCGCCCGTTTTAATTCTGTAAGCATTACCTGCTCTAACTCTTCCATGTGGGACTTTTGCCACAAGCGAATTTTATCCTCAATTCTTCCCTTATGAGCTCTGCGAGCATTGACAACAACAAAATGATAGTTAGCGTTAGCTTGCCCTATCCCGACTTGTTCCATGTGTTCGATAACTTTCATCTTAATCAGTTGAATCGCATTGTCATTAGTTTCTAAATCACTATTTTTATCATTTAAAACAATAATTAGTTTTTTACCAGCATCTACAATATCTTTCATTCGCTCATAATTTTGTTTTAATTCATTAGCTCCAGTCGTACTCATCACAAAAAGCACGATATCAGCTCGCTTTAAATGTGCCTGAGTTACTTCTTCATGTTTCATCGGAGCACCAACTCCCGGTGTGTCATCAATGGTGTATCCATTCCATTCATAAGAATCCACGCTATCAGTCGTCGGTATATCCTGTACTTTCGCTTTATCTTCACGAATAAGTTCATTGATGATACTGCTTTTACCTGCATTGTAAATACCATATATCATGATACGAGGGGCCGCCCAAATATCCTAACACGTCAAGTACAGAACGGTTACCTGGACGAATGGCAACGACGGGCGGCCCGCTACGCACTGAGGGTTTCCCGAAGCGCCGTTGTCAGTTTGAGTTTGTTGCGGCAAAGCCGCATCTGATTCCGAGGCGACCGGCGACCTGCGCTCACTTATTTTCCACGGGGTGCATAACCGTTTATGGCGGCCAGGTATATCAGTTTTTCGCCTTTTTCGCTGTCTTTCGGAACACCGATGCCTTCTTTATACATCTGGCCCAGCCAGTATTGGGCCACAGCGGCTTCGACATTTACTTCGTTGTCTTGTAAGGCTTGTTCAAAGTATTGGCGTGCTTTGATATAGTCCCGTGTTACGCCACGGCCGAGGAGATACAACATCCCCAGCATAGCCAGGGCTTCCGGCAGGCCTTGTTCGGCGGCTTTGGTGTACCAAAAGGCGGCTTTTTCATCTTTTTTGTAACTGTAAAAATAGGCATCGCCTAAATAGTTCTGAGCGTCTCGGTCGCCCTGGGTGGCTGCATTTTCTATCAGCATCCAGCCCACTTTATCGGCATCTCGGACGTGGCCGCCGTCAGAGAGGAGTTCTAAGCCCCACGTATACAAATTGATGGCCTGATTTTTCTTGGTCTGTTCGCTTCTGTCCATGACTATCCCTCCTGTGAAATACAAGTTCTATCTTCACTATAGCATCTGAGGAGGACAGGTTTTGTCATGGTGAGGCAAAAAGGGCTTGTCGCACGACGACAAGCCCTTTTAAGTTGTTAGTTGGCTAGCGGATGGTTTTAAATTTAAAAGCAACCTCTCAGTCAGCTTCGCTGACAGCTCTCCTATAAGGAGAGCCGGGCCGCCCTTCGGGACGGCCCCTACGATGCGGTCCCATGGACCGCGGCGACCTGCCGCCTGCGGACTGCGCCGGCATTCATTTTCATCGCCTGTATGCGATTTCGTAGGGGACGTCCTGTTAAGGCGTCCCGCTGTGAATCCTGGATACAGCCGAAATTTATGACCAGTGGTACACGATCGTAATACAATCATGAGTCTGTCGCGGCGAAGCCGCCTCTGCGTCCGAAGCGGCCGGCGACCTGCAAACTGCGACCGGCGGGCGCCCCACAGGACGCCCTACGCGATTTTGTATTTCTTTTCCAGGCGGTCCAGGAGGTCCATGTAGCCTTTGGCGAAGTCCGGTCCTTCTTCCGCTTCCATGTCTTTGACGGTCTGGTCGATCTTGGCTTTAATGTCGCCCGAGAGGCCGCGGTCGGCTAAGGGGTAGACGACGTTATTTTCTTTTTCTACGTGCTGCTGCAGGCGGTTGGCATAGGCCATGGCTTCCGTCAGGATTTGGAGTTTATATTCGGTCTTCGGTTCCTGGGCGTAGAGTTTCAATGCTTCGTCGAGGGCCCGGACGTGGGCACGGATGAGGTCGTGTTCGACGAGCATGCCGTGCTTGATGATGATCGATGCGACTTCTTCCAGGTGGTCAACCATTTCCGGGAAGAGAACGAGTTCTTCCCGGCGATGATGATGGCCATCGGCATAACGACGGATGAAATCGAGGATTTCCGCGAATTCTTTCTGATCGATTTCAGCTCCTTCGAGGATGCCGCAGCAAATTTCTTTGATGACTTTCAGCATGCGGGAAATATTGGCATGCTGTTTGACCATAACTTCTGTACAGTACATGATGTTCTCTCCCCTTTCGTATTTACGCAGCTTTTTTGACGATTTCGTACTGGCCGTCAGCCGGGCTGACCATAGTGTAGTCCGTGCCGGCGAGAATGCCTTCGACTAAGGACTGGCGCAGGGCATAGTAGAGGTCGCCGCGGCCCTGCCAGAATTCGCTGTGCAGGTCCATGGTGCGGTCCCAGGCGATACGGTTGTCATCGCTTTCGCGGACGCGGTTGACCTGGTCACAGGGCATGCCGTCCAGGAGCAGGTCGTCCAGGCGGTGGAAGGCTTCCGGTGCCGTAGCGGCGCTCAGGTGCTGGCTGGCACCGAAGTCGTAAGCGGCTTTTTTCAGTGCTTCCAGGCGGGCATCATCATTGCCGGCAACGGCGAGGACGAAAGCGGCATAGCGGCCTTCGGCGTCGTGGATGCGCGACTGGAGCCAGCCGTGGATGTTCGCTTCGTCGATGACTTCATCGAGTTTGCGGCGGTCTTTGCTGCAGTATTTATCAGCCAGGTCTTCATCGGACCAGCCCTGCGCTGTAGCAACGCGGACGAGTTCGTCGATCAAGCTTTCCTGGAACTGGATTTTATTGTATAACCAAAAATGGATAGGTCCTAAAAATGCGCTCATTGTCGTTTCCTCCTCTTATCGTCTCTTACTGTTTGTTTGCTTCAATGGCAACGTTGACGGCTTTGGTAACAATTTCCGGGTCGAGGCCATGTACGAAGCAGGCGTTTGCCAGGCTTTCCTGCTGGGAAGACGGGCAGCCCAGGCAGTGCATGCCCTGACCGATGAGGGTATCGACGACTTCTGGATGCATACGCAGGATATCGCCCATGATCATGTCAGACGTAACTTTTTCATTAGCAGCAAATTTATTCAGAACGGATTTCAACATAGTAACTACCTCCTAAAGTATGTGGACAACTTTTATCTTATCTCTGAGTGAGCTTTCTCTCAACTTCTGAACGTAGTATACCATGGATAGTGGAGGGAATCTGTTGTTATTACAACGGTTTGGGAATTAGTGGCTCGTGGTTCGTGGCTAGGAGCTAGGGGCTAGTAAAAAAGAGGCTGTCGCATTAAGACAGCCTCTTTTTGAGTATTAAGTTTGCAGTTTGTAGTTTTTAGTGAAGGTTTTTAAATTTAAAGCCATCGACTAACCACTAACAACTAGCCACTAACCACTCTTATTCTTCCTCTTCCGGAAGTTCTGCGTTGTGGTATACGTCCTGGACGTCGTCGAGTTCGTCGAGAGCGTCTACGAAGCGTTCCATTTTTTCAGCGTCTTCACCGGTGAGTTTAATCGTGTTTTCCGGAACCATGGTGATCGATGCGTGTTCCGTTTCGATGTTGTTGTCAGCCAAAGCTTTTTCGACAGCATCGAAAGCTTCCGGCGTCGTGATGATTTCGTAGTCTTCATCGGAGACTTTTACGTCATCGGCACCGGCGTCGAGAGCGACTTCCATGATTTGGTCTTCATCAGCCTGGTCGCGGTTGACGACGAAGATGCCCGTGTTGTGGAACATCCAGCTGACACAGCCCGTAGCACCGAGGTTGCCGCCGGATTTGGAAAATTCGTGACGGACAGCAGCGGCTGCGCGGTTGCGGTTATCCGTGAGGACGTTGACCGTAACGGCAACGCCTGCCGGGCCATAGCCTTCGTATACGATTTCTTCATAGTTCTGTCCTTCCGTAGCGCCAGCACCTTTCTGGATAGCCCGTTTGATGTTATCTTTCGGGATATTGTTTTCCTTAGCTTTCTGAAGGGCCAGTTTCAGACGCATGTTGCCGACCGGGTCCGGGCCGCCCATGCGGACAGCAATCGTGATTTCACGGCCGATCTTGGTCGTGATTTTGCCGCGGATTGCGTCGTTTTTCCCTTTTTTACGTTTAATATTCGCCCATTTAGAATGTCCAGACATTCAAATGCCTCCCTTTATTTCCACCAATCTTCGCCGGCCAGGCGATCTAAGATGATAGCTGCTGCCGAACGGACAGATAAGTGATTATATTCCCCGGCGCCGTAAATCGGTTCCAGGATGAAATCAAATTTTTCCATCGTTTCTTTGGTCATGCCATAGCCCGTGCCAAAGAGCAGGAGGATCGGCGTATCGTCTTCTTCCCGCTTGTGCCGCAAATCCTTGTAGGAAATGGTATTGGCATAGGTCCGCGCATCCGTCGTGACGACGTAAGGTTTCTTCCCTTCTGCGGTGGTAACTGCTTCGACAGCCGCTTCGATGGACGGGCGGATGTCTACGATATCGAAAGCCTGTGTGCGGTAGCCGTTATAATTACGACCAACCGGGCTTTCCCAAAAATCCATGATTTTATGCACCATATCGAGCTGCCCCGGAATATGGTGGATGATGAAATATTTCTTGACGCCATACGTCTTGGCTGACCGCGAAATGTCGTGCAAATCGTAGTTCGTAATAGCCGTGGCAATGACGTTAAAGTTCTTATCATATATGGGATAATGAACCAATCCTACATACAAAGGGGAAGTCATCCTTTTTTCGCCCCTTTCAGTTTTGCCAGTATCTTTTGGTCAGCTGGCGATAAATCGCAGTGCTGCAAAAGATCTGGCCGTAATTCCAAGGTCCGCGCTAGCGACGCCTCCCGGCGCCAGGCATCGATTTTGGCGTGATCGCCGTTTCGCAGGACTTCCGGTACGGCCATGCCGCGAAAGACGGCAGGCTTAGTGTACTGCGGATATTCCAGGAGCGACGAATAGAAAGAATCGTCAGCGGCCCCGGCAGCTGCGCCGAGGACTCCGGGAATCATGCGGGCCACGGCATCGGTAACGGTCATAGCCGGCAGTTCACCGCCAGTAAGGACGTAATCGCCGACGGAAATGGTTTCGTCGGCCAGATCCTGTTCGACGCGGTAATCGACGCCTTCATAATGGCCGCATAATAAAATAAGCTGGTCGTATGTCGCCAGCTCGCGTGCTTTGGCCTGGTCAAAGGTCTGCCCTGCGGGCCCCATGAAGATGATGCGCCGCCGCGGCACCTGGCGCCGCACAGCTTCGACAGCGGCATAGAGGGGCGCTGTTTTCATGAGCATCCCACAGCCGCCGCCATAGATGGTATCATCGACCATGTGATGGCGGTCATACGTGAAATTACGTGGATTGGTCACATCCAGATCCAACAGACCGGCTGCCCGGGCCCGCCCGATGATGCTGTGCTGAAAAAAAGCTTCGATGAACTCCGGAAAGAGTGAGATAATGTCGATTCTCATTCGTCCACCCACTCCGGCGGATCGACGACGATTTTCTTTTCGCCTTCATCAATGGACTTGATGACATCGGGAATGGCGGCCAGGAGTGTTTCCTTGCCGTCATCGGCAGTGACGACGTAGACGTCGTTGCTGCCCGTGCGCAGTACGTCTGTAAGTTTTCCCAGTTCATGGCCCTGAAGGTCATATACGGCCGAGCCGAGGATGTCGTAAATATAGTGCTGGCCTTTTTTCAGGGGTACTAAATCTTCGCGCGGGACCTGCAGGTCTTTCTTGACCAAGAGTTCCGCTGCGTTGCGATCATCGACGCCGACAAATTTCATGAGGACGACCCGCTTATGAAGACGTGCAGATTCTACTTCATATTTTTTGCCGTTGATGTAGCCGTATTTCATTTTCAGGAATCGTTTCGGAAAATCCGTATCGGGATAAATACGAACATCACCCCGCACGCCGTGCGGGGCAACGATTTGACCGATTGTGAAAAGATCTAATTCAGCCATCGTATTCTATTGGCGGATAGAAACAATCTTGCCGTCTTCAAGCAAGATTTCTGTTCCCATCAATTTTTCTAAATCATCGCCGACCTTGACAACGACAGTCTGTTCGAGCGTGCCTTGTCTGATTTCGGAACCGATTGTCAACTGTTCAGCTTCTTCTCTGTCGTGCTGTGCCTTTGCTTTTGCTGCAGCGAGACGCTGTTTCTGTTCTTCTACTTTAGCACGCAAGGAAATCAACCCCTGGGCATCGATTTTAGCCTGTTCGGTCATCATGCGTTTAGCCTGGAATTCCAGGTTCTGCATTTCCCGATCGATGTCACTCAGGGCCTGGTCAGCACCTTTGAGGATACGATCCTTGAGGGCCTGCGTCACCTTTGCTTTGACAGCGACAGGAACGCGCAATGTAATCTGATCCATGGTTCCTCCTATACGATATCCACTGATACTTTCTTGTTAGCCTTCACTGCCGCAGCCTTGACAACAAGGCGCAATGCTTTCGCAATTTTACCCTGTTTGCCAATGACTTTACCCATATCTTCGGGTGCGACATGAAGCTGATAGACTTCGAGGCCTTTTTTTTGAATCTTGGTAACTGTAACCGCATCCGGGTTCTTGACGAGGGACCGGGCGATACATGCAATCAATTCTTCCATAGTATCCAGCCTCACTTACTTTTTGGATGCTTCAAACTGAGCCATGATGCCAGCTTTTTTGAAGATAGAACGGATCGTATCTGTAGGCTGTGCGCCTTTGCCGAGCCATGCTACAGCTGCTTCAGCATCGACAGTCAGACGAGAGTCCATGTCTTTGGACGGATCGTACATGCCCAACGTAGCGACCGGACGACCGTTGTTACGAGCATCGCGGGAATCAGCGACGACGACACGGTAGATCGGTTTCTTTTTAGCACCTAAACGAGCCAAACGAATTTTAATCATTGAAAATCACCTCCTTGATATAGTATCTTATTTCCACAAAAAAGGGAAATCCATTTAAAAAGGCAGACGCGGCATGAAACCCCGTCGTTTATTCTTCTGTGCTTTCTTGGCCTGCTTCATCATCTTCTGCATTTCTGCGAACTGCTTGATGAGGCGGTTGACATCCTGTACGCGGGTGCCGCTGCCTTTGGCGATGCGGCGCTTGCGGCTGTCCTTGATGAGCATCTTCGGATTGGCACTCGACCGTTCCTGGGCCGTCATGGATGTGATGATGGCTTCGATCCGTTTAAATTCTTTGCCGTCCATGTCGACTTTGTCGAGTTCTTTCTTGTATTTCCCAATGCCCGGAATGAGGCTCAGGAGACTGCCCATATTGCCCATCTTCTTGATCATATGGAGCTGGGACAGGAAGTCATCGAAGGTGAAGGTACCACTTTTCATGGTCTTCTTCATGTTTTCCATCGACTCTTCATCGAAGGCTGCCTGGGCCTTTTCGATGATTGTTTCGACGTCGCCTAAATCGAGGATACGCGACGCGTAGCGGTTCGGATGAAATTCTTCCAGACCGTCGAGCTTTTCGCTGACGCCGATGAACTTGATCGGTTTGCCCGTAACGGCCTTGATGGACAAGGCAGCACCGCCGCGGGCATCGCCATCGAGCTTGGTCATGATGATACCGTCGATGCCGAGAGCTTTATCGAAGGCCGATGCAGCCGTAACGGCATCCTGACCGGTCATGGCGTCGACGACGAGCAGGATTTCATGGGGATGGACTTCATTCTTGATATTGATGAGTTCATCCATGAGTGTTTCATTGATATGTAAACGGCCGGCCGTATCGATGATGACGACATCGCGTAAATGGCTGGTCGCATAGGGTATCGCATGTTGGGCGATGGCTACAGGGTCCTTGCTGCCCTCTTCAGTGTAGACGGGCATGTCCAGTTCCTGGCCGAGGACCTGCAGCTGCGTGATAGCGGCCGGACGGTAGACGTCGGCTGCAACCATGAGCGGGCTCTTTCCCTGGGATTTCAGCTTCTTAGCCAGTTTGGCAGCTGTCGTCGTCTTGCCGGCGCCCTGGAGGCCGACGAGCATGATGATGGTCGGTGGCTTGGGGGCGATGGTGATCCGGCTCTGTGTCCCGCCGAGGAGTTCCGTCAGTTCATCGCGGACAATCTTGATGACCGTCTGCGACGCGTTGAGGCTGCCGAAGACTTCTTCGCCGACGGCCTTTTCTTTTACTTTCTTGATGAAATCTTTGGTGACGGCAAAGTTGACGTCCGCTTCCAGAAGGGCGCGGCGCATCTCTTTCAGCGCTTCGCTGACATCCTCTTCAGAAAGCTTCCCTTTGCCGCGGAGTTTTTTAAATGCCGCCTGGAATCGTTCGGACAGACTTTCAAATGGCATAAGGGGCCTCCTTCTATAACTCTATTTCATGCAAAAGCTGTTTCGCTCTTTCAAGGGTCTGCGGTTCTTCCCGGTCGAGAAGCCGCTCTACTTCATCGATTTTATCCCGGACCGCATCGTAGCGGGCCAGCAGATGAAGGCGCTGTTCGTAATTTTCCAGCGAGTGGGACGCACGCTTGAGCATGTCATAGGCACCTTGACGGGAAATGTGCAGTTCTTCACCGATTTCGCTAAGGGACAAGTCCATATCGAAATACATTTCCATGCAGCGCCGTTGTTTTTCCGTAAGCAAAGGCCCGTACAAATCGAGGAGCCGTCCCTTGCGGACTACATCTTCAAGCATGGCTTCACCGCCTTTCAAACAGCGTACTTTGGTATTATAACGGAAAGCGCCCCATCTGTCAAGTATTTTTACTTGTCAGATGAACGCGGACGTCATAGAAGGTGCTGCCGGCACCTTCATCGGTCAGACGCTGGGACGTGAGGACGTTGACCGAAGCCCCCTGCCCTTTGACCCGTTCGCGCCACCAGACGCCTTCGCTGACGACCTGGCCTGGTACGGTCCGGTCGGAAATGACGACGGTGAAATCGGCCTGGCCCCGTTCATTGGCCAAGGTCACGGTCTGCCCTTCTGTCAGTCCATAGCGGGCTGCATCATCGGGATGGACGAAGAGGTCCATGATGTGGCCGGCCGTCAGCTCGTCCCGTTCATTGAAGGACGAATCGAGGATGCGCATATCCGGGCCGTTGACGAAAGCCAGGGTGCCGTCATCTTCAGCCAAAGGCATATAGTCGGGCAAAGGCTGGGCCAGGGCTTCGTTGCGGATTTCGATTTTCCCTGATGGCGTTCCAAAGCGGGTCTGATAATCGTCCGGCAGGGGCAGCGGCGTCGGCAATCCCTGGAGCAGCCGCTGCCGGTCTACCGGAAGGGGCCATTTCGTCGTCGATGCAGCCAGGGCTTCGACGAGGTCCCTTTCCGAGCGATTATAGAACTCATCGTCGATTCCCAGGGCATGGGCCAGGTCACAGGCGATGCGCCAGTTGGAGCGGCTCTGGCCGACTGGTGGAATGGCCGCATAGCCGCACTGAATCGTATAGTTACCATAAGAATAATAAGCATCGTCGTGCTCCAGGGACGTCGTCGCCGGCAGGACGATGTCGGCATAGCGGGCCGTATCGGTCATGAAGCGTTCATGGACGACGGTGAATAAATCGTCCCGGCAAAGGCCTTTCAGGACCTGGTTCTGGTCCGGCGCCGTGCAGGCCGGGTTCGACGAATAGACGAAGAGACTGCGGATGCTATCATCTTCCGTCAAGGCCTGGCCGAGACAGCACATGTTGACGATGCGCTTGCCTGGCTGTTTCCAATCGGAATGGGTGACGATTTCTTTATTATAGGCTTTCGACGCCGATGCCGACGTCAACAGGCCGGCCCCTTTCTTGCCCCAGGCGCCGACGACGGCAGGCAGACAGGTGATGAGGCGTGTCGTCATGGCGCCGTTGCGATAGCGCGACTGGCCGCTGCCGAGGCGGATGAAAGGCGCCCGGGCCTGTCCGTAGGCCTGGGCCAAGGCGACGACAGTCGCAGCCGGTACGCCGGTGATAGCCTGCACGGCTTCCGGCGTATACTTGGGGAGGACCTGCACTTTCAGTTCGTCCCAGCCGAGGACGTTTGCCGCCAGAAAGGCTTCATCGGCCAGTCCATCGCGGTCGAGGACATACATCATGCCCAGGACCAGGGCTCCATCGGTCCCCGGGCGGACGGCGACGAAATGGTCGGCTAAATCAGCCGTCTTATGGCGGTACGTATCAATACACCAGACGACGGCCCCTTTGCGCCGGGCCGCTTCGACATCGTGGCGGAAATGGATATTCGTCGCCACCATGTGGAGACTCCAGAGGAAGATGCAGTCGCTGTCCTGAGCTTCCTGCGGTGCCGTCGGCATGGTGCTGCCCATGACATCCTTGAATCCCTGCCCTTTGGCCGGAGCGCAGATGGTCCGATCCAGTTCCGAAGCGCCCAGACGGTAAAACAGTCCGTGCAGGGCATCATGCTGGACAATGCCCATGGTGCCGGCATAGGAATAAGGCAGGATGGCTTCGGCACCACAATCGGCAATAATCGCCTTCCACCTTTCAGCAATCTCCGCCAGGGCCTGGTCCCAGGAAATGGGTGCAAACTGGCCGCTTCCCTTGGGCCCGGTCCGCTTCAACGGCGTCGTCAGGCGGCGCGGCGAATGAACGGTCCGTTCATAATGGGCCATCTTCGGGCACAACGTCCCGCGCGTAAAAGGATGGGCCCCATCGCCGGCGACGGACACGACGCGGCCGTCGTCGACAGAAACGACAAGCCCGCAGGCATCGGGGCAGTCATAAGGGCAGACAGATGTATAGGTTTTCATGATATCACCTCTTGTTTCGTGGTTCGTGGCTCGTGACTCGTGGTTCGTAGTTCGTGACTCGTGGTTCGTAGGGGCCGTCCCAAAGGGCGGCCCGCCTGGAATTGGTGAAAAAAGGAGCCGTCGCATCGCGACAGCTCCTTTTAAGCAGTTAGCAGTTAGGGGTTAGCAGTTAGCAAATGATTTTAAATTTAAAAGCCATTACATCAAACTTCAAACATCAAACCCCAAACATTGAATATAAAAGAAAACGACCTTTCCCGACAGAAAGGGGGATATGCTTAATGATGGAACAGGCGCAGGCCGGTCATGGCCATGGCGATGTTGTATTTATCGCACGTTTCGATGACATTGTCATCGCGGATGGAGCCGCCGGCCTGGGCGATGTAGTCGACACCGCTGCGATGAGCCCGTTCGATGTTGTCACCGAAGGGGAAGAAAGCATCGCTGCCCAAGGCGACGCCGTGGAGCTGGGCAATCCAGGCTTTCTTTTCTTCCCGTGTGAGCGGTTCCGGTTTTTCCGTGAACAGATCCTGCCAGATGCCGTCGGCCAGGACGTCTTCGTAATCATCAGAGATGTAGACGTCGATAGCGTTGTCACGGTTCGGGCGGCGGACATCGTCGCGGAAAGGCAGATTCAGGACTTTCGGATTCTGGCGGAGCCACCAGATATCGGCTTTGTTACCAGCCAGGCGCGTGCAGTGGACGCGGGACTGCTGACCGGCGCCGACGCCGATGGTCATGCCGTCTTTGACGTAGCAGACCGAGTTGGACTGAGTGTATTTCAGGGTGATGAGGGCGATCATCAAATCGCGCTGGGCATCGGTGGGGATATCCTTGTTTTTCGTCGGGATATTCTTAAAGAGGTCCGTCGTAATCTTAGCTTCGTTGCGTTCCTGTTCAAAAGTGACGCCGTAGACTTCCTTCGATTCGATTAAGCGCGGCTTGTAGTCCGGGTTAATCTGGAGGACGCAGTAGTTCCCCTTCTTCTTGGTCTTCAAAATGGCCAGGGCTTCGTCGCTGTAGCCCGGAGCGATGACACCGTCCGAAACTTCCCGTTTGAGGAGCGTTGCCGTTTCAACGTCGCAGACGTCGGACAAGGCGACGAAATCACCATAAGAGCTCATGCGGTCAGCACCGCGGGCACAGGCATAAGCCGAAGCCAGGGGAGACAATTTCAGATCGTCGACCCAGTATATTTTTTTCAGGGTATCACTCATTTCCGTGGCGACGGCGGCCCCAGCCGGGCTGACGTGCTTGAAGGAAGCCGCAGCCGGAAGGCCCGTTGCTTCTTTCAATTCTTTGACCAGCTGATAGCTGTTGAAGGCGTCGAGCAAATTAATATAACCGGGGCGGCCGTTGAGGACCGTAAAGGGCAGGTCGCTGCCATCTTTCATATAAACCCGGGCCGACGACTGGTTGGGATTGCAGCCGTATTTTAATTGCAGTTCTTTCATGGTGATTCCTCCTGAATAGTTAAGCAAAAATAAAAAAATACCGACACTTCTGGAACGTTTCGCCCAGACGGTCGGCTCGTATGAATCATGCTCCCCGTGGTAACTCCACTTCCGTCAGTCACATGTTTCAGGTTTATTATACCGTCCGCAGCCGGGAGATGTCAAGAAAAAGCCCCTCCCTGGATAGGCAGAACTTCCACGGGAGGGGCTTTGTTTTATAAGTGATACGGCTCGTGCCGGTCGATCTTGATGGCGCGGTAGATTTGTTCCAATAAGAGGAGGCGTATCATCTGATGGGTCAAGGTGATACGGCCAAAGGAAATGCAGTTGTCGGCTTTGCGGCGGACGAGGTCGCTCAGGCCGAAGGGGCCGCCGATGATGAAGGAGATTTCACTGCAGCCGTACAGAGCCAGTTTGGCAAAGGACGCTGCCAGATCTTCAGAGGATACGAGTTTCCCCTGTACATCCAGGGCGAAGAGGTGCGAGCCCTGGCGGACGTGGCGCAGCATCTTCTCCCCTTCTTTGTCGAGGACCTGGGCCTTCTGGGCCGGCGACGGATTCTCAGGCATCTTCTCTTCAGGAAGGACGGTCACTTCGACCTGGCCATACGGGCGCAGGCGCTTCAAAAACTCGTCGATGCCGGCGGTGAGGTATTTCTCTTTGATCTTGCCGATGGTAATGACGTGATACTTCATCAGTTGGTCCCATCCCCCTGGTCTGACGAATCATTCTGCGGACTTTCCTGGAGGACGACGGTGACTTCGTGGTCCGAACCGTTGCGCGTATAATCCAGGCTGACAGAATCGCCGACATTGTGCTTGTCCATGACGCTCTGGAGGGCGCTGAAGTCTTTGACATCGGTGCCATCGAGTTTCAAGATGACGTCGCCGTGTCTGAGTCCAGCCTGATCCAGAGGTCCGCCGGCAGCGACTTTATAGACGTAAATGCCAGGTACATTCAATCTCATGCCGAAGCGGGCAGCCATCTGCTGGTCCAGGCCGTATAAGCCGAGGTACGGGCGGACGACCTTGCCGTTCTGGATGAGGTCCTGCAGAATCGGGCGGGCTGCGTTGATAGGAATGGCGAAGCCCAGGCCTTCGACGCCTTCTTTAGAAATCTTGGCGCTGTTGATGCCGATGACCTTGCCGTCAGCATCGACGAGAGCGCCGCCGGAATTGCCCGGATTGATGGCAGCGTCAGTCTGGATGAGCTTCATGCTCTGCCCTTCGGCACCGATAGTCCGGTTCAAAGAGCTGATGACGCCGACCGTGACGGTCCCCTGAAATTCCAGGCCCAGCGGGTTGCCGATGGCAATGGCCGGTTCGCCGACCTGCAGGGAATCGCTGTCGCCAAATTCAGCGACGGGCAGGTTGTCCATCTTGATCTTGACGACGGCTAAGTCCGTCTTTTCATCGCGGCCGACGACGGTCCCTTCCGTACTCTGGCCATCGGCCAGGGAGACGATGACCGTCTTGGCCGTACCGACGACGTGGTTATTGGTTACGATATAGCCGGCCTTGTCGAAGATGACGCCGGAACCGACGCCTTCACCGACCAGGACTTTCCGGTTGAACATATCGCGGTTATAGACTTTAGTCGTAATGCCGACGACGGCCGGGCTGACCTTCTTGGCAGCCTGGACGACAGCCGTATTTCGGGCATCCGAGATGGAATCCGATTTCGACGGTTCCTGGAGCTGGTTCACGGTTCCGTTATAAGTGCCGCTCGGCGTAAAAAAGGCATCGTGGATCTTGAAGCCGCCGAAGACGCCGACAGCGATGAGGACGACGGCAGCAGCTGCCGTGATGATATGTTTGCGTTGCATCATAGTTCATGACTCCCTTCCTGGAAGCGGACACTGCCCTTCTGGCAGGCCAGCCGTAATAAGATATCCTGGCCGATGACCCGGCCGGCCTGGGATAAGACTGTACGCATCGTGTGCAGCGCCAGGGACGGCGTATTATTCTTTTCGCTGCGGTGGGCCAGGAGGACCCGCATGACGCCTTTCGTCGGCAACCCGGCCAGAAAAGCGGCTGCCGTCTTGTTGGACAGATGCCCCCAGCGGCCGAGGATGCGCTGCTGGAGCGGATACGGATACGGACCGTTGCGGACCATCTGCTCATCGTGATTGGCTTCTAAGATGAGGATATCCGCATAAGCCGCAGCGGCTGCGACATCGGGGCTGACACAGCCTAAGTCCGTCGCCAAGGTAATCTTCGAATCGCCGTGGCAGAGGGTATAGCCGACGGGCCGGGCCGCATCGTGGGAGATGGCAAAGGGGATGACCTGGATGTCCTTTAGGCCTACGCGCCGCGTCAGCCGGACGAAACGGTCCTGGAAGCCTTCTACTTTCCGGCCCATGGCCTGCCAGGTCTCGGCCGTCGTATAGACGGGCATGGCCGTCCGCTTGAGAAGCGTCGCCAAGCCGTTGACGTGGTCTGAATGTTCATGGGTGATGAAGACCGCATCGAGGTCGCTCAAGGTGCAGTCATAGCGCTTCAACCCCTGTTCGATACGGCGACAGCTGATGCCGGCGTCGATGAGGATATTCGTCTTCCCACAACGGATATAGGCCGCATTGCCCTTGCTGCCGCTGGCCAGCATACTGACCAGGCAGTCGCCTGACCGGGCTTCGCCGCCGAGATTGGGAATCGCATCAGCCGCTGCTGGCGGTGCCGCAACAGGTACCTTGCATCCGGCCTGCTGACGGGCTGCCTGAATCGACAGGGCCATCGCCTGGAGCTGCCTTTCACTTTCCGTCATGGTCTCCCCTCCTTCTGTTGAAAAAAAAACCATCGTTCCGGAATAATCCAAACGATGGTCTGTGTGGTGGGCCTAGGTGGACTCGAACCACCGACCTCACGCTTATCAGGCGTGCGCTCTAACCAGCTGAGCTATAGGCCCATGTCATGGGACTTGCTTAGTATAACATATCGCAGAAAATTGTCAAGTGAAAAAATTGGTGGGCCTAGGTGGACTTGAACCACCGACCTCACGCTTATCAGGCGTGCGCTCTAACCAGCTGAGCTATAGGCCCATTTCCTAACGACTTGTTTAGTATACCACAGATACAGGACGTGTCAAGGAAATTCTTCCAATTTCTTACACTTTTTTATTGATACTGTTCCATCAATTTCTTAAAGGCGGCAAAAGACCGTTTGATCATATCCGGATCGACGCAATACGATACGCGGACGTAGCCAGGGCAGCCAAAGCTGTCGGCCGGGACGATGAGCAGGTTCAGTTTCTTGGCCTTATCGGAGAAAGCCTTGGCATCGGCTTCGGGCGATTTGACGAAGAGGTAGAAAGCACCGCTCGGATAGACGCAGTCGTAGCCCATTTCTTTTAATCCATTATATAAGAGCTTGCGGTTTTCGTCGTAAATATTCATATCGCTGGTCTGGCCCAGGCATTTGAGGACGACGTCCTGGAAGAGATGAGGTGCGCAGACGAAGCCCATGGAACGGCCGGCCCCGCAGACAGCCGTATAGACTTCCTTGGCATCGGCAGCGCAGTCCGGGACCAGGACGTAGCCGATACGTTCGCCAGGCAGGCTCAGGGATTTACTGTAGGAATAGCAGATAATCGTATCTTTATAGAATTTCGGGACATAGAGGATGGGAAGGCCATCGTAAATGATTTCCCGGTACGGTTCATCTGAGATGATATAGATGGCATGACCGATTTCCTGGGATTTCCGCGTCAGCAAAGCGGCCAGTTTTTCATAAGTATCGGCGGAATAGACGACGCCAGACGGGTTGTTCGGCGAATTGATGATGACTGCCCGCGTATGAGGCGTAATGGCCTTTTCCAAGGCATCCAGGGAAATCTGGAAGTGTTCCGTATCCGGCGGCAGGACGACGGATTTGGCATTGGCATTCTGGACGAAGACCGTATATTCCGGGAAGAACGGTGCAATGAGGATGATTTCGTCATCCGGGCTTTCGACGAGGGCTTTGAGGCTGATCGTCAAAGAGGCCGCAGCCCCGCAGGTCATATAGAAATTATCGGCCCGTACCTGGGCGTCATAAGTCTGGTTCATGAAGTCAGCCAGGCCCTGGCGGACAGCCGTATCGCCAGCAGCGGCCGTATAACCGTGGATGGCTGCCGATTCCCGCGTTTCCATGATATCTTCAATGGCTTCTTTGACGCAGGCTGGAGCCGGGACGGTCGGATTGCCGATACTGAAATCAAAGACATTTTCCTTGCCGACGACAGCCGCCTGCTGCTGGCCATAAGCAAAAAGGTCGCGGATGACCGAAGCCTGTGACCCCAGGGCGTACATTTCTTTTGATGCCATAATAACCACTCCTTCTAATATATATTGATTAGTTTGTTATTATTATAACACCAACAGGAAAAGGAAAATAGTCTATGTTATAATAGAAACGATTCATATTTCTTGAAAGGAGGATTTGTATGAAGAAACTAAGTCCTTATGTATACCTATTCGCTACGGGCCATTTTTCCGTAGACTGGGCGCAAGGCGCCATCCCGGCCCTCCTGCCCTATTTCATCTCGTCGTGTAACCTGAGTTATCAAGACGCGGCGACGCTCATCTTTGCCAATATGCTCTTATCGTCCGTATCCCAGCCGATTTTCGGCTATTACTCCGATAAGGTGTCCAAGCCCTGGTTCGCACCGCTCGGCCCCGTCCTCTGCGGCCTCTGCCTGACCCTGCTGGCCTTTACTCAGAATTATTGGTTCATCTTCCTCTGTTCCATGTTCAGCGGCTTCGGTTCTTCCATCTATCACCCCGAAGCGGCCCGTATGGTCAATAACATCGCCGGCGACCGCAAGGGACAGGCCCTGGGGACTTTCTCCGTCGGCGGCAATGCCGGCTTCGCCATCGGCCCCATGGTAGCCGGCGCCTGTGCCTATGCCTTCGACATCCACGGTCTGGTCATCTTCGGCATCGTCAATGCAATCATCGCCTTCATCCTCTATCACCAGATGCCGCACATCTTAGCCCTGGTCAACGATGCCAACCTGGCCGAAAAACAGGCTCATCCCGGCGAAGTCCTGACCAACGACTGGAACGCGTTTGGACGCTTATCCGTCGTCATCTTCGTCCGTTCCGTCGGCTTTACGGTCTGTAACACCTTCATTCCCCTCTATTGGATCCACGTCCTGCACACCTCGCCGTCCACAGGCAGTCTGGCCTTGTCCATCCTCTTTTCCATGGGCGTCGTCATCACCTTCCTCGGCGGGGTCCTGGCCGACCGTTTCGGCTTTCTCCGCGTCCTTCGCGGCTCCATGCTGATCATGATTCCTTCCATGTTCTTCCTGGTAAACAGTACGAACCTCATCGCAGCGACGTTGCTGCTCATCCCCGTCGCCTTTTCGCTGTTCGCCGCTTACAGTCCCATCGTCGTCCTGGGACAGACATACCTCGGCAAAAACGTCGGCTTCGCTTCTGGCGTCACCCTGGGTCTGACGACGACGATTGGCGGCCTCATTTCGCCAATCGTCGGCTGGGGCGCTGACCAGTGGGGCATCCCTACGGCCCTGCAGTGCCTCTGGATCTGCGCCATCATAGGCGCCATCTTTGCCTTCCTCATCCCCGTGCCCAAGGCCTGGCGGCATTGAAAAAAAGGCGCTGTCGCATGAAGACAGCGCCTTTTTTCGTGGTTCGTGATTCGTGGTTCGTGATTCGTGGCTGATAGTTGCCAGCCCCTGCAGAAAAAAATCCCCTGCATGACGGTGGAAACCTTCATGCAGGGGATTTTTATTTACATAAATTACTGTGCTTTTGCGACTTCTACGAGTTTTGCGAAAGCAGCTGCGTCGTTGACGGCGAGGTCAGCGAGCATTTTGCGGTTTACGATGACACCAGCTTTGGTGAGGCCGCAGATGAAGCGGCTGTAGCTGAGGCCGTTAGCGCGGGTTGCAGCGTTGATACGGGCAATCCACAATTTACGGAATTCGCGTTTCTTGGCGCGGCGGTCACGACGAGCGTAGTAGAGCGCTTTCATGACGCTTTCGTTAGCTTTTTTGAAGAGACGGCTGCGGGTACCGCGGTAGCCTTTAGCCATTTTTAAGATTTTTTTATGACGAGCGTGTGCTGTAACGCCAACTTTGATTCTTGCCATTAGTCTATTCCTCCGAATCTATATCAAAAAAAGTATTTTCCCTATTAGATGAACGGGCACATCTTGCGGACGGCTTCGGTCATGGTCTTGGAAACGAGCGTAGCTTTTCTCAGGTTACGTTTACGTTTCGGGCTCTTGCTTTCCAGGATGTGGCTCTTATACGGTTTCATGCGTTTGATTTTACCTGTACCAGTTGTGTTAAAGCGTTTTGCCGCAGCACGGCGAGTTTTCAATTTCGGCATAATAATTGTCCTCCTGTTACTTCTTGTTGACAGCGATGACCATGGTCATGTTTCTGCCTTCGATTTTAGGTTCTTTTTCTACATGGGCGGTGTCTTTCAATTCATCAGCGAATCGAACCAGCAAATCACGGCCCAGTTCCGGATGGCTCATTTCGCGGCCGCGGAACATGATCGTAACTTTGACTTTGCTGCCTTCACCCAGGAAACGCTGCGCAGCTTTCATCTTAACGTAGAAGTCATGGTCTTCGATATTGGGACGAAGCTTTACTTCTTTCAATGTCAAGACTTTCTGTTTTTTCTTGGCTTCCTTTTCACGCTTCTGCTGTTCATAACGGTATTTCCCGTAGTTCATGATGCGGCAGACAGGCGGTTTGCCATTCGGTGCGACTTCTACCAGGTCCAAATGCCGTTCTTCCGCAATCTGGCGGGCCGAACGGAGAGACATGACACCGAGCTGTTCGTTAGAATCACTGACCACGCGTACTTCACGGGCTCTGATTTGATCGTTGATACGTAATTCCTTACTAATCGTCTTTCACCTCCGAAATAAAAAAAGAACGGATAGCATGACTATCCGCTCTACGTTTCCGTCATAGACCCTAGTGACACGACCGTCTTGTAAGGTGAGAAGCGGATAGCTTCTGCTTTATTTTCAACAGTACATATTATATCAGCCATGGCAGGCCTTGTCAAGGTTATTTAATCTTGACGAAACGATAATCCTGTTCAGCACGGGGATATTTTTCCTTATCGACTTCGCTCATGAAATCCTTCAACGGGCGGGCATAGGTCTTCATCGTATCGTGCAAGGCCTTGTAAATGACAAATTTTTCACCGGTTTCCGTATGTTCGGCAATGGTGATGATTTCATAAGTATTTTTTTTGAAATGGCGCCAAATTTCATGGGCTTTTGGTAATTCTCTCATCGATAACCCTCCTAATAATCTACATTACTAACCTGGTGTAATTATACCATAGTTTCCCTTTATTTCAATGGCTTCATGACAGGAGCCACCGGCCTTTCCTTCCGCAGATGGGCTAACGCCTCCTGGACAGCCGGTACATCGATGCAATCGCTTTCTTTATCAGCGACGTCGATGCCCAGGCGCTGCTTGGCTTCTTTTTTGATGGCCTTGTAGAGTCCTTTGGGGAAATCGGGCAGGTTCGTCGTCACGCCGCGGGGAAAGACAGCTTCCTTTTCCAGCGTATAGCCTTCCGGATAGCGGCGGGAACAGCGGGGATGGTACATGTCGACATACAGGCGGTCGACGAACTTGCCGCTGACGTTGGTCAGTTCAAAGACATCGATGCCGTCGACGCTGCCGGCTTTGTGGAAAAAGACCATCGATCCGGTCCGGCGCAGGCGCAGGCGCGATAAGTAGACAAATTCTCCACTCGGTCCATTGACGGGAATTGGATTGGTCCTATCGTGGCCAAAACGACCATATGAACCTGGAATGATGTCGCAATCTTCGCCATGCGTCACCTTGTCGGCCAGTTTGCCTGACAGGGCCTGATTCTGTAATTCCGGCGAATTGAAAATCTGCAAGGCCTTGTCATAGATTTCCTCGCTCTTCGTTCTCTGGTGTTCTTTAAAAAAGGCATCAAAAAATCCCATGATACTCCTCCCACTATATAAAACATTTATATAATAATTTCACTTACTGATGACAGCCGTAACGACGTCACGGCATCAAAGGATATTGTATCCATTATAAGGCATTTCCCGCCCTGTCGCTAGTGCCTGTCAGTCACCATTTTTCTATTTTTAAGTTTATACTTTATTTTAACGTAAAATTTAATATTTTTCTGTTTTGAATAAATATCTATTTTATTCACTTTTACACTTCTTGTCCTTTGCTTTTGTTTATTCTATTTAAAAGGATTTTTCGGCCATTTTCCTGTTTTTATACTGTTCAAACGCCTATATTTGCATTGTGGTAATACAGGTGTCAAGTCGTTGCATTTTCTGGCTATTGATTTTATTTACGCATATGATATTATATTTATAGATAAAGAGTTCCGCTTTCCGGATTCAATATCTGATACATAATTAAAATTATTAAGTTTTGCAATATATTAAAGAAGAAAAGAGGTAAGAACTATGAATTTAAGTGCAGACGCAAAAATCATCATCTCCATGGGCGCTTTACTTTCGTACAGTTTCATCGCTCATCTTCTTTAAAAGGAATAGGAAAAGGGCTTGCCGCGTCGCGGCAAGCCCTTTTTTAGTGGTTAGGGGCTAGTGGCTAGGGGTTCGTAGGGGCCGTCCCAAAGGGCGGCCCTACGAGCGGCTAGCTGCTGACTGCTAGCCGCCAACCATACGTATACCAAATTATTCGTTCTCTTTATTCTTTTCTCATCTGACCCTTTCTTTATCATGATTATCTAGCATAGGGAAAATTCATTTTCCTCTTGCATTTCCTTGTGAAAAAATGTACTATATAGGCATGGAGATTGTGAAATTTAGAACTCAAGTTCTTCATTTCAGCGTAACCCCCAAGGAGCTGCGTAAGCGGCGGCTCCGTCAACTAAGTCTTATATACTATATTATTCTATACTTTGTTTCACATCACGAAAGGATGGTTTTTCTAATGAGAGATGCTGTTATCGTAAGTGCTTGCCGTACGGCCATCGGCAGTTTCAATGGCCAGTTCGCAGACGTCACCGCGGTAGACCTCGGTGTAGCTGCTGTTACTGAAGCAATCAAACGCGCAGGTATTCCTGTCGACCAGATCGACGAAGTCATCATGGGCCACGTACTCCAGGCTGGCTGCGGTGAAAACACGGCCCGTCAGGTAGCCCTTCATTCGGGTATTCCTCAGGAAGTTCCTGCTTTCACATTAAATAAACTTTGCGGTTCCGGTATGCGTGCCATTTCCCTCGCTTCCCAGCAGATCAAACTCGGCGATGCTGACATCATCGTAGCCGGTGGTATGGAATCCATGTCCAACGCCCCCTACTCCATCGCTAAAGGCCGCCGCGGTTATCGTATGGGCAACGGCGTCCTCGAAGACTTGCTCATGCGCGATGGCCTGTTCTGCACGGAAAACAACTACCACATGGGCGTAACGGCTGAAAACGTTGCCGCTCGCTTCGGTGTAACCCGTGAAGACCAGGATAAGCTGGCTTGCCGTTCTGAAAACTTGGCTTACAAAGCTCAGCAGGAAGGCAAATTCGACAGCCAGATCGTTCCGGTAACGATCCATAAGAGAAAAGGCGATGTCGTCGTCGACAAAGACGAATTCATCCGTCCGAACTGCACCATGGAAACACTGGCTAAACTCCGTCCGGCCTTCATCAAAGACGGCACAGTTACCGCTGGTAACGCTTCCGGCATCAACGACGGCGCAGCTGCTGTTGTCGTAATGTCCGCTGAAAAAGCTAAAGAACTCGGCATCAAACCGCTGGCTCGCATCATCGACTGGGCTTCGGCTGGTGTTGAACCGGCAATCATGGGTACTGGCCCTGTTCCGGCAGTCCGCAAAGTCATGAAGAAGACCGGCATGAACGTCGACCAGATGGACCTCATCGAATTGAATGAAGCTTTCGCAGCTCAGTCCGTATACTGCGTCCGCGAACTCGGCCTCAACATGGACAAAGTCAACATCCACGGCGGCGCTATCGCCCTCGGCCATCCGATTGGCTGCTCCGGCGCTCGTATCGTCGTCACCTTGCTCTACGCATTGGCTGAACCGGAAATCAACGGTAAATATGGTCTGGCTTCCCTCTGCATCGGCGGCGGCCAGGGCACGGCTATCATCGTAGAACGTCTGTAATTCAAAAATTCCCTATTCCCTAGCCATAAGTAAGGGAGATGTATGGAGTACGTAATTTTTTGAACGTGCTCTGTACATTTCCTTAAAAAAGGTGTATGATAGCAATATCAAAGTATCATTTTTATTATGATACTTTCGCCCGGTGTATCCTCTCATACTGATTCGCCGGCACCTATTTCATACGTAAAAAATTATCCAAGGAGTGATTCCAATGAAAGAAGTAGTTATCGTAAGCGCTTGCCGTACAGCAATTGGTAAATTCGGTGGCGGTTTCAAAAACACACCGGCTGTAGAACTCGGCGCTGTTGTCATTAAAGAAGCTCTCAAACGTGCTGGCATCGAAGGTAAAGACGTCGATGAAGTCGTAATGGGCAACGTCCTTCAGGCTGCTCAGGGCCAGAACCCGGCTCGTCAGGCTATGATTAAAGCTGGCATGCCTATCGAAGTACCGGCTCTTACGGTCAACAAAGTCTGCGGTTCCGGTCTCCGCTGCGTATCCTTGGCAGCTCAGATGATCAAAGCCGGCGACGCTGACGTCATCGTAGCAGGCGGCATGGAAAACATGTCCATGGCTCCTTTCGCTGTTCCTAAAGCTCGTTATGGCTATCGTATGGGCAACGGTGTCCTCGTCGATACCATGATCAAAGATGGCCTCTGGGATGCATTCAATGACTATCATATGGGCATCACGGCTGAAAACGTTGCTGAACGCTTCGGCATCACTCGTGAAGACCAGGATGCACTTGGTGTCCGTTCTCAGGTCAAAGCTTGCGAAGCTATCAAGAGCGGCGCATTCAAATCTCAGATCGTTCCGGTAACGGTTCATCAGAAAAAACAGGACGTCGTCATCGATACAGACGAATTCCCGCGTGAAGGCACGACCATGGAAGGCCTTGCTAAATTGAAACCGGCCTTCAAAAAAGGCGGCACAGTTACTGCTGGTAACGCTTCCGGCATCAACGACGGCGCAGCTGCATTCGTAGTTATGTCCGCTGATAAAGCGAAAGAACTCGGCCTCAAACCGATGGCTAAAGTCGTAAGCTATGCTTCCGCTGGCGTCGATCCGTCCATCATGGGTACCGGCCCTGTTCCTTCTTCCCGTAAAGCATTGGCTAAAGCTGGCCTCGAAGTCAAAGACCTCGACCTCGTCGAAGCTAACGAAGCTTTCGCAGCTCAGGCTGTATATTGCTGCCGTGAACTCGGCTTCGATATGGATAAAGTCAACATCCATGGCGGTGCTATCGCCCTCGGCCATCCGATTGGTGCATCGGGCGCTCGTATCCTCGTAACCTTGCTCTATGGCTTGAAAGAAGTCGGCGGCAAATACGGCTTGGCTACACTGTGCATCGGTGGCGGCCAGGGTACGGCTTGCGTCGTAGAAAACATCGACTAATTTCATCTCTCATGTAAAAAAGGTCTTGTCGCAGTGCGACAAGACCTTTTTTTAGTTGTTAGTAGCTAGTTGTTAGTAGCTAGCGGATGGTTTTAAATTTAGCCACGAAACACGAGCTACGAACCACTAAACTCTATTCCCATTTGGAATATAGAGCGTGAAAAGTGGCCCAAATACATATAACGTTTTTTCAAAAAGTATTTAATTTTCCCGGCAAAAATGATAGAATTAATTTGCTAAAAAACTCAAGTCATGCTTATACGCATCAACACGAAAGAAGGACTGATAATGAAAACTACATGTCGTAAAATGTCTGTGGTACAGTTGACCTTTGTCACTGCTGCCAACATGCTTGGCGCCGGTATCATCATGCTGCCGACCAAGCTCGCCGAAGTCGGTACGATCTCGATTATTTCCTGGATTATTACCTCACTAGGCTCTTTAGCCCTGGCCATGGCTTTTGCCCGATGTGGCATGTTCACGACAAAGCCAGGCGGTATGGGCGGTTACTCCGAATACGCTTTCGGGCGTGTAGGACATTTTATGGCTAATTACGCCTACTCTGTTTCCATCGTAATTGCAAACGTCGCCATTGCCATTACGGCTGTGGGTTACGGCGCCGGTTTCCTTGAGACAACCTTTACGCCGTTGCAGACGTGTTTATATACGATCGCTTTATTGTGGATCGCGGCAGCCCTCAATTTCAGCGGCTCCCGTTATTCCGGCAAGCTCAGCGCCATTACCATCTGGGGTGCCATCATCCCGGTCCTGGGCATTTCCATCATCGGCTGGCATTGGTTCAGCCCGGCTACGTGGCTGGCTTCGTGGAACCCCAATGATTTGGGACTCAGCGATGCCGTCGGCAATTCCATCGCCCTGACGTTGTGGTCCTTCTTGGGACTCGAATCGGCAGCGGTCAACATGGATGCCGTTGAAAACCCGAAGAAATCCGTTCCGATTGCCACCTTCGTCAGCACCCTCGGCGTCGCCATCATCTACGTCGCCTCGACGAATGTCATCGCCGGCATCGTCCCCAATGCGGAAATCCTGGCATCGAGCGCTCCCTTCGGCCTGGCCTTCTCGTACATGCTCGGCGATACGGCTGGCAAAGCCGTCATGGGCCTCATGGTATTCTCCTGTGCCGGTTCCCTCTTGTCCTGGCAGTTCACCTTGGCCCGCGTCTTCAAGACCAGCGCCCAGCGCGGCCTGTTCCCCAAGATTTTTGCCAAAGTCACCAGCGCTGACGTACCGGTCAAAGGCATGCTGTGCATCCTCTGCATGCAGAGCCTCCTGGCCCTCATGACCATCAGCCCGACCCTGGCTGCCCAGTTCGAACTCCTGGCCAACCTGGCCGTCGTCACCAACGTCATCCCCTACATGCTCTGTGCCGGGGCCCTGACGACGATCCTCACCAAGGAACATATCCCCAATGAAGTCTGTAACAGAAATACGTCGATATTCCTGGCAGGCGTATCCATTATCTACTGCGTATATGCATTGACTACTACCGATGCCACGACCTTCCTCAGCGGCTGTCTTGCAGCCTTCCTGGGATGGCTGGTATACGTCATCCGCTTCACCATCATGAAGCAGACCATTGTGGAAATAAAATGAATAGAAAAAACCTGTCGCGAAAGCGGCAGGTTTTTTTGTGGTCCGTTGGGCGTGGTTTGTTTGACGAAAATTCACACAGCTGCAGCTTCAGGCTGTGCACAGGATTCACGCGGGCGCCCCACATGGGCCCCTACAGCCCACGAGCCACGGCAAACGGCTCACGGCGGCACAGCCACCAGATACCTCGATGAACGACGAACGGCCTACGATGAACGATCAAGCCTTAAACGCCGCGATGACGACGTTGCGCAGGGCTACGCAGCCTATGATGGTCAATGCCGCTACGACGAAGGGTGTGATGAAGACCAGGGGATTGTTCTGGAGAATCGGCATGGCCTTGAAGATGTACGTAAAGACGTGGATCTGGCTATCGAAGAGGATATGCTGGACCAGGGCCCACATGAGGACCATGACGACGATGGCCACGATATGGACCAGGCGCTCCTTGCGGCTATAACCATAGCGTTTGTACGGGAAGAAATAAAGCGCGAAGGTGGCGATGACGAAGATACTCATGCCGATGAAGCAGAAACCCATGATGGCCATGACGCCGACGACCAGGCTCTGCGTCACCGAAGAGTCACTGACAGCCGGAAAGAGGAACATACCCAGGATAGCACACGGCAGAGGCAGGCTGTAGATGATAGGGTCCAGGAATTGGGAATACCAGTATTTCCGGCGGCGCTGCAGCCAGAAATCGACGGCCCTGGCAGCCAGGTACTGGGCACCGATGGTCAAAAGCATCCACAAGGCGAATAAGCCGACGCGGACAGGATAATCATGCCAGCAGTCCCAGCCGGTCAAACCGTTGAGCAAGCCGACGGCAATGATCAGGACGACAGCCCCGCCATAGAGGGTCGCCCCAGCCGAAGCATAATCATCGTCTCTGCCCGCACGACGGCGGCGATGCCCCAGCCACAAGGGAACAGCAAAGGACAAGATAAAAAAGGCCAGAATCGACGCTGAGGCGATATATGGCTTATCCGAAGCAAAGGCCCCGAAAGGCAATGGCAGGATACCGCAGGCCGCCCAGACGATGGCCAGCAGCCGGTCATGCCACTTCTGTTTTTGTAAATGATCCATTATTTTACTTCCTTTCGGCCTGGCAAAAGCTGGGAGACGACAAAGGCAAGGAGCATGGTCAGACTGATTTCCCCATACATGCCGGCGATGAAGACGACGTCGCGGCCAATGGTCGGCCATTCCCAGAAAGGAGCTGCCTTCCAATAGACGCCCATGAAAGCCGTAAAAGCCCCGATAGCCGCAAAGACGATGAACCACATGAGGGCCATGACCCAGCGGCGGATCCGCCCGCCCTGAGGGCCAAAAGACGCATCCTGGCAGCCCACGTAGGCGACGGGGATGACCAGGGACAAAAAGACATAACTGACCATGGCCACGACGGCACTGGAACCGCTGTGAATGGTATAGGCTCCGATCGGGATGGGAATGATAAAGAAACACATGAAGACACTTTGCCGCAAAATATCGCGCCACCAACTCATTTTCTGCAAGACCTCCTAAAACAACGCAAACGAAATCACTTTAGTATACCATATCCCAAAAGGAAAGAAAAGTTTGCGCAAGCCCTGGCTTTTGTGTAAAATAGAAATAATAAGAAGTAATTTTAGTTCGCATAGAAAGGGACATACATGACAAAGAATTTTGAATCACTCGGCATTACGCCGAAGATTTGTGAACTCCTGCACAAGCAGGGCATCAATGAACCCACGGCCGTCCAGGCACAGGCCATCCCCCCCTTGTTCAAAGGCCGGGACATCCTGGCCCAGGCCCAGACCGGTACGGGCAAGACCTTTGCCTTTCTCCTGCCGTCACTGCAGCAGGTCAAGACAGATATCCACGCCGAACAAGTCCTGGTCATGGCGCCGACGCGGGAACTGGCCCGCCAGATTGCCGACGTCGCCGATACCCTGGCACCGGAACTGGGCGTCGACGTCCTCAGCCTCATCGGCGGCAAGACCATTGAGAACCAGCTCCAGAAACTGCACCGCCATCCTCACGTCATCATCGGTACGCCGGGCCGCCTGCTCGACCACTGCCGCCGCAATTCCCTCGACCTGAGCGGCGTCCGCCGGGTCATCGTCGACGAAGCGGACCAGATGCTGCAGGCCGGTTTCTTAGAAGATGTCGATACCCTCATCGGCCTGACGCCGAAACGGCGGCAGCTCCTCTTCTTCTCGGCTACGGTTCCGGACAAGATCAAAGGCCTGGCCAAAAAGCACATGCAGAGCCCGCTGGTCCTCAATATCCTCGAAGGCCAGACGATTGCCCTGGAAAATATCGAACAGCGCATCTACATGATGACAGAAGAACAGAAACTGCCGAAACTCTGCCAGATGCTGACAGAAATGAATCCCTATCTGGCCATCGTCTTCTGCAACACTAAGGAACGGACCTCCCTCCTGGCAGGCAAACTCATCGCCAAGGGCTTCAACATCGGTGAACTCCACGGCGATATGTCTCAGGGCCGCCGCAATCAGGTCCTGCGCGACTTTGCCAAAGCCAAGACGCAGATCCTGGTCGCCACGGATATCGCAGCCCGCGGCATCGACATCGAAGGGATCACGCATGTCTTCAACTTCGATGTCCCCCATGACGTCGACTACTACATCCACCGCATCGGCCGCACCGGCCGTGCCGGCAATGAAGGCCTGTCCATCATGTTTGCCACGGCAGCCGATGAAAATTGGGTCCGCCGCATCGAACACAACATCCATGCGACGATCACGAAATATACCCTGACGGGACAAGTCAAAGTCAAGGCCAGCAGCAAACCGCCGAAGCGGAAAAAGACGTATCGGGACAAACTGCCGGCCAGCACTTACCAGACAACGAAAGAAAAACGCCATAAACAGCGCCATAAGGGCGGAGACAACCGCCGGCGCCGCTAAGGAGGTCTACTTATGAAACGTTATCTTACCCTTGTCCTTCTGCTCTTCACCCTGGTAGCTGCCGGATGTACGCCGGCATCGCCGACCAATTCGCAGCCGCAGAAACAGCAGACCCAGACCCAGCAGCAACAGCCGGGAGAAACCAAGCAGGGCCAGGACACGAAGAGCCAGACCGATACCAAAGAAACACCGGTCGCCAACCTGCCCACCATCGGCGATACCCAGGCCGATTGGGAAAACGAATGGGGCCACCCCTATTCTCAGGGCGACACGATCCGCGTCTTCCACAATGGCCGCTACCAAGTCGTCTTCCAGAACGGCCGGGCCGTGACGGTAACCATCAAAGTCAAAGATGGTGAAAACGTCAACATCAGTGACCTTCTGCCGGAAGATGCTCAGAAACAGTCGGCTTCGTCGAAAGAGGTCGGCGGCTCCCAGATGGGCGTCGAAAAATGGCACAGCAAGACTTTGGAAAAAGCCCTGTCTTCGACAAAGGGAAATTTCACAGTCATGAAACAACCGGGCAGCATCATCATCGATTGCACGCCGAATCTGAAGAAATAGTATAAAAAGAGGCTGTCGCATGAAGACAGCCTCTTTTTGAGTTTGAAGTTGAAAGTTTGATGTTTGATGTGGATGGTTTTAAATTTAAAGCAATCGCCTCAAACATCATACATCAAACCTCAAACATTAAAGAGAAAGGGACTTCGCATGATGGCAAAAACCTTCGTGCGACAGCCCCTTTTAAGTGGCTAGGGGCTGGTAAAAATCAACCTCTCAGACCGCCTTCGGCGGCCAGCTCCCCTATAAAGGGAGCCTTTCATCACACATCAAACACAACAAAAAAGCTCACGCAAAATGCGTGAGCTTTTTTCTATGGTGACCCGGTAGGGATTCGAACCCTAGACCTACTGATTCGTAGTCAGTCACTCTATCCAGCTGAGCTACCGAGTCATGTCTTGTCGTTCCTGACGACTCATATATCATAACAAGAAATCGGAAATATGTCAAGGCTTTTTTTAATATAAAACCAAATTCATAGGAACCTCTCCGGCCCGTTGGGCCACCTCCCCTATAAAGGGAGGCTTGAGTACAGGTCGGAGCGGTTTCTATTTATCAGCGCTTATAGCCGACCGATATCTTTCAGGTATTGTTCACATTTGGCCTTGATTTCCGGCGTAGCGTCTACCAAGGGCAGGCGGAAGGGTCCAGCCGGGAAGCCGAGCATGTTGAGCATGGTCTTGACCGGGACCGGGCTGACCGTGCAGAAACAGCCTTTCATGAAGGGCAGGTATTTCTGATGGAGGGCAGCGGCTTTCTTGACGTCGCCGTCTTTATGGGCCTGGATCATTTCGTTCATTTCCTTGCCGATGACGTGGGCAGCTACGGAAATGACGCCTTCGCCGCCGACAGCGACGATGGGCAGGGTCAGGTTGTCGTCACCGCTGTAGAGGTGGAAACCTTCCGGTGCATTGGCTGCGACGTAGCCGGCATAATCGAGGTCGCCGCTGGCGTCTTTGAGGCCGATGATGTTCGGGAAGTCATGAGCCAGCTGGCAGACCGTCTGCGGTTCGATTTTGCCGCCTGTACGGCCCGGTACGTTATAAATGAAGATAGGCAGGTCCGTCGACTTGGCGATGGCAGCAAAGTGAGCATAACAGCCTTCCTGGTTCGGTTTATTGTAATACGGGACGATGCACAGCAGGACGTCGACGCCCGTATCTTTGGCCTTCTTGGCCATTTCGATAGTCTGGAGCGTATTGTTGGTGCCGACATTGCCCATGACCAGGGTCTTGTCTTTCAAGGCATCTGCCGTGACTTGGAAGAGCTTGAGCTTTTCTTCTTCCGTCATGACAGCCCCTTCGCCCGTCGTAGCCCCGACGAGGATGGCCGAGCCTTCATCAGCATATTTCTTAGCCAGTTCAACAGCCGCTTCATAATTGACGGAACCGTCTTCGTGGAACGGCGTGACCATGGCAACAATCACATTTGGAAAAGTTAACATAAAAGGTTCATCTCCCATCCTTCGTACTTAGTGGATCATGTCGTGAGCCAGCATGTATTCGGCAATCTGCAGGGCATTGAGGGCAGCGCCTTTGCGGATCTGGTCGCCCGATACCCAGAGATTGATGGCCTTCGGATTATACAGGTCCTTGCGGATACGGCCGACGTAGCAGTCGTATTTTTCCGACGTGAACAGCGGCATAGGATATTCCATTTCAGCCGGGTTGTCCTGGACCTGGGCACCGGGGAACGCATCGATGGCTTTGCGGACGGCATCGACAGTCAGTTCATCGGCCGTTTCGACATAGACCGATTCAGCATGGCTGCGGAAGACCGGTACGCGGACGGTCGTAGCCGTAATGGCGATGGAGTCGTCGTGGAGCATCTTGTGCGTTTCGTTGACCATCTTCATTTCTTCTTTGGTGTAGTCTTTTTCTACGAATTTATCGATCTGCGGGATGAGGTTGAAAGCGATGGGATAATGCTTGGGAAGGCTCTTGCTGGGCAGAATCTTCGGCTGCATTTCTTCCCCTTTGAGGTAGGCTTCCGTTTCATCGCGCAGTTCGTCGATACCTTCTTTGCCGGCACCGGAAACGGCCTGGTACGTGCTGACGATAATGCGTTTGATCGGCGACAAGTCATGAATCGGCTTGAGGGCCATGAGCATGATGATCGTCGAGCAGTTCGGGTTGGCAATGATGCCCTTGTGCCAGGCGATGTCTTCGGGATTGACTTCCGGTACGACGAGCGGTACGTTGGGGTCCATGCGGAACGTGCTGGAGTTGTCGATGACGATGCAGCCCCGTTTAGCAGCTTCAGGTCCCAATTCTTTACTGATCGAGCCGCCGGCGAACAAGCCGATGTCGACACCGTCGAAAGATTCCGGTTTGGCTTCTTCAACGGTATATTCTTCCCCGTTGACAGTCATTTTCTTGCCAGCCGAACGGTACGATGCTAATAACTTCAACTTGCTGTACGGGAATTTTCGTTCTTCGATCAAGCGGATAAATTCCTGGCCTACGGCACCTGTGGCACCTAAAATCGCTACTACCGGTTCTTTTGTCATAACAAACTTCCTCCCCTAATGGTTCTTTTTATAAATAGTTTTCCAGTCCAAAGGTCAAGCCCGGACGAGAGCTTACTTTCTTGACGGCTAAGACGACGCCAGGCATGAAGGACTTGCGGTCCATCGAATCGTGGCGGATCGTCAGCAGTTCGCCGTATCCCCCGAATAAAACTTGCTGATGAGCGATGTAGCCCGGAAGGCGGACACTGTGGATGGGGATGCCATCTACGGAAGCACCGCGGGCGCCATCGAGGCTTTCATGGGTCTTGTCCGGAGCCGGCTGTACACCAGCTTCTTTGCGGGCCGCATCGATCTTATCGGCCGTCATGATGGCCGTGCCGGACGGAGCGTCCAGTTTATTGTTGTGATGGAGTTCGATGATTTCGACATCCGGCAGATACGGAGCGACTTCTGTCGAGAGCTTCATCATCAGGACAGCGCCGATGGAAAAGTTCGGGGCAATGAAGATGCTCGTCTTCTTTTCCAGAGCCAGGGCATGGAGTTCATGACGCTGTTCAGCGGTCAGGCCCGTCGTGCCGACGACCATATTGACACCGTGTTCGATGCAGGTCTTAGCGTTGTTGAAGATGACTTTCGGCGTGGTGAAATCGACGACGACATCCGGTTTGATGTCATCGAGGGCAGCGCCCAGGTCATCGCGGATGGTCAGTCCTAAGTGGCCGACACCGGCGATGTCACCGACATCTTCGCCGACATGAGTAATGCTGATGCCACCGGCTACTTCCAGTTCCGGGTCTTCAAAGACGGCTTTGACGACCTGGCTGCCCATGCGGCCATCGGCACCGTTAACTAATACACGAAGCATATCTATCCCTCCTGTGAGTCCCTTTTGATGGGACTTCTGATTTTTGAAATTATATTTAACTATATACCTATCGCGGACATTCGTCAACCCGCAAAGCAATGTCGAATCGCAAGTCAAGGGCATTACCTGCCCTTGACTTGCTTTACAATCTGGCGGGCCGCTTCGATGCTGGCCTTGGTCGTATCGTTGCCGGCGAACATGCGGGCGATTTCCAGGACGTGTTCCCCCTCCGAGAGGCCCCGGACCTGGGTAACCGTGCGGCCGTCCATTTCTTTCTTATAAATGAAGTAATGGTGGTCGGCAATGGCCGCCGTCTGTGGCAGGTGGGTAATGCAGAAGACCTGGCCCTGCCCGGAGAGCTGGCGGATATGGTCGGCGACCTGCAGGCCTGTCTGGCCACTGATGCCGACGTCGATTTCATCGAAAATCATGGTCTTGCCCGTCGTCCGTTCGGGGCCGGCCGTCTTCAGGGCCAGGGCAATACGCGATACTTCGCCGCCCGAGGCGATTTTCGCCAAGGGCTGCATGGCTTCGCCCGTATTGGCCGAGAAATAAAGCTCGATGCCGGCGGAACCATCCGGTGTGATGTCCTTCATCGGTTCGATATGGAAGGCGATGCGGCTGTTCAGCATGCCCAACTTATTGAGCGTCGCCGTCATGGCCTTGCTGAACTGGCTGTCGGCCTCACGGCGGGCAGCGGCCAGGACTTGGGCCTGCTGGCGCACGGCTTCGGCTTCACGGGCCAGTTTCTCTTCCAGCTTGGCCAGATGGCTTTCGGACTGGTCGAGCCGTTCATAATCGGCCTTGGCCTTGGCCAGGAATTGCAGGATATCGGCGACAGTGAAACCGTACTTGCGCTTGAGCTTTTCAATCGACGCCAGGCGGGACTGCATGGCATCCAGGGCCCGTTCATCGAAGTCGAAAGAATCGGCATAGCGCAAAAGGCCGTCGTGAACGTCTTCGATTTCATACGACAAGGTCTCGACTTTCCCAGCCAGGGCACTGAAGGCTTCATCGTAAGCTGAGGCCTTTTCCAGGCTGCGGTGGATGGTCTCGATCTGCTCGATGACGCCGGGCTGGCGTTCACTCCCTTCCAGGGCGAACATGGCCTCCTTCAGATTATCCTTAATATGTTCGGCATGGGACGCCTTGTTGATTTTCTGCTCCAGTTCGTCGTCTTCCCCTTCTTTCAGGGCGGCTCCCTCGATTTCCTTGATCTGGAACGCCAGGATACTGAGCATCCGCGCCTTTTCACTTTCGTCATGGCGCAAAGCCTTGATTTCCCCTTCCGTCTCATGCCACTGGCGGTATAATCCGTCGTAGTCCTGACGGGCCTGACGGACGTCTGCCGTAAGGCCGTCGAGGATAGCCACGTGATAAGACGGGTTGAAAATCAGGCTGTTGTCGAACTGGCCGTGGATATCCAGCAGGTACTCGCCCAGCCGCCGCAGGGTCGCCGTCGGTACCAGCGTCCCGTTGACCAGGATGGTCCCGCGGCCGCTGCGCGGGAACTGGCGGGAAATGATGAGCTGGCCTTCATCGACTTCGATGTGGTTGGCCTCCAGGAGCTGTTCTAGCCCTTCAGGCAACGCAGAAAAAAAGAACGCGCCTTCGACGAGGAACGAGTCCGTCCCGTGGCGGACGAACGATGCCGATGCGCGTTTGCCTGCCAGCATACCGATGGCGTCGAGGAGAATCGATTTGCCAGCGCCTGTCTCGCCAGTAAAAATCGTCACCCCGTCGCCAAAAGTAAGGTGCAGGTCTTCAATCAGAGCAAAATTGTGGATGTGCAGGGACTGCAGCATAAGGGCCTCATTCCTTCATCAGCGATACGATAAGCTTGACCAGTTTCGGAACCGTTTCCGTGTCCTTGACGATGAGGAGGACCGTATCATCGCCGGCCAGGGTGCCGATGACATTTTCCCAGCGGGCGTGGTCGATCGCGGCGGCAATGGGATTGGCCGAACCGGGCAGGGTGTGGACGATGATCTGGTTATACGCCGAATCGACGCGGACGATGGAGTCCTGGAACAGGCGGGCCATGCGGTTCTTGGACATGAGCATATTCTGTTCCGGCGACAAGGCATAGCGGTAATGGCCGTCACTGGTCGGAACCTTGATGAGCATGAGTTCTTTAATGTCGCGGGAAACCGTAGCCTGTGTGACTTCGATGCCTTCTTCCTGCAAGGCCTTGGCTAATTCTTCCTGCGTTTCGATGGGACGGGACTGGACAATTTCTTTAATCTTAGTGTAACGGAATCTCTTCATGATGACGTTTCCCTCTTTTCTGTACAATATATAATACGGGTGGACAATGCACCTCATTGACGGGCTGCCAGGACGAAATATGGAAGTCCTGCTGGGGTATGGTCTGTAAATACGACCGCAGCGCTTGTTCTTCGCGAGCCCCGGCTTCGGTACCGGGATAAGCTGCTATCATAATTATCCCATTTATCGCAATTTTATTCAAGCCTATTTTCATAGCTTTTAGTGTTATTTCACAATTTGTATGGATTTTATGGTCGCCTGACGGCAAATAGCCCAGATTGAATACCATTAAATCCACGTTTTCCTGTATCCGGGCCAGGAGTTCGTCGTGAGAACCGCAGGTGCAGACGACGTGCTTCCCGTCCAGCCCTTCCTGCTGCAGGCGCTGCTGCGTATGGTCAATGGCACAGGGCTGGATATCAAAGGCGTAGAGGACGGCATCGTCCGGCATGAGACGGGCCAGGAAAGCCGTATCATGGCCATTGCCGCAGGTCATGTCGACGAGGACATGAGCCTGGCGGGCATAGGGTTCCATCATCATATGAGAGACGGTAACGGCATTGCGGAATGGATACATATTAATCATTTCCCATCATTTTCGTAAATAAATTGCTGTAGAAATAGTTCTTGTTGAAGCGGATGATCTTGAGGACGTGGTCGGACTTGCGGACCTGAAGGGTCATATTGCGCATCAGTTCCTGGTCCATCATGCCGTCGACGGAGACGCGGACGCTGTTGCGGCTGTTGGCCACCGTCACCGATACCTGGTCGTCATCGCGCAGGACCAGGGGTACTTTGAGCAGCAAGTGCGGGCAAATGGGCGTGACCATGATGCAGGGCACGCTGGGCGCGACGATAGGGCCGCCGCTGGAGAAGGTATAGCCCGTACTCCCCGTCGCCGTCGCTACGATGAGGCCATCGCCGGGATACTGCTGGATGAAATGGCCGTTGATGCTGAGATCGATGCGGATGAGCTTACCTACATTGCCGTGGCCGATGACGATGTCGTTGAGGGCATCGGGCAGGGACTGGACCAGTCCGTCTTCATAGCACAATTCCGAATGGAGCATCATCCGTTCTTCCAGGAAATAGCGGCCGGCCAGGATATCTTCCATGCGCTTTTCCAGGTTCTTGGTCTCGACTTCGTAAAGGAAGCCCAGAGAGCCGAGATTGATGCCGCAGACCGGGATGTCAGCTTCGGCAAACTGTTTGGCCATCTTGAGAATGGTCCCGTCGCCGCCGAGGACCATGGCTACGTCGATGGTGCTGTAAATCGTCATGCGTGGGCGCAGGTGTTCAGCGCCGATGCGCTGATAGGCCGGCTGGCGGCTCTCGCTGACATAAGCCGGCAGATAGTATTCAATGCCATATTTTTCGCAAATTTTGATCATCTGCTGGACGATGGCAGCACTTTCGCGTTTGACGAGGTTCGGGAAAATACCGATACGCATGGGGATCACCTACATTTCATGAGATTTACCGACGATGTCATCGACAACGGCGTCAGTGATATCGTTATGGCAGGGATTGTCTTTACGGCTGTACAAGAGATATTCTATATTGCCATCAGCCCCTTTGATGGGCGAGAAGGTCAGGCCCAGCGGCGACAAACCGCAGGCGGCGATGCCGTCCGTGACGTGGCGGATGACGTCGCGGTGAACCTGGATATCGCGGACGATGCCGCCTTTACCGACGTGTTCCCGGCCCGCTTCGAACTGAGGCTTGATGAGAGTGACCATGGTACCGCCTTCTTTGAGCAGCGGTTCCACAGCCGGCATGATTTTCAGCAGGGAAATGAAGGATACGTCAATGGAAATGAAATCGACAGGTTCGCCGATATCTGCGACGGTGACGTTGCGGATATTGGTCCGTTCCATATTGACGACGCGGTCATCGGTCCGCAGCTTCCAGGCCAGCTGGCCATAGCCGACATCGACGGCAAAGACCTTGGCCGCCCCGCGCTGGAGGGCGCAGTCCGTAAAACCGCCTGTCGAGGCGCCGATATCCATCATAGTCTTGCCCGTCAAATCGATGGGAAACGTTTCCATGGCTTTTTCTAATTTCAGGCCGCCCCGGCCGACATAAGGGATCGGATTCCCTTTGACCGTGATTTCTACATCGACGGGCAGCTTCGTACCCGCCTTATCGACGCGCTGATTGTCAACGAAGACCAAGCCGGCCATGATGGTCGCCTTGGCCTTTTCCCGGCTCTCAGACAAGCCGCGGCTGACGAGAAGCACGTCTAATCTTTCTTTATGCTGCATAAATGTAATACCCCTCTCACACTAATGAACGCGAACCAGCAGATGCTCGACCAATTCCTTGAGGAAACAGGCTTTCGGCCCTAACGGTTCCAGGGCCTGGACGGCTTTATCTGCCGCTTCACAGGCCATGCGCCGGGCTTCGTCCAGGGAAAAGATAGTCACATACGTGGCCTTGTCGTTGCGGGCATCGCTGCCGACGGGTTTGCCCAGCAGGGCTTCGTCGCCGACGACATCGAGGATATCGTCGGTAATCTGGAAGGTCAGGCCCATGTACGATGCATAGGCATCCAAAGCCTGCTTTTGCTGCGGCGAAGCCTCGGTAACGATAGCGGCCATATCGATAGCGGCCTTGAAGATGACGCCTGTCTTGGAACGGTGCAGGAGTTCCATACCCTCCCGACCGATGGCCATGTCTCCGTCAGATGCCAAATCGAAAGCCTGGCCGCCGACCATGCCGGCCGGGCCGGCCGCTTTTGCGATGACGGCGATACAGCGGTTCAATTTATCCGGTGCAATGCCTTTCTGGCTGGCCATGAGCTCGAAGGCAAAGGTCAGCAGGCCGTCACCGGCCAGGGTCGCCAGACCCGCCCCGTAGACAACATGATTCGTCGGCTTGCCCCGGCGCAGATCGTCATCATCCATGCAGGGCAGGTCGTCGTGGATCAGCGAATACGTATGGATACATTCCAGGGCACAGGCCAGCCCCGTATAAGGTGCGGCATCCTGCCCCAGGGCTTCTACTGTCGCTAGCAGGAGGATCGGACGGATGCGCTTACCGCCGGCCAGGAGGCTGTAGTTCATAGCTTCGTAAAGCTTGGAAAAACGCGGCTGTTCTGTCGTCAATACCTGGGCCAGGTAATCATCGACGCGTTTCCGCTGCGCTGCCAGATAATCTTGGAAAGTCATAAGTCCAGCACCCCTTCGATCGGTTCTTCGCCGCTATCATCCTTATCGTCCCGGACGTCGGCCAGGGCCTGCGCTTTCTGGCGGGCATATTCCAGGGCTCCTTCGCAGGACTGGGATAATTTGATGGCCTTTTCATATAAATCGAGGGACTGCTTCAGCGTCAGGTCTGGAGCATCCAGTTCCTGTACGAGCTGTTCCAATTTTTCATAATTGCTTTCAAAACTCTTCAATTTATCAGTCGTTCTTGCCATATATGTCCACCTCTTTAACAGCCGTCGTAATCGTCCCGTCGACGACTTGTATCGTCAGCGGCGAATCTTGCGACACGCTGTGGATATCTGTAAGGATCTTGCCCTGCTGCATGAGCTGGCCGTATCCGCGGCGCACGAGGGCTGCCGGATTCAGGGCCTGCAAAGACGCCGTCAGGGTATTCAGCTTTCCCTGTTTCTGTTCTAACTGGAGCTGCAGCTGCCGGTCCGCCTGTTGCATCAGGCCCGACAGATGGGTTTCTTTCATCGCCAGGAAAGCATCATAGTGCTTCAAGTTGAGCCGGCCTGCCGCCTGTTCGACCAGTCGCTGGCGGTCTTCGATGCAGGCCATGACCCGTTCATAAGCCCGGTCTGCCAGGGCAGCCAGGTCCAGTTCCGCTTCACGGACATCGAAGAAAGCCATTTCCGCCGCATGGGTCGGCGTCGCCGCCCGCACATCGGCTGCGTAGTCAGCCAGGGTCGTGTCCGTTTCATGACCGATAGCCGTAATGACCGGCACCTTAGCGCCATAAATGGCCTTGACCACGGCCGGGCTGTTGAAGCACCACAAATCCTCCATGGAACCGCCACCGCGGCCGACGATGAGGACGTCCAGGTCCTTGCGCCGGCCCATCGCTTCGATGGCAGCGGCAATGGCCGTATCGACGCCGTCGCCCTGGACGGGGATGGGATGGAGGACGATGTCGGCATAGGGATTGCGTTCGCCGGCAATCTTATAGATGTCGTGGAGTACGGCCCCCGTCTTCGACGTCAGGACGCCGACGCGCCAGGGGAACCGCGGCAGCTCCTTCTTGTGGCTGCTGTCGAAATAACCCTGGGCGGCCAGTTCATTCTTGATGCGTTCGTACTGGGCCTGCAAGGACCCGGTACCCTGAGAAAAGAGCTGTTCAATGATAAAGGAAAGGGCGCCGCCTTTTTCATAGACATTGACGGCGCCGATGACGACGACATGGTCCCCTTCGCGGACCGCCCGGACCGCTGCCGTCACGCGGCTGCGGAACACAATGGCCCGGATGGAACACTGATCATCGCGGATATTCATATAATAATGGCCGTTCGACGCCCGCTTGAGGCCGATGATATTCCCTTCCATGGCAAGGCTCTGCAGGCGGTAATCACCGTGGATATCCTCTTTGATGCGGCGGACGACGTCCGTAACCGATGCATATTTCATGATTTCTTCCCTTCCTGTACGGCAGCCCAGAAGGCTGCGCCCGAGGCATTATCGGCGCTGAAGCCATCGGCAGCCAGATCCAGGCGTATGCCATGGCAGCGGCAATAATCGCTCATCTGATGGCGCAAATAGGCGTTGGACATGACGCCGCCGGCAGCGACGAGATGTTTCATGCCATCGGCTGCCGCGTAATCGAGGAGGCTCTCCAGGCCGCGCCAGACCGTCGACAGTGTCCAGCTGCAAAGGCGGGCCGGGTCTTCCCCGCCGGAAGCCACGAGCCGCTGTCCCTGCGATTCCGGCCCGGAAAAGCTGACCTGGCCATCGCGGCAGAAGACATGGGCTCCTTTGACAGGCGGATTTACCGTCTGAGCCAGCTTATCGACATGGATGCCCGCCGGAAACGGCAGGTCCAGGGCCACGCCCATGCGGTCGATGAACTGGCCGGCACTGATATCGCTGGTACCGCCGATGCGGGTGATGTCGAGGCCCCGTTCATCCGGGACGGCCCGCAGCAGGTCCGTCGTCCCGCCGGACAAGTGGATGCCGTAAAAAGGATCCGTACCGATATGGCCCAGGCTGCGCAGGACGGCGAGAAGATGATTTTCCTGATGGCTCAGGCGGTATAAAGGGACGCCTAAGACGGCTGCCAGGGCCCGGGCATAACCGAGACCGGCCAAAAAAGCCGGCATATAGGAATCATCACGGCGCCGTGGCTGGTCGGTCACGGCAATGGCCCGGATATGAGCACGAGACAGGATGCCTGCCAGCCGTTCAAAGAGAACCGGCAGATTCCGCGTATGCTGATAGACCATGTTGGACTGGGACAGGCCACGGCCGCCCTTTGCGACGCTCAGGATGATGCGTTCGTCGGCGACGACTTCATAAGCGTCATCGACGAGGCATAGGGACGTCGTGTAACAACTCGTATCGATGCCGAGAAAGACGTCCATCAGGCCTTCGACCTTACATAGGCACCCAAGATGCCATTGACGAACCGTGCCGATTTATCGCCGCTAAATTCCTTGGCCAGGATGACGGCTTCGTTGAGGACGATGGACGGTGCCAGCGTTTCTTTCGGGTACACGAGTTCGCACAAGGCCAGGCGCAGGATGTTGCGGTCCGTGCGGTTCATCCGTTCGATGTCCCAGCCCTTGGCAAAGGAGCGGATGATGTCATCCAGTTCATCGCGGTGTTCCGTCGTCGTTTCGACGAGATACGTGCAATAGGCATCGCGTTCCTGGTCACTCAGTTCCGGACCGTCTTCGGTCAAGGTATCGGTCGTGACGTAATCGTTTTCCAGGATTTCCTGTTCGCTGTACTGGATATCGTTTTCTCCGTGAAATTCACGGGAATATAAAAGTTCGAGCGCCTGCTGGCGCGCTTTATGTCTGCTCACGAGTTTCCTCCTGTGTTCATAACTTATTCAGCTGGCGGAAAGGCCAGGTCTTCAATGGTGACGGAAATATCGAGTCCCTCCGGTTCAGCCATCTCTTCAATCACAGCGGCTGCCCGCTGCTGGACAGCTAAGGCCAGATGGTGCAAATCTCCGCCATAACGGGCACGGACAGCCAGATGGACACGGACGATACCGCCTGCGACCGATACGCTGCGGCTGCGGATGGCGACGACGCCCGGCACCTCGCGGCCGGCCGTCTCGGCGATATGGCGCAGGGCCTTTTCACTGACGGCATAGGCAAAATCCTGTTCTTCATCCATCGTGACGATCCTCCTCGAAAACCAACTGCTGTACAATGATGTGGACCGCCGTAACCGTGCAGGCCGTCGCCTTTTCGACGGCATCCTTGACGGACTTCTGCACTTCCAGGGCTACGTCGGGAATACGGCAGCCATAGCGGATGACCAGGCGGACCGTCAGCTCGATGCGCTGGCCCTCGATGGTGACATCGACGCCGCGCCCCGGCAGGGTACGTCCTAATTTCTCGGCCGCCGCTTCGGCAATATTCATTCCCAAGTCGGCGACATAAGCCGCTTTGGCCGCGGTCAGGGCCGCAATGGATGCAATGACGCGCTGGGAAATATGGATACTTCCCCATTCATTCACTTCAGTTGTTTCCATGGGAATCACCCCTTTAGTCCACAAAAGGGGCTGTCGCACGTGCGAAGCCCCTTGGATACCTTATGCTCTGCCGATATACTGGCCGGTTCTCGTGTCGATCTGGAGAACTTCGCCTTCATTGATAAAGAGCGGTACTTTGACGACATAGCCCGTTTCCAGTTTGGCCGGTTTGCTGCCGCCTGTCGCTGTATCACCGCGGACACCCGGATCGGTTTCAACGACTTTCAGTTCAACAGCAGCCGGGAGATCGATGCCGATGACTTTGCCTTTGAACATCATGACGGAAACGTTCATTTCTTCTTTGAGGAAATGGACAGCGTCACCGAGGTTGTCTTTGTTCAATTCAATCTGTTCGTATGTTTCGTTATCCATGAAACAGTACATGCCTTCATTTTCATAGAGGTACTGCATCTGGCGGCGGTCAACGTGGCCGTCCTGTACTTTTTCGCCAGCATTCCAGGTACGTTCGACAACAGCGCCCGTTTCGAGGTTCTTGATCTTAGCGCGGACGAAAGCAGCGCCCTTGCCCGGTTTTACGTGCTGGAATTCAACGACCTGCCATACCTGGCCGTCGATTTCGATAGTTACGCCTGGTCTGAAATCATTACTTGTAATCATGTGTAAACTCCTCCTATAACAGCTCCATCAATTCTTTGGGTGTTTTGGTTAAAATTTCACAGCCGTTGGCTGTAACGGCAACGGAATCCTCAATGCGGACGCCGAACTTGCCTTCTATGTACAGTCCCGGTTCTACCGTGACTATCATATTCTCTTCGAGTACGCCTGTCGATTTCGGCGACAGGACCGGTTGTTCATGGATTTCCAGGCCCGTACCGTGGCCCAGGGAATGAGTGAAATACTGGCTGACGTGATAGCGGGCGAAGTAATTGCGCACGGCAAAATCGACTTCGCGGCGGGAAACGCCGGCCTTGACGAGGGATACGCCCAGCTTCTGCCCTTCCAGGATGAGATTATAGAAATCCTTCTGGGTCTGCGACGCCTTGCCGACGACGACAGTCCGGGTGATGTCCGAATGGTAGCCTTCCCAGACAGCACCGAAATCGAAGGTAACAAAATCACCGGCTTCGATGACTTTCGGGCTGGCCGTACCGTGAGGCATGGCCGAACGCCTGCCTGAGGCGACGATAGTCGTAAAGGACTTTTCTTCCGACCCGAGAAGCAGCATATTGCTTTCCAGGCGGGCAGCCAGTTCCTTTTCCGTGACGCCAGGCTTGATGTACGGCAATAAATCGGCAAAGGCCCGGTCGGCAATATTGCTGGCCTTGCGCGTCGCCTTCAGCTCATACGGTTCCTTCACAGCCCGCAGACTGGTCAAATCACAGGGCAGGAAGCCGCATAAAGCTCCATCGGAAATATTTTCGTACATGAAATGAGTCAGGAAATTTTCTTCATAACCTGCCACGCCGATTTCCATGTCGTTCAAGGACGAGCGGATGGATGACGATAAGGCATTGTGGTGGTTTTTGATATCGTACCAGGTTCCGGACTGGTTGGCAGCCTGTTCCGTATAACGGGAATCAGTCCACAATACAGCCTGATCCAGTCCAATGACCAGTGCGCCTTCACCGCCTGTAAAGGCACTGAAATAACGCAGATTTTCCGGCTGGACGATAATGACGCCGTCTGCATCGTGTTCTTGCAGGAAAGCGCGCAGGCGGGCAATTCGTTGTTCTATCATAGTATCACCCTATATTAATTCAATCATATTTTATAATACCATATTTTCCGCCTGCTGAAAAGGTGGAATTGCAAATCACCGGCCCCGTCCTTTCAAGGCTTCCCGCTCCTCATCGGTCAGCGGGCGGAACTGGCCCGGCTCCAAACCTTCATCGAGGACGACGCTGCCAACGGAGCGGCGGTGCAGCTGGACGACCTTCAGGCCGACGGCAGCACACATGCGCTTGACCTGATGGAACTTTCCTTCCTGGACGACGACCGTAAGGGACTGGGGGCCGGTCTGGACGGCCTTGGCCGGCAGGCAGTGCAGGCCATCGTCAAGGACGATGCCATCGGCAAAGCGCTGGCCCATATCAGGTGGGATATCGCCTTCGACGACGGCATCGTATATCTTGTCCATGTGCTTCTTGGGCGACGTAATGCCATGGGCCCAGGTCCCGTCGTTGGTGATGAGCAGGAGGCCTGTCGTATCCTTATCGAGGCGGCCGACCGGGAACAGGCCGGCGCCCTGATATTGGCGCGGCAAGAGGCCGATGACCGTCGGCGACACGTTGTCTTCCGTCGCCGATACGACGCCGGCCGGCTTATAGAGCATGAGATAGATATGTTCTTCGTAGCCCACGATTTGACCGTCGACGGCAATCACATCAGCTGCCGGGTCGACTTTCTGGCTGCTGTCGAGGCAGACGGTACCATTCATGGTCACATGGCCGCCTTTGCACAATTCCTTCAGTTCCCGCCGCGTCCCCCAGCCCGTATGGCCCAGGAGCTTATCGAGGCGCATAGTCTTTGCCATAATACCTCCTTAGAGCGACGGCATCTTGTCCCACTGGGGCTGATACCCCGTCAGGCCTTCCAGATGCTGCGTGCAGTTCATGAGGGTCATGACATTGCGGTCGCCATAATATTCGATGATGTTAAAAGCCGTGTTGAACTGCTGGAAGCACCAGATACGCTTCATATCGAGGCCCAGCAGGCCAAAGATCAGGCAGCGGATTGCCGCCCCGTGGGATACCATGAAGACGCTGTCGCCATCTTTGTGATGCGACAAGATTTCCCGTGTCTTCTTCAGTGTCCGGTCGCGGACCTGGCAGAACGATTCACCGCCCCGGGCCGGCAAGGTCCCGTCCGAAGCATAGACCGCTTCCAGTTCACCCGGCCACTGGGTCGTGATTTCCTGGTATGTATGGCCTTCCCAGACGCCGAAATCAGCTTCCTTCAGTTCGTCATAAGCGATGACGTCCAAATGGTGCGGCGCGGCTACACATTCGGCCGTCGTCTTGGCGCGCTGGAGCGTGCTGCTGTAGACGGCGTCGAGATGGACATGGCGGAAAAATTCTCCCAGGCATTTCGCCTGTTCCAGTCCATGGTCATTGAGGGGTACATCAGTCGACCCCTGGTACCACTGCTGGACATTACCTGCTGTTTCGCCATGACGTGCTAAATATAATTTTATCATCGTGTTCCTCCGTGTATTTTCCTATAAGTGATTCAACCTTCGTACCCTTTCATTATAGCAAGAAATCGGCCAGCCTGCTACCGACAGCCGTCACCAGGAGCAGGGCCATTTCGCTGCCTTCGAGGACGGCACCATACGTATCGCCCGTCACGCCGCCCAGTTTGCGGCTAATATGGAAATTAGCCCACAAGGACAACAGCATGGCCGCCCCTAACAGGCCCAGGTAAAAAGGCCCGCAAAGGAAAGCCGGCACCAGGGCCAGTACGAAAGCTTTCGCTACGGTATGGGCTGGCGCATAGGTGACGAAAGCCTTCCCCAGCCCTTGCTGTCGGGCATAGGGAAACTGGAAGATGCTGATCAGCGTCCCGAAGCGGGCTGCTGCCGGGATTCCGATGAGGGCTGGCAGGGCTGCGTCTGGCGTCAGCTGGCTGAGGAAAGCCACTTTCAGGAGGACCAGGAAGACGAAGGCCGTTACGCCGCCGGCGCCGACGCGGCTGTCCTTGAGGATTTCCAGCATCCGTTCGCGGCTGCGGCCGGAAAAGAGGCCGTCCGCCGTATCCATATAGCCATCGGCGTGGAGTCCGCCGGTCAGGTAGAACCAGAAGGCGACGACCAGGGCCGACCGGCCAAAAGCGTCGAAAAGGAAAGACGACGCTCCGTAGAGCGCCGCCAGGAGTAAGCCGATGATCAAGCCGACGACGGGAAAGAACAAGACAGACCGGCCAAAGTCCTCATCGCGCCAGACGCTCTGCGAGGCCAGGTGGATACGCGATAAGAACTGCAAGGCAATGAGAAAAGCTTTCATCGTTTCACCTCCGGCAGACGGACAGCCCGCTGTTTCAGCTCCGTCGTAATCCCGCAGACAGACAAATAGACTTCATCGGCTTCGGCTGCCGCAGCCTGATTGATCTTGCCGATGAGGTCGCGGTACAAACGGCTCACATGCTCCATGGGAACGATGCCGCAGCCCAGCTCGTTGGTGACGAAGATAGCCGTCACGCCAGCCTGGCGAAAGGCGGCCATGACAGTTTTCAGTTCAGCCAGGGCCCCGTCGATGAGGACTTCATCGGCTTCACCGTCGTGAGCAAAGAGATAATTAGAAAAATAAAGAGTCAGGCAGTCGACGAGGACCACATCTGACGACCGGCACAACCGTTCCATCGTCCCCGGCAGGTCTTCCGGGATTTCCCAGGTCTGCCACGATGACGGCCGGCGCCGGCGGTGGGCGGCGATGCGCCGGGCCATTTCTTCATCGAAGATGCGGGCTGTCGCCACATAAGCATGCCGCCCGGGAAGGGCGGCAGCATAGCGTTCGGCAAAGGCGCTTTTACCACTCCGCGCCCCGCCGGTGACAAGGATGATGTTAGATGTTTCCATTTACTTCTTGATTTCCGAATACAAATGAAAGACTTCCGGCAAAATGACTTTTTCCATACCGATCTTGATGAGGCTCGGCAGTCCCGGCAGGCAGTAGACCTGGCACTGGTGGATGATGCCAGCCGTCGTCCGGTAGGCCATGGCCTGTACACCGCAGGCCCGGCGATAGGCAAAATACGTCATCATCGACTGGAAGGCCGGAATTTTCTTATCGAACAGGGGTTCCACCGTTTCGATGGTCACGTCGCGCTTGGCCAGGCCCGTACCGCCGCTGGTGATGACCAGGTCGACGCTGCAGACCCATTCATGGAGATGGCGTTCGATTTCGGCCTTGTCGTCTTTGACAATCTGATAGTCGACGACCTGATGGCCGTAGTTGGCCAAAGCCGACTGAATGAGCAGGCCGTTCGTATCGTCAGAAAAGCTGCGGCTGTTACTGATTGTGAGAATCGCCGCCCGCAAGGGATGTTCTTCCATTTTTTTACTATTCAAGATGAATAACCTCCTAACTTAAGACACATAAGATTCTATGATAGAAAAGGGATCGCGCCCTTCCAGCAATCCTTGTAAGAACGCAGGGATAAAACATTCACTGACGACCTGAACCTCATAGGACCGTTCCCCGTCCTGACTGGCAACGGTGATGCCGTCCCCCAGGGCCAGGCGCACGGCACAGGCCGGGCCGCCTGATGGCAGGACCTCGCTGCGGGACCAGAGGACCGTCGCCTTATCCCGCCAGGGGTATGGGTCATCTTCATCGAAATCGCAGTCCACGACTTCGGCTGCGACGACGAGGCCGCTCTCTTTAGCCTGTTCTGCCGTATGGCAGACGAACTGCGTGTACTCATCGTCGGAAGTAGCCGCCGCTGCCGAGATGTACAGCAGGCGGAAGTCGTCCCACAAGACGTGCTCTGAAATAAATTCTTCTGACGGGGCCATATCGGCCTCTTCATCGACAAAAGACGTATGCCAATTATAGGCGGAACAGATTTCCTCCGCATCGTCGCCGGCATTGAGGGGATACACGTGGAAATCCAGTTTCTGAAAACCTTCCGTCACGTGAACATCAAGGCCGTGCTCCGACTCGTCTTCCTGCCAAAAGAAAAATGGCAGACCAATATATATCACATCCAATATGATCACCTCTTATAATTATACTATTCGACCTGAAAGGGCAAAAGTCCTACTTGAAAAATATATGTTCTTGTAATGTCTGGCAATTCTTATATAATATAAATATAAACTACGGCTGCCCCTCTTGTAAACAAGGCAGCCAGAAAGGAAGTAATCTTATGTTAAAAAAAATCGCAACCCTGGCCGTTACCTTCGCCTGCCTGTTCAGCTTTATGGCATCGGCTACCTTTCTCGACGATAATCCCCGCTTCGTCCAAGTCGGTCACAACGACACGACCGAATCGTATATCGACATGAACACCATTCAGTCCGTCCGCTACGATCCGCCGTACTATATCATCCGGGCTACTGTCGTGACCTATGATTATGCCAACAATACGGTCCAAGGTTATGATAACAATTTCTTCTACAATTTTAAAGCCCAGACCGTAAAGACCCAGACCCTCGGCGACGTCAGTTATGACTTGCAGGGCAATGTCCTGTCCACTTCGGCCCTGCCCAATCCGGAAGTCAAGACGAAAGACCGCCTGTCAGTCAACGGCCATGCCGCTAACCGTGCCTTCCGTACCTGTTACGACATGAACTTTTTCCAAGAATAGGCTCTCAAAATTATTGAAAAGGATTTGATATTTCATGGATTCCCTGATCCACATCATCACGACGATCGTCACCCTCGTCTTCATCGCCGCCGTCCTCTACTCCCTCACGTCGGCCCTGCGCAAACGGCGGCGCAAAGCCAAAGTTCAAGAAGAACTGGCCAAGAAGGAACATGTCAAGGTCGAAAACCTGCACCAGTACGACATCAAGCCCGACGATGGCTATTATAAATACCCTATCGAAGAAAAGGGGAAACTGCGCCGCTTCCCGCAGCACTTCACAGCCGTCGCCCTGGAACTGGCCAATGAGCAGCCTTATTCCATCTGTCTCCTGGCCCTGGCTGAATTTGACCACGGCGAACTGAAGGATACCCGCTATTTCTACGTCCGTCCGCCAGAAAATAACTTGTCCGCCGTGAAAGACCGCTACCACTGGGATGAACTCTCGAAGGCCGATGAGTTCGGCGAATATTGGCAGGCCGGCCTGAAAAACCTCATCGAAGGACAGACCCTGGTCGCCCACAACGCGCCGTTCGTCATGGGCTGCCTGACCCACGCCCTGCACATCTACGGCATCGATGCCCCGGCGTTCCGCTATGCCGATACGCTGGAAGTCGCCAAGAAGCTCTATCACTTCCCGTCGAACCAGCTCGACGTCATCTGCGATGAAATGGACATCGAAACGGAAGAAGGCAACCTCTTGAGCCAGGCCATCGCCATCGGCCGCTTCTTCCTCACAGCCCATAAAGAATACCCCATGTTCCTGCCAGATTTGGCCTATATAAAAGAAGCGCCGACGACAGACGACAAAGAAGCCGCCCTCATCGCAGCTGTCGAACGCGAAGAAGGAACACCGGAAGAAATGTTTGCCCCAGAAAAGCCTGACCAAACCCTCATCGACGACTTAGTGCAAAAAGGCTACGTAGAAGCCGGCGAAAAGCCTGGCACCTATTACGCCACCGACAAAGGCCTGGACTTCTCCGAAAGCCGGTAGTTTTGTGGCTCGTGGCTCGTGGCTAGTAGCTCGTGACTCGTGGCATGAATGTTTGACGAAAGGCTCCCATTATAGGGGAGCTGGCCGCCGAAGGCGGTCCGAGAGGTTGCCTTTAACATCAAAAAAGACTATCGCATGAAGGTTTGTATCACCATGCGGTAGTCCCTTTTACTTTATAGTTTGTAGTACGGAGTTTGTAGTTTGTAGAAGCTGGTTTTAATTTTTTTACCATTTGCTGCAAACTAAAAACTACAAACTTGATACTCAAAAAGAGGCTGTCTTAATGCGACAGCCTCTTTTGTTATCATCAAACAGCTCTTATTTGGAGTACAATTCGACGATCAGTGTTTCGTTGATTTCTACCGGAATTTCGTCGCGTTCGGGCATACGGGTCAGTGTGCCTTCGAAGCCGTCGAAGTTCTTTTCAATGTACGGTACATCGAAAGTCTTCAATTCCTGGAAAGATTTTTTGTACATTTCGTTGGAGCGGGAAGCTTCTTTCAAAGCGATAACGGAGCCAACTTTAACGTGTGCCGACGGGATGTCGCAGCGTTTGCCATTGACCAGGATATGGCCGTGGTTGACCATCTGACGTGCCTGGCGGATGGAGTTTGCAAAACCGATACGATATACCAGGTTATCCAAACGGCATTCCAGCAATTTCAGCATGTTCTGGCCAGTAACGCCTTCCATCTTCTTGGCTTTATCATAATAACGGACAAACTGACGTTCGAGCAAATTGTAGTATGCGCGAAGTTTCTGTTTTTCCAATAACTGTGTGCCATATTCAGACATTTTTTTCTGACGCTGATCTTTACGTACGCGTTTTAATGCCTTAGGGTGTCCGTACACATTAACTCCGAACCGGCGACATTCCTTAAAACGCGGGTCTCTCCTCGTTGCCATTTTCTACATCACCTCATATTAGTAATTCAAGAAATTAAATTTTGCTTACGCAATGTATAAATGATATCATGAAAAAAGCCTCATTGTCAAGGGAAATATGATTCTTGACTTATTTTCTTCACTTTGCTATACTTTAAATAATAAATAATAATTAATATTAATTAATAATACGCAGATAAATTCAGGAGGTGCTCTCATGACCTATTTCACCACAGCCGTCACCAACCGGCGCACGAACTACACGCTCAATAAAAACGTCACGATTCCTCAGGAAACTATCATCCAGACCATACAGGATGTCATCCGGGAAGTGCCATCGGCCTTCAACATGCAGTCCGGCAAAGTCGTCATCGCCTTTGGCGAAACGCACGATGCCATCTGGAAAATCACCATGGATACACTCCGCAAGATTGTCCCGCCAGCCAATTTCGCTACGACCGAAGCCAAAATCACCTCCTTCGCCGCAGCTTACGGCACAGTCCTCTACTTCGACGACACGACCATCGTCGATAACATGGCTTCCCAGTTTCCGCTCTACGCCAAGAATTTTCCCATCTGGGCCCAGCAGGCTAACGGCATGATGCAGTTTGCCGTCTGGACAGCCCTGACTGATTTGGGACTTGGTGTCAACCTCCAGCACTATAACCCGCTCATCGACGACGAAGTCAAGAAACTCACAGGCGTCCCCAAAGAATGGCAGCTCATCGCCCAGATGCCCTTCGGCCATCCCACAGAACCTCCAAAACCTATCGTAAAAGTCCCCATCGAAGAACGGGTGAAAGTTCTTCAGTAAGAAAAAAAGCGCTGTCGCATGAAGACAGCGCCTTTTTGAGTATTAAGTTTGCAGTTTGTAGTTTTTAGTGAAAGTTTTTTAATTTAAAGCCCTCTTCTACAAACTACAACCCAGTATAACTATATCGTTAGTCATAAGCCGACATTTAAATCCGCTGTAAGATCATCCCCTTGAAGCCTGATAGTGAATCTGATACACTGAAATTTATGAGAAGGAGTTTACTCCAAGGTAGTTGTTACTCGTTCATATCGAGGATGGGTGTCCCCAGAAATCCACATAGTCCCGAGAAGCTGGATATTCATAGCTCCAATACGGTCGTCGTTGGATTTGTATCCGCACTGACAACTATACAGGTGCTTATGGTGGTCGCGGTTCGCCTTGCGGATAATACCGCATTTCGGGCAACGCTGGGAGGTGTACTTCGCAGACACTTTCAGGACTTCCGAACGGTTCTCGTGAGCCTTGTATGTCAAGAACTGCTCCAACTGGTAAAAACTCCAGCTCCGCAAATCGTAGTTCTGTTTCGCGGTTCTGGAAAGATTGCTTTCCTCGAAGCTGACGCCAGCAAGGTCCTCGAGCACGAAAAGCGTATCCTTGCCGTATTTCTGTACGAGTGTCTTAGAAATCTGATGATTCACATCAGACATCCAACGGTTCTCTCGCCCAGAAATGGCTTTGAGTTTGCGCTTCGCTGATTTGTTTGGTGGCAATCTTTTTACCAGAGACGAACTTCGTCTTGCCTTGTTCGTCATAGCTGACTGCAAGGAAACGAAGTCCACGGTCGATGCCGACGACATGGCGGACGCACTCCTTCTGGAAATCTTCGACCGCCTTGGTAACAGGGATATGCAGATACCATCTCCCTTTCAGTTCGACCAGTTTGGCAGTACCGAGTTGATAGGAAACATTAAGGTATCCAGCGAAATGTTCGCCTTCGAAGGTACATTTGGTTCTTTTTCCGAGTGTATTGATGGACAGGACTTGCCCGTCATCAACGAAGCTGTAGTCCCGGTTGCGGACTAAGTCAGCCTGCGGCCGGCGAAAGAATACGGGGTTCCAGAGCCATTCCAAAGTCTTAGGGATGCGTTGCCAGCGGCCATCCTCATCCTTATATCTATAAGGATTTTGGAAGAGCTGTTGTTTTACTGTCTTGTATCTGGCAATCGTCGTCTTGATAGAAGACTGGGCTAATTGAGACTTCAAACCGAACAAGCCACGAAGGTCACTATACAGTTTCTTGTTGAGGCTTTGGTAAGTCAAGTCGAACTGATTGTCGAAGATGTATTGAGACACGAAGTTGCAAGCCTGACGGTATTGTTCCGTCATTTGACGGAGCAATACTTCCTGTTCAGGAGTAACATGTATGCGAAGTTTTATCGTTTTGGTTAGGTCGGATATATTCTCACCTGCCTTTCTAAAGTGTATATTACTTCATCAAAAATATTGTAATATGGTTTTTGCTGAAATTCTAGTTAATAAGAAAGTGAGATGAGGCGGGCATTCCTCTTCGACCTAATAGGTCGGAGTATCCTGCCCGCATTTAGATAAATCAAGTGGATTTTCGTCCTGATTAGCCAAGTAAATCCTGTTCGTCTTTATGGCGGCGGAACCAGGCGTCAGCATAGGAACAGCTGGTAGCCGTTTTCTTATGACGCCGCCGGATTTCGTCGGCTGCGGCCTTGACGAGTTTAGCTGCGGCACCTTGTCCGCGCAGGCTGTCGTCGACAAAGGTATGGACGATGTCGTAATTGCCGTCGTTTCGTTCGACGAAATCCACTTCAGCCACGACCGTTCCCGCTTCATTTTCCATCCAGATTTTATTCGGTCCGTATTGTAATTCCATAATAAATCCCCTTCCTTTACATCGTAATTTCCACAATCTGCCCGTTATGGACCGGGCGGCTGCGGCGAAAAGCAGCCATGTATTCTTCTACCGGCCTGCCAGGATTTTCGTAGACCAAGAGCAGGTTGCGGATAAACTGGGCGTGCGTAAAGACCAGGATGAATTGTTCTGGCCGCCGCTGCAGCAACGACAAAGTCCGTTCGATGCGCCCGATGAGCTGGCGATAGCTTTCGGCACCTTCGCCGTCGATGTAATCCGGGTCGAGTTTGCGCCAATAATTGATGACCCGCGGCCGCCGCTGCTGCGACGTCGTCCCGACACACGTCGCCGGTGCTAAATACACAAATTCATGGACGCAATCCCAAATTCCCGTCACCGTATCGGGAAACCGCCCGATCGTACACATCGCCGTCTGCTGCGCCCGAAGATAAGGCGACGTGACAATCAGGTCCGGCCGCCGGGGAATCTGTAAGGCCAGCGACTGGGCCTGCTTGAGGCCTAGTTCCGACAAGGGAATATTGCGATGATCCTGCGTCGCTTCGCCGGCATTGGCAATACTTTCGCCATGACGGATGAGCCATATTCTCTTCACACTATCACCTGCTTTTTTCTTTTATTGTATCATAAAAAATGGAGGATTTGAAAGACAACCTCTCCGGCCTGACGGCCACCTCCCCTATGAGGGGAGACTTGTCCCATGGCTCTCCTCATAGGAGAGCTGTCAGTGCCAGCTGACTGCGAGGTTGCTTTTTATCATCGATAGATATTGGTAAACCGCAACCTCTCCGGCCTGACGGCCACCTCCCCTATGAGGGGAGGCTTGCCCCATGGCTCTCCTCATAGGAGAGCTGTCAGCGCAGGCTGACTGCGAGGTTGCTTTTTATCATCGATAGATATTAGTGAACTGCAACCTCTCCGGCCTGACGGCTACCTCCCCTATAAGGGGAGTCTTGCCCCATGGCTCTCCTCATAGGAGAGCTGTCAGCGCAGGCTGACTGCGAGGTTGCTTTTTTATCACCAGGAACATCCTTTATGCTCATTGACGTATTGATGAATAGTTTGGCAAACTCCTCTAAAATTTTTATGGATATCTAAATTGGTAAAACGGATGACCGTCAATCCATAGGATTCTAATACGGCTGTCCGTTCTTGATCTGACTCCATACCGGCTTCATCGTAGTGTTGCCCACCATCTAATTCAATGATGAACCCTGCTTCTTTGCAATAGAAATCGGCAATATAATTACCAATTCGTCGTTGTTTATAAAATTTCACTGGATACGTCCGTAAAAAATCATACCATAAGTGACGTTCTTCTTTGGTCATATTTTTCCTTAATGAACGGGCAAATGATACATTTTCTTTAGAATAGGGAAGCGTTTTCATAGAACCTCCTTGTAAAATATATTGAACTGCAACCTCTCCGGCCTAACGGCCACCTCCCCTATAAGGGGAGGCTTTCCCCACGGCTCTCCTCATAGGAGAGCTGTCAGCGCCAGCTGACTGAGAGGTTGCTTTTTGATTATCGATAGATATTAGTGAACTGCAACCTCTCCGGCCTGACGGCCACCTCCCCTATGAGGGGAGGCTTGGTTCACGAGACGATGTCCTTCTTTTGAGTCTGTCGCGGCTTTGCCGCATCTGAATCCGAGTATACGAAAACAAGGCCGCCTTTTCGGCAGCCCTGTTTCCGGGTGTGTATATGGCATTAGCGTGTTTTACTTATTGATCAGCCAATTCCTTATAGGTTTCATATTTCTTCTTAGCAAATTCTTCAGCTTTGGCAAAGAGTTCTTCGGCGATGTCCGGGAAGGTTCTCGTCAAGGCAGCGTATCTTGTTTCGCCCATGAGGTATTCGCGGAACGACTGCTGCGGTTCTTTGGAGTCGAGGATGAAGGGGTTCTTGCCTTCTTCTTTGAGCAGCGGGTTATAGCGATAGAGGTGCCAGTAACCGCAGTCTACGGCGCGTTTCATTTCGTGCTGAGCATTGCCCATGCCGCCTTTGATACCGTGGTTGATGCACGGTGCATAAGCGATGATGATAGACGGACCATTGTAGGCTTCTGCTTCTTTAATGGCTTTGATGAGCTGGTTCGGGTCGGCACCAAGGGCGACCTGAGCGATGTAGATGTGGCCATAGGTCATGAGCAGACGGCCCAAGTCTTTCTTATTGAACTTGCGGCCCGATGCAGCGAACTGAGCGACAGCCCCGATTGGCGTAGCTTTCGACGACTGACCGCCTGTGTTGGAGTAAACTTCCGTGTCGACGAGCATGATGTTGACGTTGGCATTCATAGCCAGGACGTGATCCAGGCCGCCGTAGCCGATATCGTAAGCCCAGCCGTCACCGCCATACATCCAGATGGTCTTCTTGATGATGTGTTCTTTATGAGCCAGGATTTCTTTCTGCAAATCCGCAGCTCGGCCTGTGAGGTGAGCGGCCATCAATTCTTTGATGTACGTCCGGCTGATGCCTTCTGTGACTTCGCCTTCGTTGGCGACGCCGATGGAATCGATCCAGGCTTTGATGGCGTCGTGGAGGGCACCGTCTGTCAAGTCCATGAGTTCTTCCGATTTGATGCGGATGGCATCGCGTTGCTGTTCCATGGACAGGGACATGCCGAGGGCGAATTCAGCGTTATCTTCGAAGACCGAGTTCGACCAAGCCGGCCCGAAGCCTTCGCAGTTCGTCGTATACGGGATACTGGGCATTGCCGAGCCCCAAGCCTGGGTACAGCCCGTAGCGTTGGCGACGATCATGCGCGGCCCGAAGAGCTGAGTCAGGATCTTCATGTATGCCGTTTCCGTACAACCTGCACATGCGCCGTTGAATTCGAGGAGCGGCTGATGGAACTGGCTGCCTTTGACGGAGAATTTATCGAGGGTCGTATGTTTTTCAGGGAGTGTCTGGGCATAATCCCAGTCGGCGCTTTCATGACGCTGCGTTTCCAGCGGTTTCATCGTCAGGGCCTTAGCCGGGCAGGCATTGACGCAGGCACTGCAGCTGTAGCAGTCGAGCGGCGAAACCTGGATGCGGAATTCATAATCTTCCAAGCCCTTGCCAATGGCTTTCTTGGTCTTGAAGTCAGCCGGAGCTTTTGCTTTTTCATCAGCCGTTACCAAGTACGGACGGATGGCAGCGTGCGGGCAGACCAAGGAGCAGCGGTTACACTGGACGCATTTTTCCAGGTCCCATTCAGGAACGGTCGATGCGATGCCGCGTTTTTCATATTTCGTCGTGCCCAAGGGGTAAGACCCGTCGGCATAGGGCACAAATTCACTGACTGGAATGGTATCACCGAGCTGCAGGTTAGCCGGTTCGACGACTTTCTTGATGAAGTCCGGAATATCGCGGGTATCTTCGACGACCGGGTCGGACGGTAAATCTTTCCATTCTTCCGGTACGGTGACTTCGACGATATCCGAAATGCCGCGGTCGACAGCAGCCTGGTTCATGGCGATGACTTGTTCACCTTTTGCCAGATAGGTCTTGGCAATGGCGTCTTTCATGTATTTCACAGCATCGTCGATGGGCAGGATGTTAGCCAATTTGAAGAAAGCTGCCTGCAATACTGTATTAGTGCGATTGCTTCCCAGGCCGATTTCTTCAGCGATCTTAGTCGCATTGATGATATAGAAGCGGACGTGCTTGGAGGCGAGCTGGCGTTTCACTTTATTGCTGAGGTGGTTGGCGACGTCGTCTTTATCCCAGCTGCAGTTGAGCAGGAAGATGCCGCCATCCTTGATTTCACTGACAATATCGTAAGTGCCCATGTAGGCCTGTTTATGGCAGGCCAGGAAGTCCGCCGATTTGATATAATAGGTGGCCCGGATCGGCTTCTTGCCAAAGCGCAGGTGCGACTTGGTGACGCCGCCGGATTTCTTGGTATCGTATTCAAAGTAAGCCTGGACATACATATCCGTGTTGTCGCCGATAATCTTGATGGAGTTCTTGTTGGCGCCAACCGTACCGTCCGAACCAAAGCCCCAGAACTTGCAGCTGATGGTCCCTTCCGTGTCGACCGTGATAGGTACGTCGGCCAGGGAATGGTGGGTAACGTCGTCGATGATACCCAGCGTGAAGTGGTTCTTCGGCTGGAGCGAATCCATGTTGGTGAAGACGGCGTTAATCGATGCCGGCGGTACGTCTTTCGACGACAAGCCATAACGGCAGGCCAGGACGGTGACATCCTGTTTGACGTGGGATATAGCCGCGCAGACATCTTCGTAAAGCGGTTCGCCTAAAGCACCCGGTTCCTTCGTGCGGTCCATGACGGTAATCGTGCGGACCGTGTCAGGCATAGCCTTCATGAAGTGTTCCAGCGAGAACGGACGATAGAGATGAACCTGGATGAAGCCGACTTTCTTACCTTCTTTGCAGAGCTTGTCAATCGTTTCCTGGATGGCACCGGTGACAGAGCCCATGGCGATGACGACGTGTTCTGCGTCAGGAACGCCGTAGTAATCGAAAAGGTGGTACGGACGGCCCGTCAGTTCGCTGATCTGGTCCATGTAGTCCTGGACAATGTAGGGCAGGCGCTGATACCAGGGGTTATTGGCTTCACGGGACTGGAAGAACATATCCGGGTTGGTAACGGTACTGCGCATGACCGGATGTTCCGGGTTCAGGCCGGTGTGTTTGAAATGATAAAGGGCATCGCGGTCGATGAGCTTGCCCAGTTCTTCAGCCGGCAGCATCTTGATTTTCTGGATTTCGTGAGACGTACGGAAACCATCAAAGAAGTGCATGAACGGCACGCGGCCTTTGATGGTCGACAGATGGGCAACGGCTGCCAGGTCGGCACATTCCTGGACGCTGGCACTACAGAGCATAGCCCAGCCCGTGTTACGACAGCCCATGACGTCGGAATGGTCACCGAAGATGGACATGGTGTGAGTCCCGACGGTACGGGCGGCGATGTGCAGGACGACCGGTTTCAATTCGCCCGACAGGCGGTGCATGACCGGAATCATCAGCATCAGGCCCTGTGAAGCCGTAAAGGATGAACAGAGGCTGCCTGTTTCCGATGCGCCATGGACGGCACCGATAGCACCGGCTTCGGACTGCATTTCAACTAATTTAACAGGCTGGCCGAAGAGGTTCTTGCGGCCGTTCGCCGACCAGACGTCGACGTGTTCTGCCATCGGAGACGACGGCGTAATCGGATAAATCGTAGCGACTTCTGTAAAGTTATAAGCAACATCAGCCGTAGCTTCGTTGCCGTCTAAGGTTTTCACGATTTGTTTAATCATAAGAGACACTCCCCTTTTCTGCGATTCAAGTAAATTCATCCGGACTCGTATAACGTTTAACGCTTTTTGTACTTTTAGTATAGCCGTTATAGCTATAAAAGTCAAGCATAGTGCTCATGCTATTTTATCATTGATATAGCTTTGGTTATACGTTTTACGCGTATATAGAAGAAAGAGTGGTTCGTGGCTCGTGGTTCGTAGGGGCCGTCCCAAGCCTTTTTGGCCCGTCAGGTGCCGACCAACGGGAGGCACAGGACGGCTGCCAAAACGGACAGCCGTGGCTGGGCGGCCCGCCTATGGGTACGTGGTCAGTTTACAAAAAAGAGGCTGTCGCATGTGCGACAGCCTCTTTTTGAGTATTAAGTTTGTAGTGGATGAGCAACCTCTCAGACCGCCTTCGGCGGCCAGCTCCCCTATCAGGGGAGCCGCGGGACGCCCCTGCGAACTGCGAACTGCGGCCTGCGGGACGCGAACTGCGGGACGCCCTCTGGGCGTCCCCTACATGGCGTCCCCTACATGACTTCCCTACATTAGTACCAACGAGTCATGGGCAGGTCGTTCTTGGTGCCTTTGGTCATGAGGATCTGATGGATGTCGATGTTGCCGATGTAGAAGGATACGGCGCAGCCGCAGAGATAGAGGTCCCACATGCGGGCAAATTCTTCCCCGCGGGCAGCGATGACTTCATCGCGGACGTTCTGGAAGTTATTGAACCAGCACATGAGGGTCTTATAGTAGTGGCGGCGCAGGCTTTCGACGTCGATGACCTGGAATTCATCATCATAAGCGAGGCTGACGATTTCACGGAGCGACGGCAAAGTTCCGCCCGGGAAGATGTATTTACGCATCCACGGGTTGCCAATGCTTTCATCGTGGCCGCTGATGTAATGGAGGAGGAACATGCCACCGTCTTTCAGGAGATGGCTGGCCGTTTCCATATACAGCGGATAATTGGAGCGGCCGACGTGTTCCAGCATGCCGACGCTGACGATGCGGTCGTACTGACGGCCTTCGGCGACGAGATCGCGATAGTCGACGAGGTCAATCTGGACCAGATCCTGGAGTCCCAGTTTTTCAATGCGTTCCTGGCCTTTTTTCCACTGTTCTTTACTGAGCGTGCAGCCATAACCTTTGACGCCATATTTCTTGGCGGCTTCGATGAGCAGATAGCCCCAGCCGCAGCCGATATCGAGGAGGGTCATGCCTTCTTTGAGATAGAGTTTTTCCAGGATATAGTGGACTTTATTATGCTGAGCCTGTTCGAGGCTGTCATCTTCGTTCTTGAAATAAGCGCAGGAATAGCTCATGGACGGATCGAGCCATTTAGCATAGAAATCATTGCCCAAGTCATAGTGGGACGAAACCTGTTTCTTCTGGGCCGATTTCGATTCCGACGGATAGAGGATCCGTTTGAACAAGGATTTATCCAGCGAGAACTGGCTCGTCTGGGATAAGAAGCAGCGAAGGGCTGTGAACAAATCACCTTGGATTTCCACATCTTTGCGCATGTAAGCTTCGCCCAGTGCCAGCGAAGTCGACGCCAGCAAATCTTTTTTCGGAATGTCTTTGTGGATGATAACGTTGAATAACGGCTGGCCTTCGCCAATGGTGTAGGTCTTGTCGTGAAGTTGTACGGTAAAGCAATGTTTGTCGAAGCGACGTAAATAATGGATCATGAAATTATCTAAGATATGCATAGATTATACTCCCTCACTTTTATAAAATGGTTTCTGTCCGGGCGATGCCGCAGACGACGTTTTCCAGTACCATCATCGTCGTCACGGCGCCAACACCGCCCGGCACGGGCGTCACGGCCCCGGCCTGAGCAGCGACTTCGTCAAAGACGACATCGCCGACGGTCTTGCCGTCGACGCGGTTGATGCCGACATCGATGACTACAGCGCCTGGTTTTATCATATCGCCTGTCACTAAACCGGCTTTCCCGGCAGCGGCGATGACCAGATCAGCCCGGCGGCAGACGGCCTTCAAATCTTTCGTGCGCGTATGGCAATGGGTAACCGTAGCGTTGCAGTTCAGGCAGAGCTGAGCCAACGGTTTGCCGACGACATTGCTGCGGCCGATGATGGCCACATCCTTCCCACTCAGGGAAATATGGTAATAGTCGAGGATGGCAATGACAGCCCGCGGCGTACAGGGCACGAACCCAGGCCGGCCCGTATACAGATGAGCAATGTTGACATCAGTCAGACCGTCGACATCTTTCTTCGGATCGATGCAGTCGATGATGCGCTGGCTATTCAAATGACGCGGCAGCGGCATCATCGGCAGGATACCGAAGACGGACGCCTGCTCATTGAGCCTGTCCATGAGCGATAAAAGTTCCACCTCGCTGATAGAAGCCGGTTCCTGATAGATTTCTGCCTTTAAACCGACAGAACGGGCCGTCTTCTGCATGGACTTGGCATACATCGCCGACGGTGCATCCTCACCGACGAGGATGATAGCCAATTCCGGCTGTATATGGAGTTCTTCCTGTATATCGGCCAGGCGGCGTTCCACCCGTTCGCGATGGAAGGCCGCCACTTCTTTGCCGTTGAGTAATTGCATAACTAGTTCCCCCTGTTGTTCTATGGATTCCGTTTGAAAATAACGGTGACGTCGCTGCCCTGCGGCGCATAACTGCCCGCTTTCGGCGACTGCTGGATAGCCTTCCCCATCCCCTTGGGGATAAAGCCTAATCCCGCTTCATTGAGCCAATCATTGACTTCCCTCGTACTCCAGCCGATAAAGGACGGCATGAGGACGCCGTCGCTGGAAATATGGACGGGCGGAATGGTGCGGGCCGGTGTCGTGACGACAGGGCCGACTGGCTTCTGGTTCATCTCTTCTGTCGGCCGTATCCCCTTCATGCGGACGATTTCCGTCATCATTTCCTTAAAGACCGGCGCTGCGACCTGAGCTCCATAATAGACGCCCTTAGGGTCGTCGACGACGATGAGGACCAGGAACCGAGGGTCTTCCAAAGGACCGAAACCGATAAAGGAGCCGACATACTGGCCGTCGGCGTACCCCGTACTGTCTTCGGTCTTCTTCTGAGCCGTCCCGGTCTTGCCGCCAAAGCGATAACCTTCGATTTTGGCGCTCTGGCCTCCGCCAATGGAAACTTCTTCGCCCATGAACTTACTGATGGCTTCAGCCGTCCCGGCGTTAATCGGCTGTCCGACTTCTTTCGGTTCTGTCTTTTTATAAATGGATCCGTCAGGATTGTCGATTTCTTTGACCAGGAACGGCTTCATCATGTGGCCTCCGTTGGCGATGGCACTGAAAGCCTGTACCATCTGGAGGGGCGTGACGGCGATGCTCTGGCCGATCCCCATAGTAGCCGTATCGACGATGGACATCTTATCCGGGTCGAACAAGATGCCTTCCTGTTCACCTGACAGTTCGATGCCCGTAATCGTACCAAAGCCAAAACGGCGGGCATAATTCGTCAGTGTCTTGCCGCCGGTCGTCACGGCGACATGGACCATGCCGGTATTGATGGAATACATGATGATTTCCCGCAAGGTCACGTCGCCCATCCCCTTGTGGTCCCAGTTGTAAATCGTCCGGTCGGCGACGTGGATAGACCCTTTATCATGATAAATATCCCTAAGTGCCATTTCCCGGAATCCAGGGCCGCTGCGGCCATGAGCGGTTTAAAAGTCGACCCCGGTTCGTAGACATTGACGACGGCCCGGTTCTTATAAGCTTCCTTATTGCCCTTGCTGTAATCATTCGGGTCATACGTAGGCCGGCTGGCCATGGCCAGGATTTCACCGGTCTTAGGATCCATAACGATGATCGAAGCGCCAAAAGGATGGCTCCGGGACATGATGCCATCCAGACCCTTTTCAGCGACATACTGAATGGTACTGTCCAAGGTCAGGCAGACGGACCGTTCCTTATCAGGCAGAATCCGTTTCAAGGCCGACGAAAAGACAGGGATGTTGTGGTTATCGGTCTGCAGGCGGAAGGTCTGCTTGCTGCCGCGGATCTCATCATCCAGCATCATTTCGATGCCTTCCAGGCCATGGTCATTTTCGCCGACAAAGCCGATGACCTGGGCGGCCATCGAGCCGTTCGGATAAAAGCGTCGGTTTTCATCGCGGAAAGCCAGGCCGTGCAATTTTTCTTCTTTAATGATCGATTCAACGGCTTCATATTTTTCATGGTCCATCTGGCGGTCGAGCCAGACAAAGGCCGTATCCTCTTTCAACCGGTGTTCGATAACATCTTTGGGAATCCGCAGATACGGTGCCAATAAATCAGCCACCACTGCCGGATCCTCGTTGAGCATGGTCGGGTCGGCATAAAGGGACTTGGACATCTCGCTGATGGCCAGGACCTTGCCGTTGCGGTCGAGGATCATACCCCGCGGCGATTGCAGGTTCCGTTCGACCTGCGTCTGCTCCTGGGCTTCTGCTACACGTAGTTCATGATTGATGACTTGTTCCCTGAATAGATTTCTGACAATGCCCGCTCCGATGAGTGCAAAAATACCCATACAAATAATCATGCGGATACAAATGCGATGCTTCAAGGTCTTTTCATTCTTATCCATGATGCCCTGCCCCTTCATGACGCTTCAGCCAGCGCCGGGCTGCTTCGGCCAATACATCGGCATCATTTACCAGTTCCTGGTTCTGGACCCGTTTCAAGAGGACCCGCAGGCAGTCGCCGGTCTGACGGCCGCAAGCCTCGGGAATCCGTCGGTCGTAATGCAGGTCTTTGGTACTGACTGGCATGGCTTGGGCCAGTACGGCCATATAGGCCCCGAAAGATTCCGTCCCTTCTGTGCTGGCATCGGCATGACCACAGCCTAAAATATCACCACAGGCAACGGCCGTAGCCTGCCCGACAGCTTCGACGAGCTCCTCAGTCCGGCGGAAAGGCCCGTCGAGGGCTTCATGGCGCAGCCACTTCTGTACATCGCCTTCGGCCGTATTGGCAAAGAAATGGAATTTCATATGCGTCTTGACCAGCCAGGCCACGCGCTGGGCAAAGGCTGGTTTCTTATGCCAGCGCAGTAAAATGGCTTCCGCCAGTTCCGCTCCTTTGGCATCGTGGCCATAATCGGTGTAACGGCCCTTATGGACCCCACGGATTCCCGGCAGGCCCTTGGCGATATCGTGAAATAACGCCGCATATCGGATAGTCAGGTCCGGCGGCGTATGAGCGACGGTCGCCAAGGTATGCACCCAGGCATCGAAGAGATGGAAAGGCTTCGACTGCGGCGTTTCCGGCAGATGGCTCAATTCCGGCAGGATCGGGACGGCTTCATAGCAGCCTTTCACCTTCTGTCGGCACGAACAGCTACCGAGACCGGTGCGGACCAGGATATCCAGCCCCCGGTAAGCCGCCGGCGTAACCATGAGGCGGTCCATTTCATTGACGACTCGTTCTAAAGACAAGCCAGAAACGCGGCCAAAGGCCTTTGGCATGGCCTGGATCAATTCTTTTGAAGCCATGAAGTCGAGCTGGCCGGCAAAGCGGCAGGCCCGGAACAACCGCAGGGCATCTTCCTGGAAGCGGCGGACCGGATCACCGACAGTGACCAGCCGCTTCTTGCGTAAATCTTTCTGGCCGCCGACGTAGTCGTAAATATCGCCGCGCCAATCCATGGCCATGGCATTGACCGTGAAGTCGCGGCGCAGGACGTCTTCACGCAGGGTATCGGCATACCAGACCGTATCGGGACGGTGGCTGTCTTCTCCATAGGCTTCGCCGCGGAAGGTGGCGACTTCAAAAGTCTGGCCACCGACAACAACGACGACGATGCCGAAGGCTTCGCCATGGATTTCAACCGTATGCCAGCCTTCTTTTTCGGCAACAGCCCGTATATCTTCTGGCCGGGCAGACGTGGTAATGTCGTAATCATGCGGCTCTTTCCCCATGAGCAGGTCGCGCACAGCACCGCCGACGACATAGGCTTCAAAGCCTGCATCTTCTAAAGCTGTCAATAGCTGACAGGCTCGTTCTTCCATTTTCCCGGCCTTCCTTTCACAAAAAATTAACTGATGTTATATTATATCACGAATGGATGCGCCTGGCCACTACCTGCCCCCTTTTGATTATGGTATAATAATGACATTATAATAGTGCGAGGTGATAGGATGGATACCGGTTTAATACATATATATTGTGGTGACGGCAAGGGCAAGACGACGGCTTCATTGGGGCTGGTCCTTCGTTGTGCCGGCCGGGGCGGCAAGGTCCTCTTCGCGCAATTTCTCAAGGGCCGGCCGACGGGCGAACTGGAAGCCCTCAAAGCCCTGACGCAGGTCACGGTCCTGAGGGGAAAAGCCATGACCAAGTTCACGTTCCAGATGACAGCAGACGAAAAAAAAGAGACCTGCCAAGCCCAGACAACACTGTTGCAAAAAATCCAGGACTTCTGCGAAAAGCATCACCCCGACCTGGCCGTCTGCGATGAGCTCGTCGGCGCCTGTGCCCTGGGACTCGTCCCGGAAGAACAGGTCATCCATTTCTTAAAAGGAAAACCGGCTCATACAGAAGTCGTCCTGACCGGCCGCAATCCCAGTCCGGCATTGCTGGACTTAGCCGATTACGTCTCTGAAATCAAGAAAATCAAACATCCCTTTGACCGGGGCATTGCCGCCCGCATCGGGATTGAAGAATAACCTGGAGGGGGAAGCAAAGATGATCGATATTCTCGAAACAGTACGCAAAGACCAGGGCGAACTCGTCGCCTTGCGCCGCCATTTTCATGAACATCCGGAACTGTCCAAACAGGAAGACCAGACCTTGGCCTACATTGCGGAAACATTGAAAGGCTATGGCATTTCCTATCGCATAATCGATAAAGGCGGACTCATCGCCTGGATCGATGGCAAAGGCCCAGGCAAGACCCTGCTCCTGCGGGCCGACGTCGATGCCCTGCCCATTGAGGAAGGCGAGAAGAACTTATCCCGTCCCCGCGTCTGCCGCTCCCAGAACCACGGCGTCATGCATGCCTGTGGGCACGACGGCCACATGGCCATGCAGCTCATGGCCGCGAAATGGCTCAACCGCTGGAAGGACCAGTGGGACGGCACAGTCGTCTTGATGTTTGAACGAGGCGAAGAGGAATCAGGGCCTTTGGAATATCTCCTGCGCTACTTGGAAACCGATAGTCCCTGGCATATCGACGCCTGCTACGCGACCCACGTCCGCTGGGATATTCCGGCAGGCAAAGTTGCTATCTGCCACGAAGCTCCCATGGCCGGCGGCTTCGGCTTTGAAATCCGCATCGACGGCCACGGCGGCCACGGCTCCCGGCCGGACCTGGCCGAAAGCCCCATCGACTGCTTCCACGACTTCTACGGCAATATGCAGGCCCTGCGGATGCGGGCTGTACCACCGAAAGAATGTCTGACCTTCTCCATCGGCAGCCTGCACAGCGGTGACGTCCTCAACGTCATCCCCAACAGCCTGACCTTTGCCGGCACCTGCCGCTTCTTCAGCTACGACCACGCTGGCAAGCGCTTCTATGAAGAATTTAAGCGCATCCTCGCCAACGCCTGCCAGACCTATGACTGCCGCTATGACATCCTGCACATGCCGGAACCGCTCTTTGAAGTCCAGAACAATCCGGTCTGCGTCGGAATCGCCGAAAAAGCCGTCGAAAAATATATCGGCACCGATGCCCTCACGGACTGCACGCCCTGGATGGCATCGGAAACCTTCGCCATCACCTCCCGCCTTTACCCGGGCGTCCTGACTTTTACAGGCATCGAAAACAAAGAAAAAGGCTGCGGTGCCAATCACCACACGCCCGAATTTGACCTCGACGAAGACGGCCTGACCTACGGCGCCGCCACCTGCCTGGGCTTCGCCTTAGAGTACCTGTCGCAAAAACCGGATATCCCCTTCCAGCGGCCAGATGAACCACTCGATAAACTCGTCGCACGGAATATATGAAAAAATGGCTTGCCGCATATGCGGCAAGCCATTTTAAGTGGTTAGTGGCTAGCAGTTAGTGGTTAGCGGATGGTTTTAAATTTAAACCCTCTTCTACAACCCCCATGCTACAAACTATCCTTATGTCTCGGATAGATCAAGGCATAGAAGGTCAGGAGGGCACCGATTTCGCCAATGACCATGACGATGCCCATGGGAATGGCCGTATGGTCGCCAGCGATGCCGACGACAGGGGCCATGACGGCGCCGCTGATCATGGAAAAGAATCCGATGAGAGCCGATGCACTGCCGGCACTGCGTCCCTGGTCCTGCATAGCCATGGAAAAACTGCTGGTGCTCATCATGGACAGCGTCGATACGGTCAGGAACAGGAGGACCATGATGACCGGCAGCGGCATGCCGGTACTGAAGGCTGCCAGCAGGGCCACGCTGCCGACAGCGGCCAGGAACAAGGAAAACCGCAGGAGTTTCCAGTCAGCAATGCGGCCTGTCAACCGGCCCGTAACGGCACCGTTGATCATGAGGCCGACACCATTGATGCCAAAGATGAGGCTGAAAGCCTGAGCCGATACGCTGTAGACGTTCTGGAAAACAAAGGACGATCCGGAAATATAGGCAAAAAAGGCGGCAAAAGCAAAGCACTGCATGATACAATGACCCATGAAATAAGGCTGACGGAACAGGGCCGTAAAGCCGTTCAGACTGGCCGCCATGCCACCGGAAACGCGTCGCCGCTGAGGCAGGGTTTCACGCATCAAACCGGCCGATACGGTCAGGAGCAGCCCGACAATGGCAATGAAAAGGAAGACGCCTTCCCACGGGGCAAAGCGCAGGATCTGGCCGCCGATGACGGGAGCCAGGATAGGAGCAATCCCATTGACCAGCATGAGCATGGCAAAGAGTCGCGTCAAGGCACTGCCCTTGCAGATATCGCGGGCAATGGCCCGGGACAGGACGATACCGGCACCGCCGGCGCATCCCTGAATGAGGCGGAAGATGAGGAAAATCTGAATGGACGGCGACCAAATACAGCCCACCGTCGACAAGGTGAAAATAGCCATGCCGACCATCAGGGGTAGGCGCCGACCCTTATCGTCGCTGATAGGACCGACGGCAATTTGCCCCAGGGCCATGCCGGCCATGGAAGCCGTCAAGGTCAGCTGGATAACCGACGGCGTAACGCCAAATGCCGTCATCATCGACGGCAGGGCCGGCAGGTACATATCCGTCGACAACGGGGCAATCGCCGCCAGCATCCCTAACAATACGGTCATGAGCAAAAGCCAGCGGCTCCGCTTATTCTGTGTCATCATGATAATCTCCTTTCGCCAACAGCTCCGGTACTTCATCCAGGCTGTGACAACATTTCCAGGCCAGGGCCTGTACGTCTTTGGGAATGGTAATTAAATCGGGAATCCAGATAGACGGGATTCCCGCCGCATGGGCGGCAAGGATACCATTTTCGGAGTCTTCCAACACCAAAGCCCGGGACGGTTCAACGAGGGCCTTGTCGCAAGCCATGAGGAACACATCGGGAGCCGGCTTGCCATGGGCTGCCTCTTCCCCGCTCTGGACAACGGAAAAGAAGGAGGCCACGCCTGTTTTATCTAATAAATATTCAATCAATGCCCGCGGTGACGACGAGGCGACGGCGCAGGCCATCCCTGCTTCCCTGGCATAGTGCAGGACCTGGAGCAGCCCCGGTTTGACAGGGATATCATGAGTACGGTAATAGTCCAGCTGCAAGGCCACTTTTTCCCGACAAATGGCATCATATGGATAGGACGGCCCAAAAGCATCGTCACAGATAGCCCGGATGCGCCGATTATCACGGCCAAGCATGTGGTCGAACACCTGTCGGTCCAGATCGAATCCATATCGGGCTGACACGTCCCGCCAACAACGATAAGAAATAGGCTCCGTGTCAAACATGGTCCCATCCATATCAAAAATAAGTAATTTTCGTATATTCATACATCCTCCTCAACATATAATTTACAAACTTATTATTTTCTAAGTTTCCTTTCTATTATATAGAAAAATCACGGAATTGCAATTCTTCAAGGCAAAATGCTCAATAACTATTCCCATTTTCGATAGTATTATGACTTTTTAGCAATCTAGTTATTCTCATTTTCTTTCTCGTTATATCTTGTATCTCTTGATATCTCTGCTATAATGGAGGGAATCAGAAAGCTGGGTGACTTTATATGATCGAATTTATTATCCGCCGCTTCATCAAGAACTATGAAGACACAGACGATAAACACGTCCGTGAACAATACAGCATCCTCGGCGGTATCTTAGGTATTCTCTGCAACTTATTCCTCTTTGTCAGCAAATTTCTCGTCGGCATGATGAGCAACAGCATCGGTATCTTATCCGATGCCTTCAACAACCTGACCGATATGGGCTCGTCATTCATCTCCATCATCAGCGCCAAGCTGAGCAACCGGCCGCCAGACAAAGAACATCCCTTCGGCCATGGCCGCTTCGAATATTTGGCATCGCTTACCATTTCCATCATCATCCTCGTCGTCGGCTACAAGCTCTGTGAAACGTCGATTGAAAAATTCTTTGAACCGGAAGATATGGAATTTTCCTATTGGAGCATCGGTGTCCTCGTCATCTCTATCGCCGTCAAGGTCTGGATGTGCCTTTATAACCGCTATATCGGCAAGAAAATCAATTCCGGCGTCAATGACGCAACAGCTGCTGACAGCATTACCGATGCCATCGCCACGACGGGCGTCCTGGTCGCTACCATTGCCCAACAATTCACGACCCTGCCCATCGATGCCGCTGCCGGCACGGCTATCGGCTTGATGATCATGTACGCCGGCTACGGCATTGCCAAAGACGTCATCAACATCCTCCTGGGAAAGGCGCCGGATCCGGAACTCGTCCGGGGCATCGTAGCCATGGCTTTGAAATGTCCCCACGTCGTCGGCGTCCACGACATCCGCATCCACGACTACGGCCCGGGCCGCATGTTCGGCTCGATTCACGCCGAAGTCCCGGATAAAGCCGACCTGGTCGAAGTCCACGCCGCCTTGGACGTCCTGGAAGACGAATTGCAGGACAAGTACCACATGGAAGTCAACATCCATATGGACCCGCTCTGCACGGACATCCACCAAATCAACGCCGTCCGACGCGTTTTGGACCAGATCGTCCACGAAAAATATCCCCGCTATCATACGGACCACCTGCGCATCACGTCAGGCCACGCCCGGCTCAATGTCATCTGTGATATCCACATCCCGCCGGCAGAATATAACGTCGAAAGCATCGCCCGCATCCGCCGGGACATCAACGATTCTATGAGAAAATACAACGATAGATACCGCGTCGTCCTGGCTAAGATCATGGCTGACCCGGGGAAATGACAAAAAGAGGCTGTCGCGTTAAGGCAGCCTCTTTTTGAGTATTAAGTTTGCAGTTTGTAGTTTGTAGTGAACTCCATACTACAAACTGTGAAGCAAAGGGACCTTGCATGATGACAGAAGCCTTCATACGTCTCACTGCACGACGAGGGACCGCGGTTCCAGCATGGCCTGCAGCGTGTGCCGCAAATCTTCTGTCGTTTCTACCCAATATTTTTCATTGGTCAAAATCGTCTTGCGGCTTCCCATGAGGTGGAAATAGACCTTGACCGGTCCCGGATGCTGTTCCAGGACCTGGCCGATGCGGCCGGCCAAGTCGGTCCGTTCCAGGTGAGCCGGAATCTTGATGAACAGTTTCGCACCCATGCCGGGATGCCAATAGTCACCGGCCTGACGGGCTGCCGAAGAGGAAACGGCTGCCGGCTGCACAGGTTCTCCCTTTTCCTGGTCCAGCGGCTTCACTTCTTCTGCCAGGATCTGGATACTGTCGTCGTTGATGTCGGCCCGGCCGCGGATGGCGACGGCCATATCGACGGCAACAGCCTGCTGATAACGGGCATAGGTCTTGGGAAAGACGACGACCGACACGGTATGGGTGAAGTCTTCCACGGTAATGATGGCCATTTGTTCATTGCGCTTGGTCATGACCTGTTTCTTAGCCGTAATCAAGCCGCCGACATTCATCAGCTTGCCATCATATTGGCGTCCGTCGTCCCCATAGAGGACGGACAAAGGCGTCAATTTCTTCATGATATCCTTATATTTATTGAGGGGATGGCCGCTAAAATAGAAGCCATCGTATTCTTTTTCCATAGCCAGGCGCATTTCAATGGGATATTCGTCGATATCAGGATATTCCAGTTCCGTCATGACCGTTTCTTCATCATCGAAAAGCCCCATTTGTCCCGACGCATAATCTTTCTGGCTCAAAGAACCCATGGCGATAGCCTGGTCGATGACGGCCATGAGCTGGGACCGCTTTTTGCCAAAAGAATCCATAGCGCCGCATTTGATCAAGCTTTCCAGCGCCCGCTTGTTGACGATATGGTAATCGACGCGGCTGCAAAAATCGCCGAGCGACGTAAATGGGCCGCCTGCTTCGCGGGCCTTGACGATGGCGTCGATGGCATTGCTGCCGACGCTCTTGACGCCAGACAAGCCGAAGCGGATGGCCCCGTCCTGAACGGAGAACATGGATACGCTGGCATTGACATCCGGCGACAGGACCTGGACGCCGTGACGACGACATTCGGCGACGTAGTAACTGATTTTACTGACATCGTTGATCATGCTGGTCATGGTCGCCGCCATGAATTCCGGCCGGTAATGGGCCTTGAGGTACGCCGTCTGCCAGGCTACGTAAGCATAGGCGGCAGAGTGGGATTTATTGAACCCATAGCCGGCAAAATAGACCATGAGGTCGAAGACCTTGTTGGCAATGTCGTCGGGAATCTCATTCTTCCGCGTCCCTGCCAGGAAATTCGCCCGCTGGGCGACCAGGATGGATTCTTTCTTCTTGCCCATGGCGCGGCGCAGCAAATCAGCCTGGCCCAGGGAAAAGCCCCCCATGACCGAGGCGATCTGCATGACCTGTTCCTGATAGAGGATGACACCATACGTATCTTTCAAAATCGGCTCCAGTAGCGGGTGCAGGTAGGTGACTTTCTTTTCGCCGTGACTGCCTTTAATGAAGTCATCGACCATGCCGCTGCCCAAAGGACCCGGACGGTATAAGGCGACGAGGGGAATCATATCTTCGAAATGCTTCGGTGCCAGTTCCTTGACCAGGTTGGTAATGCCCGATGATTCCATCTGGAAGACGCCGGCCGTGTCGCCTTCGGTCAGGAGCTGGCACGTTGCCGGGTCATCCAGGGGGATGGCATTGATATCCAGGTCGATGCCGTGGTCTTTTTTAATCATCTTGACGGCATCACCGATAACGGTCAGCGTCCGCAGCCCCAGGAAGTCCATCTTGAGCAGGCCCAGTTCTTCGACGAGGTCCTTTTCATACTGTGTCGTCAAGTCGCCTTCCTTGGAATATTGGACCGGCACGTAGTCATCGACAGGCACCGCCGAGATGACGACACCTGCGGCGTGAGTCGACGAATGGCGGACCAGGCCTTCCAGGGATTTGCCGAAATCGACGAGGCGGTGGACCGTAGCGTTATGTTCATATTCCTCGCGAAATTCCTTGCTCATCTTCAAGGCCTTGTCGAGGGTCATGCCCAATTCATTGGGGACCAGCTTGACGATGCGGTTCACTTCACTCAAGGGGATATCGAGGACGCGGCCGACATCGCGCAAGACAGCCTTTGCCGCCAGTGTCCCGAAGGTGATGATCTGCGATACGTGGTCGACGCCATACTTCCGGGTAACGTAGTCGATGACGCGGCCCCGGTTTTCATAGCAGAAATCCATGTCGATATCCGGCATGGTGACGCGTTCCGGATTGAGGAAGCGTTCGAAGAGGAGGTCGTACTTGAGCGGGTCCAGTCCGGTAATGCCCAGCAAATAGGCGACGACGGACCCGGCAGCCGAACCACGGCCAGGGCCGACGGGGATTTCATGGTCGCGGGCATATTTGACGTAATCCCAGACGATGAGGAAGTATGACGGGAACCCCATGGTGTCGATGACACCTAATTCATAGTCCAGGCGCTGGCGGACTTCCGCTGTAATGGGGTCGTATTTTTCCGGCAGGGCCTGCTCGCAGAGCTTGCGCAAATACGACGAATCCGTTTCCCCTTCCGGTACCGGGAACTGCGGCAGATGGCGTTCATCAAAGGAGATTTCGACGTTGCATTTATCGGCGATTTCCAGCGTCGTATCCAGGGCTTCGGGCATATCGGCAAAGAGATCGGCCATTTCGTCGCCGCTCTTCATATAAAACTCATTATTATAGAAACGGAAATGCGACGGGTCATCGAGGGTACTGCCCGTAGAAATACAGAGCTTGACTTCCTGTGCCGCTGCGTCACTGGGGTCGATGTAATGGTAATCATTGGTCGCCACCAGCTTCAGACCGTACTCCCGGGACCAGCGCTTGAATACCGTGCGGACGACTTTTTCCTCGGGAATCCCGTGATTCTGGACTTCCAAGTAAAAGTCATCCTTGCCGAAAATAGAGACCAGGCGATCCAGCGTCCGCTTGGCCCCTTCTTCATTATGATTGAGGATATCCTGCTGGATGTGGCCTTCGATGCAGGCACTCATAGCGATGAGCCCTTCATGATACTGTTCGAGCAGATCATAGTCGACGCGGGGCTTGTGATAATTATTTTCCCCATCGACGAAGCCTTTGGACACGATTTTGATGAGATTATGATAGCCCTTATTGTCCTTGGCCAACAAAATCAGATGGCAAAGCCGTTCCTTGGTCTTCTTTTCAAAACGGCTGCCCCGGGTCATATACACTTCACACCCCAGAATCGGCTTGATGCCTTGGGCTACGGCTTCTTTATACAGATAAATGACACCGTACATATTGCCATGATCCGTAATCGCCACAGCCGGCATATTCAACTCCTTGGCCCGCTTCACCATATCGGGAATCTTGCACAAGCCGTCGAATAAACTGTACTGAGTATGAACATGCAAATGAACAAAAGGCCGCATCCAAAAAATCCTCCTTCAAAAAAATCGCTAATGAGATACTATTATCCGTAATGGTTAATTATATCACATTAGCGATAAGATTGTTAGGGGGGCGTTTAGGCAGTTCGCAGGCTGCCTCGGATTCAAATTAACGACATCGCCTCGAGTGACCCGCGGCTCGTGGAAAATAATCCTACTGGTGCATCAGCTTAAATCGAAAATAGCTTTTCTAAAGTACCATTTTCCATATCCGCAATATTGTATAGCGTATCCATAACCTGAAAAGTTTCTTCTAAATTACGAGCTGCGCTTTTCCATCCTCCACCATCAGTAATCCAAACAAATTTTACATCCGTTATATCTTTAGATTCTTCTGCAATCATCTTATAACTCCGGCTCGTTTCATTTAATTTAGAGCCTCCTGATGTATAGAAATTAGTTTCAATAACATATATCATATTTTGCGTTTTCACAACAAAATCCCAACGTTTTGTCGTCGTTCCCTGCGCTGAAATTGCCGATAAATCAACACTCCATTTTTCTTCCACATCTGACAAATACATTTCTTTATAATACTCTACGCCTGTATGCTGAATATAGCGTTCAACAAGATCTTCCATTTGATCGCCACCGCGATTTTTTCTTCCATTCGTATCCAATCCCGTTTCAACACCAAGACAATAATCATACAAATTATTAATAATATGATTGGCAATCAAATCAAACAGCCCTGTCTTTTCCATAAAATAGACATATTGCTCAATAGACTGATTCATTTTATGAAAATTATAGGTAAAAGCACCGTTCTCATCTTGCGCATAAATTTCATTAGCTCGTACTGCTAAAATGATAGGAATACATTCCAGTACTTCAGGATAACGATGCAAGATATCAACAAATTCTTCTTTTATATTCTTGCTGCCTACTAGGGCATTGAGAATATGAAGCTCAACTTTCTTTTCCTCAACGTTTTTATATATTTTAGGAAAATCTATATAGTAATTATACTGATTTATTGATTTTCTCATGGTCTTCAGCCAATCTTTAAAGTTTCGTTTGCACATTTTTTTAATCTCCTTATAGATAAGTCAATATATCCGTCATTACTATCAATGCCAATATATTTTCTTCCTAATTTTTGTGCTGCCACGCCCGTCGTCGAAGATCCGCAAAATGGGTCCAACACAATATCGCCAGCATTAGAAGAAGCTTTAATAATTCTTTCCAAGATAAATAATGGTTTTTGCGTCGGATGCCTGCCTTCCGTTTTTTCGGATGGTGGAGTGAGCGAAGTAGTCCAAACATCCTTCATTTGCTTTCCACCATTTTCCGCTTTCATCAAGTCATAATGAAAAGTTTGTTTTGCTTTCTTATCATTCAATTTAGCCCAAATAATTGTTTCTGTCGAATGGGTAAAACAACGACAAGCTAAGTTAGGCGGCGGATTGGACTTTTGCCAGGTAATATTATTGATAATCTTAAACCCTTCTTGTTCCAACGCCATGCCAATAGAAAAAATATTATGCAGCGTACCACTAATCCAAATACTGCCATTCGGTTTTAAAATACGATGGCAGCGATGAAGCCATCGCCGATTAAATCGATGTTTTGCAGGCCAGCCATCAGCAGCATCCCAATCTCCTTTATTGACAGAAACTTGTTTTCCCCCAGAACAAGTAAACCCGCCATTTGATAAAAAATAGGGCGGATCGGCAAAAATTAAATCAACAGATTGCGATTTCAGTTTATCTAAAACTTGAAAAGTATCTCCCAAAACAAGCATAGAATTTTCCGTCTCATAAGTCGGTATAATCTGTTGTCCTTTAAATAGTTTATCCATTTTTCCTCCGTCAGTAATTTGTAATAATAACCTCTTTCCCCGTTCGCTTCTTGGCATTACGGTTAATCAATCTTTTTACATCAATAGACTGTATTTTATACCCTTTATTCCCATATAATTCATAAACTAAGGGGGTATCATTATTGGATAACATAATAAAAACGCCTCGGTCATTTAATACATCAAATAAATTCGCCAATCGCTGATGATCGGCTAAGGTAAATCCATCAGCAGTATAGTCTGTAAAATTAGCCGTCTCAGTAACCGGTATATAGGGACTGTCAAAGTAAACAAAATCGCCAGCCTGGACCTGATTGCAGAAAATTTCAAAGTCTTCATTGCGAATGAGTATATCATTATCCCGAAGATACTTCCCTATAGCCTGTAAATTACTTTCATCAAAAGAATTTCCTTTTTCCCTTCGATTCCAAGGCACATTAAACAGACCTTTTTTGTTAACACGATACAGACCATTAAAACAATGCTTGTTTAACCAAATCATAAGAGCCGCTACTTCTGTATCCAAAGTACAGCCTTGCATAATTTTTTCGTTATATTTTTTTCTTAATCGGTAATATCTTTCTTTATCACAAAGGACAGAATCTAAATTTCTCAGCCGTTCAATCACTTCGTTTTCGTTTTCTTTTAGCTGCCGATAAATATTGATTAAAACACTATTAGTATCATTAATAGCAGCTTTTTTAGGAGATAAGCCTAATAAAAAAGCGCCTCCCCCTATAAAGGGTTCATAATATCGACCGTACTGCACTGGAAGTTTTGCAATCAAAGTATCCAACAGCTGGCTTTTACCGCCTGCCCATTTTACAAAAGGACTCATTTTAAATTCTGTCATTATTTTACCTCAATCTAAAAATTATCACTCGTATTATTGTACCAATAGCCTCCCTATCTTTCAACTAATTTTGTGAAATACGAATAAATGTTCATGTGCCAGTAACAAAAAATTATACTTTACACTATTTGTTTTCCAAAAGCCTGTCGCTCTACAATTGTGCTGTTCTTTTATAATCATCTCTTTTAAAGAAAAACCTTGTTGCAAAAATAAATCCATAACCCAAAAGCTCAACGGAATAACATGTCCTTTTTTCCGGATATCTCCCATTAGAATCGCACAAAATTTTCCTTTTTTAAGAACACGATAACATTCACAAACCACTTTTTTTATTTCCGCTAAAAACGAGTCAACATCCAGTCGAGACAAATCTTGTTCTATATCTTGACTATACTGAATAATATTTGCATAAGGAGGATGGGTACAAATAAAATCGATTGATGCATCTTGTATAAAATGAAGATTCCGTGCATCTCCTTGTTTCAAATAAATTTTCCCCATATTCGGACATGAAAAATCACATTTCTTTCGGCATCGGTCTAGAGCCTGTTCATTTACGTCAACGCCTATACAATTCCGACTTAATAATTTAGCCTCAACTAAGGTCGTTCCTCCACCTACAAAACAGTCTAAAATCCTATCCCCTTCGCCAGAATATCGAAGTATTAAATTGCGTGGGATGTAGGGAGACCAATTCCCACGATAGTTACCATCATGCGTCGCCCATTTTCCTCGTTGTGGAAAAGACCATACCGATGTCATTTCCAAGGTAAAATCATCTGGTTGCCATTTCATTTTATCACCTCAAATAAACTTTTATCATCATAAATGTACGAGGTTAAAATGAGAATATCATAAAAATTCACTCAAGAATCATTAAAAATTCATTAAAAAGTCAAAAGTGCCTCAAAAATTGAGTATAATAAAGATCCATATAAAATGACTAAAAAGTCAATTTAAAATTTATTTACGAAAGGGGTTTTTATTATGACTCATATTCCAAACACCCATGGCGGAGGCGCAAAAACCAATAAAAATGGTTTAAGATTTGAACAAACGACTTCGTTAAAAGATGCCTTACAATATCATAACTTCATATTAAATCCAATTTCATCAAACCGGAAATCAATCGGTTATGAAGTCTACAATGAGCAGAAACTTATTGGCTATTCAGTTCCCAAACATGCTTTATATTCTTGCTTTTTAGCACCACGTGGAATCGATTATCGTCAGTATAATTCAAAACAATGGCTTCCTGATGAATGTTTCATTAATGAAATAACAAAAACGGCGTTTATCATTGAAAAAAAGTTTCAAAGCGAATCTGGATCCGTTGATGAAAAATTGCCTGGTTGTCATTTCAAGAAACAAGAATATGAAAAATTGTTTTCTCCATTAGGCTATTCCGTAGTATTTATTTACGTATTCAATGATTGGTTTCAACACTCCATGTATCGCGACACCTTGCAATATATTGCAAATATGGAATGTTACTACTTCTTCAATGAAATTCCTTTAGATATATTGCAATTAAAATAGGCCATTAATTCACTTATTGAATAAGCCAAACGACTCATACATGAGAATCCCCCTTCTCATATATGAGTCATTTGGCTATCATTCAATATAATTTTTTCTCACCAACAAAAAATCTAAAAACCTCTTTCTCTACACAAAGAATCAATTTCACGCCATCCCATATGACGCATAAAATTGGCTGCATAATCTACTTTTTTTTGCTCTATTAACAAAGTGTATATGCCAAGCCTTTTTATTCTTTTTCCTAAATGAGTTCCTTTTTTATTTTCCTCTGCAATCATTCCCATGTAAAGAATTGAAAAAATGATATCTAAAAGTTCCGAATCTTCTTGATAAGTATATGCTATCATCGAAATTTTTTGTAATACAGACAGTTCAGCTACTTTACCGGTTAAATTATATATCTGTATAAAGTCTCCATATATCCTTTTGTAACCATATTTATTAGCATATTCTTTCAATATTGTAAAATAATCTGAATCTTTAGGCGAATACCTTCGGCCATTTCTATTCGTTAAATATACACACCAATCATCAAAATATCCGGTATCAAATGATAGATATGTTCCATTAGAAAATTCTTTAATTTTTCTTTCCATAAAAAATCGCCTTCTTAATAATTGGTTTCCCCATTTCCCCTACTCCCAGTCATCATACTAGCTGTCGTCATCGGGGTTATCCCAATTTCCGTCGTAATCGCGGCTTGCCCGTTCCTGCTCTTTATTCCGTTCGTGGAGTTCGTGCAAAATCAGTCCGGTTCCTACGGCAGACAGGAAGGCGGCATCATCAGCGTCGAGTTGATGGTCGCGCTGGGTATTTTCTGAGGCTGGCTGGATGTTTTCTTTTTCAAGGGCTGCTGCCTTTTCTCTTTCTTTTTGTTCGGCCTGTTTCTGGCCGCTGCGCCGCAGGGCGCAGACGATGACGAAGGTTGTCAAGGTCGCGGCGATGATGGCTTTCAAGAGGTCCGTGACGCCGAGCCACATATAGAGTTTAGCAATCCCTGTAATCAGTAAAAATAAGAAGATGATGAACCAAGCTGGCATAGCGCTCACCTCATATCATAAAAAAACATAGTTCCTATACTTTTATTATATCACGACTCGATTATTCTGAAACGTTTAACAGATTCTGCTCCCCTTACAAGCCTGTCTTTTTATGGTAAAATGGGAACAACGTCACAATATTTTATCATCAAGGGGGATTCTGATTTATGCTCAATCAAGTTTCTGTATTCGCTGAAAACACAAAAGGCGCTTTGCGCAAGATGACGTCGGTCCTGGCCGATGCCAATATCAATATCTACACGATGCTGGCCAATGACAGCGCCGAATTCGGCATCATCCGCCTCATCGTCACCGACCCGGAACTGGCTGTTGCCAAATTACAGGAAGCCGGCTACCAATGTCATGCAGACAAAGTCGTCGCCGTCGAAATGGGCGATACGCCGGGCTGCCTGGACAAGATTCTCGACAATCTCCGCCAGGCCAACATCTCCATCGATTATCTGTACATTTCCTATAACCGCCAGGCCGGCACACCGGTTGCCGTCTTCAAGACCCGCGAAATGGAAACGGAAACGTTCCTCCGCGGGAAAGGGTACACCTTGTTGGATACATTTTAAAAAAAAGGGCTTGTCGCACATGCGACAAGCCCTTTTAAGTTGTTAGTGGCTAGCAGTTAGTGGTTAGCGGATGGCTTTAACTTTGAAGGTTTTCTCTGCAAACTACAAACTCTGTGCTACAAACTATAAAGTAAAAGGGGCCACGCATGTTGGAATAAACCTTCATGCGACAGCGCTTTTTTAGTGGCTAGTGGTTAGTGGGTGGTCTTAAATTCAAAGAAAAGCGGGCCGCCTTATCAGGACGGCCCCTACGTTGCGTCCATAAGGCCGCTACGAACCACGAACCACTAATTACAATAATTCTGCCATGTCGTAGATGAGGCGTTCCGATTTTTCCCAGCCCAGGCAGGGGTCGGTAATGGATTTGCCGTACGTGCCTTCGCTGATTTTCTGGTTCCCGTCTTCGATGTAGCTTTCAATCATCAAGCCTTTGACCAGCTGTTTGATGTCGGCCGAATGTTTACGGCTGTGGATGACGTCTTTGGCGATGCGGATCTGTTCCAGGTATTTCTTGCCCGAGTTGGCATGGTTGGCGTCGACGATGACGGCCGGATAGGCCAGGTCACGCTTGCCATAGGCTTCGTACAGGCGCTGGAGGTTTTCATAGTGATAGTTAGGCATGCTGTTGCCGAAGCTGTCGACATAGCCGCGCAGGATGGCGTGAGCCAGCGGGTTCCCCTTTGTGCGGACTTCCCAGCCGCGGAAGAGGAAGTCCTGCGTATGCTGGGCCGCTTCAATAGAATTGAGCATGACCGAAATATCGCCGGATGTCGGATTCTTCATGCCCACCGGGATGCCGACGCCACTGGCGATCATGCGATGGAACTGGTCTTCGACGGACCGGGCGCCGACGGCTGCATAGGACAAGAGGTCCGACAGGTAGCGGAAGATTTCCGGATAGAGGACTTCTTCGGCACAGGTAAAGCCCGTTTCGCGGACGACGCGGGCATTCATTTCACGGATGGCGATGATGCCGCCCAGCATGTCTTCCTTGCCTTCCGGGTCGGGCTGGTGGAGCATGCCTTTGTAGCCGACGCCGATAGTACGCGGTTTGCTGGTATAGACGCGCGGAATGATGAAAATTTTATCTTTGACCTGTTCCTGGACTTTGACCAGGCGGTGAATATAATCGAGGACGGCCGGTTCGTTATCGGCCGAGCAGGGCCCGATGATGAGCAGGAAACGGTTGTCTTTCCCTGTCAGGATGTCCTTGATTTCTTCATCCCGTTTCGCCTTGATGGCTTTGACCTTGTCGTCGATGGGAAATTGTTCCATCAATTCCTGCGGTTCCGGTAATTTACGGATGTATTCCATTTGCATTTCCATTAGTATCTTCCCCCTGAATAAAAGTGATGTTGGTCACATTATATCACAGGTCAGGCGCTTTCCCTATAGGGAAAATCAGCCCAGGCGAACAGTAAACGTTATACGTTGGGCTTTGTACGACACATTGATTTTACCGTCCATGAGTTTCGTCAATTCTTCGGCCATAGACAGGCCGATGCCATAGCCGGCTTTCTGGCTGTTATGGGACGTATCGCCGCGGTAGAAGCGTTCAAAGAAGCGGGAATAGTCGACATTGGCCCCATCGGCATAGGTATTGGTCACGGCGACGACAGCCCCCTTTCCCAGGCGGGGACGGCGCAGGGAAACTTGGATGTCCCCGTGGTCATCGCAGTACTTGACGGCATTGTCGACGAGGATATTGACCAGTTCATACAGGCATTTGCTGTCGCCTTTGACATGGATGCCATCGGCAATATCAGTATGCAAGGTCTTTTCCGCATCAACAGCCAGCTGCTGGAAGGATTCGGCGACAGACCGGACCGTGGCCGACAAGTCGACATCGGTAATGACTAAATCGACTTGCGAGCGTTCGCCCATCTTGGACAGCATGATCAGGTCCTGGATAAGATTGGACAGGCGGCGGACCTGCTTGAGGATGCTGTCTGTCCACTGACTCTGGCCGTTGAGCATCTCGATGGCTTCGGCATTGGCTGAAATGATGGCAATCGGCGTCTTGAGCTCATGGCCGGCGTTGGTGATGAATCGTTTCTGGTTCTCCATGTTGCGGACGAAAGGCCGGATAGCGATGTTGCACATGGCCGCCAGGATGAGGACGTAAAGGATGACACAGCCCAGGCCGAACCAGAGAGAATAGCGAAGGAACGAGGAGACGGCGGCAACATCGCGTGTGCAGTCGAGGATAACGATGAGGAAACTGCCGTCGTCGTCAGGCATGATCATATAGGCATAACTGGCCCGTCCTTTCTTGAAAAATCCCTGGTTCTCCCCGCTTCTCCTGGCTTCGGCAACGGTCGTCCGGGCGTATTCGATGGCTTCCTTTTCAGAAAATGAGGCGATATGCTGGATGTCGATATGCTGTGCGTAGCCATCAGCACTGACGAGGACGCTGAAAAAGCGTATCTGATAGGCAAATTCCGGCGTTTCTTCCGTCCACGATGGGTCGCTGAAGAAACTGCCGTCATCGCCGCCGATTTTTTGCGGCACAGCGCCATCATTATGGATGATATAGGTCAATACGGACATGACCTGCTGATGCATCCGCATGTAGGCAATGGTATTGATGAGGCCCAGGGCGCCACCGAGGACGACGAGGACGCCGATTGTCGCCATGATGATGAATTTACGGCGCAGGCGTTTGATCATATTCATGGTCTAGACCTCCGCAGACGCTTCTTTCAAAGTCAGGACATAGTCCTGCCCTCTTTCGCCGACGATTTCGACATCGGCCTGGACGGCTTCGAGTTTTTCCCGTAAATAGGAGACATAAATAAAGACGATGCTATCGTCGACATCATCTTCGTCGCCCCATACATTGTCAAAAATCTGAGCTGTCGACAAGGTTTTGCCAACATTAGCCATAAAGAATCTCATGAGCTTCGTTTCCTTATTGGCCAGGCGGATGGAGTTGCGGCAGGCCAGTTCCTGTTCTTCCACGTCGAGTTCGACATTGCCGACGGTGAGTTTCGACGGTGTAAAGGCCGTCGACCGCCGCGTCAGAGAGCGCAGGCGGGCCAAAAGTTCCCCCATGGCGAAGGGCTTGGTCAGATAATCATCGGCACCGGCATCGAGGCCGGTAATGCGGTCGTCGATTTCGGCTTTGGCCGTCAGCATGATGACCGGCGTCATATTCCCTTTTTCACGGATTTCCTTCAAGGCCTGGACGCCGTCCTTCTTGGGCATCATGATATCGAAGATCATGCAGTCATACGACTGGGACAGGGCCTTATCGACGGCAGCCTGGCCATCATAGACGGCGTCCACTTCGTACCCGGAATGGGTCAGGATTGCCACTAAGGCAGCGGACATTTCTTTTTCATCTTCAGCTAAGAGAAGGCGCATGACAATTCCCCCTTATTCTTGTGCATGGATCAAATTGCGGATAGTCTGCATGGACACGTCGCACGATGCCAGTTCATCGGCACAGCGCTTGAGTTCCCGGACGATGAGTTCCGGATTCTTGATGTCATGCTTGTATTTCATCTGGTGTTCCAGGCTGGCCCAGGAATCCATGGCAATCGTGCGCAGCTGGACTTCAGCGTAAAAATGGCCCGGATTGGCGCCAGTCACGTCTTCATAAGGTTCTTCCAGTTCCAAAATGACGTGGTAACTGCGGTAGCCATTGGGTTTGACGTGGCGGATATAATCTTTTTCTTCGACGATGCGGACGCCGTCCAGGCTTTTGAGAAAATCAATGGCCCTGTAAATATCATCGAGGAAGCAGCAGACGATGCGGATACCGATGGCATCGCGGATATCGTGGAGTGCCGAGTAAGCCGTCTGCGGCAGGCCCTTGCGGTCGCATTTCTCCCGCATGCTGTTTTCCGACTTGATGCGGTAAATCAGATGTTCATAAGCGGCTTCGCCCGTCTTGTTCTTCATATCATCACTATAAGCCTGGATACGGCCGATAATATCATTCAGCGTCGCGTCCAAAGCCGGTCCATAGGAACCGTAGATAGAATCCATAATAGTATCACCTCATTCTATAAGTGTTGGAATGTAGGAATATTATAGCATAGAAAAAGGCTTGTCGCACGGCGACAAGCCTTTTTAGTGGTTAGCAGCTAGTGGTTAGTGGTTAGCCACGAACCACTAATCTTTCTTATTCGTTAAATAGTACGAAATGCGGCTCAGGCCGATGGACAGGTCTTCGCGGAAGACGAAGATGCCGTCTGGTACGGTCAGGCGCAGCGGTGCAAAGGACAGGATGCCCCGGATGCCGGCAGCGACCATCTGGTCGGCGACCTGCTGGGCAACGGCTGCCGGCGTCGTAATGATGCCGATCTGGATGCCTTCGCGCTGAATGACTTCGCCCATTTCAGAAATCGGCGTGACTTCGACGCCGCCGACGTTCTGGCCGATGATACGGTGATCGACGTCGAACAAGCCTGTCGTGCGGAAGCCCAGGCGGCCGAAAGTCTTATAGTTCGCCAAGGCCCAGCCGAGATGGCCGATGCCGGCGATGCCGATTTTCCAATGCTGCTGCAGACCGATGATTTCTACGATCTGCTGGCATAATTCGCTGACGTAATAGCCTACGCCCTTTTTCCCAAAAGCGCCGAAGCAGGTCAGGTCTTTACGGATCTGTTCCGGTGTAATGCCGAGTCGTTCCCCTAATTTTTCGGATGAGATAATATCGATTCCCGCATCTTGCAATAACAGCAAGTCCCTGTAGTACAGCGGCAATCGTTCGATGACAGCATCCGATATTGCCTTTTTCTGTCTCATGGATAATACCCTCCAACTATGTCCCAAGCTATTCCCTATAGCTATAAGTCATCTTATCTAGTGATAATAGTCACAAGCTTATTATATATCATTGTGAATTATTTCGCAAACTATTTTTGCTGTTTTTTTCACATTCTTCGCCGTACATATTGGCGAAAAGGGCGCTCATGAGCCAAAAGGTAAGTGAAATCTGGGTACTAAATAAATCGTAGTCGCTCATACCGCTGATGGCCAGGGACAAGACGGCGGCAGCCAGGCTCATGGCCAGAGAACGGTCAAAGGTATGTTCCTTATGGCTGCGCAAATAGCCGATGGCATACCAGGCATTGCCGAAGAAGAACCATAAGCCGAAAAAAAAGCCAGCCAGGCCCGTTTCAGCCAGGATGTTGAGGTACATATTATGGGCGTGGAAGATGACGATGCCCGCTTCCTGAATCAATTCATTATATACCGGATAGACGTGCTTGAAAGCGCCCCAGCCGATACCCAGGACGGGATGGTCGACGAACATGGCAATAGCCGCTTCCCACATGTCCATGCGCATGGACACGGACGTATCCGCTTCGCTGTGGCTGAAAATGGACATCAGGCGGTCGGCGACGCCACCGTGATAAAAGGCCAGGATCAAAGGACCTGCCAAAAAGAGGAGCCATACCCGTTTATCCCAGAAGAGGCCGAAGAAAAAGACCAGGGCGCAGACGCTGAGCCAGGCACCACGGGAATAGGTCAGGACCAGGCACAAGGCCAGGATGGCAAAAAAGGCCAGGTACATGACATGATGCCAGCGGTGGCGGGTACAGATCATCATCGACGCCGCCGCACTCATGATGATCAGCAGGAAGGCAGACAATAAGTTGGGGTTGTACAATGTCGAATACATGCGGCGCCGCAGCATGGGAAAGGCTGAATTATCGACCCATTCGGCTTCGTGGAGGGTCAGCATATGGGCATACTGGTACAGGCCGTACAGGGCGACGATGAAAGCACTGAGGAGGAGCGTCGAAAAGAGCAGGCGCCGCTCCCAGGAATGACGGACAAACAAGAGGATACCATAGTAGAGCACGACGTATTGCAAGACCGTGAAGACGTAAAAAGCCGTTCCCAAGAGGAAGTGTGGCGAGCCCACAAGAGACAGGAAGGCGGCCAGGGCAAAACCGGCTGCCGGCAGGGACAGCGGCGACTGGCGCAAGGTCAGTTTAGGATATTTTTTACAATAATAAAGCCCCAGTCCCAGGGCAATGATGAAAAAGCCTTCCATGATGAACAAGTTCAAAGGCATAAAAAAAACAGTCCCTGCCATGGCATAGACGACGCGCAGCCGTGCCCGCTCGGCTGGCGTACTGCCAGTCCGTATTATCCGCTTCATATCCTTCGCTCCTTACATTCCGTGTAAAATATATGTATCATTTTACCATAACAAGGCGCAAAGGCGCAATGAAAAGGGCTTGTCGCACGGCGACAAGCCCTTTTTGAGTTTGAGGTTTGCAATTGTCAAATATCACAATTCCATACGATATCTATCCCGGAAGTATTTCCGGACTTCTCCCTGGATGTACAGGGAGCCGACGATGCACAGGACCTGGTCCGGTTGGACTGCGGCCAGGGCTTTATCCAGGCCTTCGGCGATGGTGCCGGCCCAGTCGGCTTTACACGGCAGCATGGCCGCCATGGCTTTCGGGTCGGCCGAGCGAGGCGTCGGTGCCGGCGCGCAGATGACGTAATCGTCGTCGTGGAAGAGTTCCCGTACCATCTGGCTGTAATCTTTATCGGCCAGGACGGAGAACAGGAAGACCCGCTTCCGCGAGGCAAAGACATCTTCATAGGTCTTGCAGAAGGTATCGATACCGGCCGGATTATGGGCCCCGTCGAGGACGACGTCGATATCTCCGGCCTTGAAGACCTGGAAGCGGCCTGGCCACTGGACGTGGCGGATGCCGTTTTCCAGGACCGTCCGGGTCAGTTTCTTTTCATGGCGGGCCAGGATGAGCAGGGTCATGAGCGCAGCGGCACAATTCGTCCGCTGGTGTTTTCCCAAAAGCGGCAGGACCGTCGTAATGGCAAAGCCGTACTTTTCGCGGACCGTCACCATCTGCCCCGTTGCCGGGTCTTCCGGCCCGGCATTGCCGATGACGTCGAAACTGTGGTCCAGGGCGTAGAGGCGGCTGTGCTTTTCATAAGCCTTGCGGGCGATGACCTTCAAAGCGGCCCCATCAGCCGTCGTGACGACGGGGACACCTTCTTTGATGATGCCCGCCTTCTGTTCGGCAATGGCTTCGATCGTATTGCCACAGTATTTCATGTGATCCATGGCGACGTTGGTAATGACCGATACGACGGGGACGATGACGTTCGTCGAATCGAGGAGGCCGCCCAGGCCGACTTCGATGACGGCGTAATCGACGCCGATGTAGTCGAAATACCAGAAAGCGGCAGCCGTAATCATTTCAAATTCCGTCGGCCCTTCCCCGCCGGCAGCGACCATGGCCGTCACGGCGTCTTTGACGACGGCTACGGCTTTGGCGAAGTCGTCGCGGGAAATATCGTGATGGTCGATATGGATCCGTTCCGTGTAATCTTCCAGATGAGGCGACGTATAGCGGCCCGTCCGGAAGCCGGCTTCCGTCAGGACCGATGCGATCATGGCCGTCACCGAGCCCTTGCCGTTGGTCCCGGTGATGTGAATGGTCTTATAGTTATTCTGGGGATTGCCCAGGCGTTCCAGTAAAGCCTGGATACGCCCGAGTCCCAGCTGGATGCCAAAGACATTGGCTGATTCCAGATAGTCGATTGCTTGTTCGTAGGTCATGATTGCCCCTTAGAGTTTAGCCAGGTCTTCCATACGCTTAGTCAAGGCAGCCATCTTTTCCTGGTAATCGGCAAGTTTGCCCTTTTCTTTTTCGACGACCGCTGCCGGTGCTTTCGACAGGAAGCCCTGGTTGGACAATTTCTTGTCGAGGCGGGCGATTTCCTTCTGGAGCTTTTCCTGTTCCTTCTGGACACGGGCCGTTTCTTTTTCTACGTCGATGAGGTCTTTGAGCTGTAAGTAGACTTCAATGCCCGGGACGACGGCGACGACGGCATTTTCCGGTTTAGCATCGCCGGCAGCCAGGAGAGTTACTTTATCGGCAAAGGCCAGAGTATGGAAGTAATCTTCGTAGGTCTTCAAAGTCTGAGCCATGTCTTCCGTAGCCGGGGCCAGGATGACCGGAGCCTTTTTGCCCATGGGGACGTTCGATTCGGCACGGAGGTTACGGATGCCCTTGATGGCTTCCATCATGGTATTCATGGTAGCGGCATCGGCCGGGAAGTTCCATTTATCCTGCGTCTTCGGCCAAGGAGCGACGATGATGCTTTCGCCTTCGTGAGGCAGGTGCTGCCAGAGATGTTCCGTAACGAAAGGCATGAAGGGATGGAGCATTTCCAGGGTATGCGTCAGGACATAGACCAGGACGTACTGAACCGTATGTTTGTCCCGTTCGCTTGCAGCCTGATAGAGGCGCTTCTTAGCCAGTTCGATGTACCAGTCGCAGTAGGAGTTCCAGATGAAGTTGTAAACGGCATCGGCAGCGTCGCCGAGTTCAAATTTATCGAGGTCTTCCGTGACTTTCGTGACGGTTTCATTGAAGGACGTGAGGATCCAGCGGTCGGCCAGGGTCAGGTCTTTATCTTCGGGAACGAAGTTTTCATCGAAATCGCCGAGGTTCATGATGACGAATTTCGAGGCGTTCCAAATCTTATTGGCAAAGTTGCGGTTGGCTTCGACGCGTTCCATGTAGAAGCGCATGTCGTTGCCCGGTGTGTTGCCTGTAACCAAGGTGAAGCGCAGGGCGTCGGCGCCGTACTGTTCGCAGACGCCCAGGGGATCGATGCCATTGCCCAGGGATTTACTCATCTTGCGGCCCTGGCTATCGCGGACCAGACCGTGGATGAAAACGTTCTTGAAGGGAATATCCTTCATGAATTCACAGGTCATGAACATCATGCGGGCAACCCAGAAGAAGATGATGTCATAGCCCGTGACCAGGACGCTGGTCGGGAAGAACTGCTGGAGATCCGGCGTCTTATCAGGCCAGCCCATTGTCGAGAAAGGCCAGAGGGCCGAGCTGAACCATGTATCGAGGACGTCCGGGTCGCGGTGGATGTTTTTGCTGTGGCAGTGCTGACATTCCGTAATATCTTCCCGGCTAACCGAGGACTTGCCGCAGTCGTCGCAGTACCAGACAGGGATCTGATGGCCCCACCAGAGTTGGCGGCTGATGCACCAGTCGTGGACATCTTCCAGCCAATGGTTGTAAATCTTGACGAAACGATCCGGGATGAATTTCGTGTGGCCATCTTCGACGGCTTTGAGGGCTGCTTCGGTCAGCGGTTTCATCTTTACGAACCACTGCTTGGTGACGAAGGGTTCGACCGTCGTCTTGCAGCGCGAGCAATGGCCGACGGCATGGGTCAATTCTTCGATATGATCGAGGAGGCCCAATTCTTTCAAGTCAGCGACGACGGCTTTACGGCAATCTTCACGGGTCATGCCGTTGTATTTCGCACCGGCTTTTTCGTTCATCGTACCGTCGAGGTTCATGATCATGATGGATTCCAGGTTATGGCGCTGGCCCATTTCAAAGTCGTTCGGGTCGTGAGCCGGCGTAATCTTGACGGCGCCAGTACCAAAGCCGATATCGACGTAATCGTCAGCAATGACTTCGACTTCGCGGTCGACGAGGGGGACGACGACTTTCTTGCCGATATACTTCTTCATGCGATCATCAGCCGGGTTGACGGCAACAGCCGTATCGCCCATGATTGTTTCCGGACGAGTCGTGGCAATCATGATATAGTCGTCTTCACCGACAACAGGGTATTTGATGTACCACAGATGGCCTTGCACGTCGGAATGGTCAACTTCGATGTCCGACAGGGCCGTATGGCAGTGCGGGCACCAGTTGGTGATGCGCTGGCCCTGATAAATGAGGCCCTTTTCGTAAAGCGTGACGAAGACTTCGCGGACGGCGCGGGCACAGGTGTCGTCCATGGTGAAGCGCTTGCGGCTCCAGTCGCAGGAAGAACCGAGGCGGCGGACCTGTTTTTCGATGCGGCTGCCGTACTGTTCCTTCCAGGCCCAGACGCGCTTCAAGAATTCTTCGCGGCCGATATCGTAGCGGGACTTGCCTTCTTCTTTGGCCAGCTGCTGTTCGACTTTGACCTGCGTCGCGATGCCGGCGTGGTCTGTGCCAGGGATCCAGGCGACGTTATAGCCTTCCATGCGCTTGAAGCGGACGAGGATATCCTGCAGGGTATTGTCCAGGGCATGGCCCATGTGAAGCTGGCCCGTGACGTTCGGCGGCGGCATGACGATGCTGAACGGTTCTTTGCTCGGATCCGGATCCTGATGGAAGTAGCCATTCTTTTCCCAAAAATCATACCAGGACATTTCAATGTCGTTCGGTGCGTAAGCGCCTAACTGTTCCTTATTCCATTTCATCTGTGTTTTCCCTCCAAAACAAAAAAAGAGCATTCCCTCGCCTAAGGGTATTCCTTAGGACGAAAGAATGCTGAATCTTCCGCGGTACCACCTAATTTGCCGCTTGCGCGACCGCTTCATGGCACAGGTAACGTCTGCTGGACGGGCAGGCCTTTCCTCCTGCCGGCTCCCGGGTGACGCGCCCTACCCTCTTTGGATGCCCTCGCACCATTTCTGGCATCTCGCTGACAAAAAGAAGTAAAGCTTCTTCCGCTCATCGCCTTTATGTGATAAACATTGTAGCAATTTTACCTGGGCCTGTCAAGGTATCTCCGCGTAAAATCAATAGACCCCTTGTTTGAATAAAGTCATCATTTCCATGGTCAGGCTGGCTTTTTCCGTGTCTTCCGGAATGTCCTGCCGGTCGATCCAGCCGGCCGTGGCCAGTTCACCGTGGTCGACTTTCAACGTATCATCGCCGTCGAGGTCGCAGAAGAAGCCAAAGAGGAGCGTATCCGTAAAGCACCAGGGCTGGCTCTTGTAGAACTGCAGATTCTTGACCTTGATGCCCACTTCTTCCATGACTTCCCGATGAACCGTCTCTTCGATGGTTTCGCCGACTTCGGCAAAGCCAGCCAGCAAGGCGATATTCTTATATTCCCGGCCGGCGTACTTCGAGACCAGGAGTTTATCGCCGTGACGGACGGCGACGATGACGGCCGGGCAGATGCGGGGATAGATCATGGTATGGCAATGGTCGCAGTGCACCATGCGTTCACTCTCGCTGTGTGCCATGGGACGGCCGCAGTGGCCGCAGAAAATGTGGTTGCTGTACCAGTTATGCAGGGATAACCCGGCGATGCCGGCAAAGGCCAGGTAACGCGGCCGGGCAGCGCGCATGAAGTTGATAGAGACGTAAGCAAAGCCATCCCGTTCCGGCAGGGCTTCCTTAGCCAGGTAAAACTGAGCCTTGTCTTCGGCAAAGAGCCAGCGGAACTGTCCCCTATCAACATCAGCATAATCGCTGTAGACAGGGTAGGTAAACTCTTTTTCCCCGGTAATCCGAACCAAGACCTTGCGGCCCTGATAAGACAGCAGAATACCATCCTGCGCCAGTGGCACTGGGTGGTATTCGACATGGTACGTATGATTTCCAATATCTTGTATCATTCGGCGAGCTTAGCTCCTTCATTGCTGCATTTCAGGATATGGCCGGTAGCGGCAATGCCGTGGTCATTGAAGCAGTTAATCATGGCATCCATGATCTGTACTTCCTGATCCGTGGCAAAGGCGATGAGCGTCGAGCCGGATCCGCTGATAGTAGCTCCCAAGGCACCGGCTTCGATAGCTTTCTGAAGGACCTGATCGCCGCTGGGGATGAGGCGGATGCGGTAAGGCACGTGCAATTTATCCTGCAAGCCGTAGGCAATGCGGTCATACTGTTTCGTAAACAGAGAAGATACGAGGAAGCTGACGCGGCTGACGTTGAAGACAGCGCTCTGATAGTCGATGGTCTTGGGCAGGGCCTTGCGGGCTTCTTCCGTCGAAACTTCGACTTCCGGACTGACTGCGATAAAAGACAGGTCATTGTCGATGGGAATGGAATTGGTCAAGGTCTTGCCGTCGACCATAATAGAAACGGACAAGCCGCCGTAAATGGCAGGAGCCACGTTATCGGGATGGCCTTCGAGGACGGTAGCCATGGTCAGCATATCTTCGCGGGTCATCTTATTACCTGTCAGAGCATTGCCGATGAGGATGCCGCCGACGAGAGCTGCCGAACTGCTGCCCAGACCGCGGGCTGGCGGAATGGCATTGACCAGCCGCAGCGTACCGCCCTTGGGAAGGGGCTGGCGGTTCTTGATGGCGACGGCCTTCATCGCCTGACCGACCATGTTTTCATTGAAATCACGGGGTAAGGAATTGGCTCCCAAGCCTTCTATTTCGACAGTAATCGTATCTTTATCCGGTTCTTCCGTAAAATAAATGTCATTATACAAAGTCAGCGCAATCCCGACGGCATCAAAGCCGGAGCCGACGTTAGCCGACGTGGCCGGGATCTGTGCGTGCAGCGTTTTTGTCATTTCTTACACCTCGATTACACGAATGGCATTCGCAATCTTGCGAACGCACGATAACTCTTCGATCTTCTGGAGCGAAGCCTGGACCAGACCGGCTGCCGATTTGTCGATGAGGATGACGATTTCAGCGATTTCTGCCGTTTCGTCTTTCTGGATGAGGGAACGGATGCTGATATTGTTCTCTGCCAGGACCTTGGAGACGGCTGCCAAAACGCCGGGAGCGTTGTTGACAATCATGCGGATGTAGTACGGCGAAGCGATGTCGGCCTGAGGCTTCAATTTTGCTTCGTGCCAGACATAGCCCCGTTTGCCGGTCATCTGCAGGTTACGGTGAAGGATGACGTTCATGACATCGCTGACAACGGCGCTGGCCGTCGGCAGGGAACCGGCCCCCTGGCCGTAGAACATGACGTCGCCGACACAGTTGCCGCGGACGCAGACGGCGTTGTAGGCACCGTCGACGTTGGCCAGCGGATGACCTTTGCGGATAAAGGACGGATGGACGTTGAGGGAAATGCCGTCTTCATCCTGGCGGGCAATGGCCAGGAGCTTGATGACATAGCCCATTTCCGTGGCATGTTCAATATCTTCTTTGGCAATGTTTTCAATGCCTTCTACGTGGACATCGTTGAAGGTCACAGCCGAATGGAAGCCCAGCGTGGCCAGGATGGCGATCTTGCGGGCTGCATCGTAACCGCTGACATCGTTCGTCGGGTCCGCTTCGGCATAGCCTTTTTCCTGGGCTTCTTTGAGGACGTCTTCATAGGACGAGCCGTGGGCCGTCATGTTGGACAAGATGAAGTTCGTCGTGCCGTTCATGATACCGATGATTTCTTCGATACGGTTGCTGTTGAGCGACGAATACATGGGACGGACGATAGGGATACCGCCGGCGACGCTGGCTTCGAACTGGAAGTCCACGTTGTGCTGCTGGGACAATTTCAGCAGCGGAATACCGTAATCGGCGATGAGGTCCTTATTGGCGCTGATGACGCTCTTGCCGCGCAGGAAGCACTGTTCGATGCAGTCCTTGGCAAAGTCGGCACTGCCCATGACTTCGACGACGATTTCGATTTCATCGTCGTCGATGATGTCGTTGAAATCCGTCGTGAACTGGATGGAATCGGGTAAGTCTTCCATCTGTTCATACTTATTCAAATCGCGGATGAGGACCCGCTTGATGTTGATTTTCGTATCGAGCTGTTCTTCAATGAGCGGACCATTCATGGCCAGTAAGTCGACGACCCCTTTCCCGACCGTACCGCATCCTAACAAGGCAATGGAAACATTTTTCATGAGCCTACTCCCCCTTTTTTATCTTACGCTTGTCCGATGATATCTACTTTGCTGACACCGGACAGCTTTTCCAACGTTTTGATCAATTCATCGACAGGAACGGTCATATCCTTAGTTTCGATGGATAAGCTGACATCAGCCATTCCCTGCAAGGGAATCCCCTGGTTGATGGTCAGGATACTGCCGTTATTGGCAGCGACCGTGTTGAGTACTTGCGACAATTCCCCGGGCCGGTCGAAGATCATGACCGACAGGGTAACGATTTTCCCCTGCGTAACATCGTAAAAAGGAAAGACATAGTCCTTATATTTATAGTACGCACTGCGGCTCAAATCCATCATGCGGACGGCTTCGTTGATCGTGCGCGTCTGATGATGCTTGAGGATTTCTTTGACCTTGATGGTCTTCTTGATGGCTTCGGGCAAAATGTCTTCGCGGACCAAGTAAAATTTATGGTTGCTGTCTTCTTTCACGCCTGCTCCTCCTTCTCGATAAAATACTGATACGTCGCCATGAGTCCCGGCATGAGTTTCATCTTCGGCCGCCAGCGGAGATGTTCTCTCGCCTTGCCGTTGGCCAGGGATGACCGGAAGATATCGCCTTTCCGGGCTTCTCCATAGGAAACGGCCACGCCGGCATGGGAGAAATACAACAGGATTTCTTTCAGCGCATTGATGGTCGTTTCGATCTGGGTGCTGATGTTATAGATTCCCGAAGGTACCTCGCCGTCTATGGCGGCCACATTGGCCCGGGCCACGTCCTTGACGTAGACGAAATCACGGGACTGTTCGCCATCGCCGAAAATCGTTAAATCTTCCCCGCGGGCCAGGGCCCTGGCAAAGAGGCCGACGACGCCGCCTTCCCCGCCGTTTCCCTGGCGTTCACCGTATACATTGGCGTAGCGCAGGATGGCATAGGGAAGACCGAACAGGTCGCCATAGAGCTGGATATATTTTTCCGCCGTCACTTTCGTCAGGCCGTAGAATGATGCCGGAGCCAGCGGTTCCGACTCGTCCAGCGGGACTTTGGGATTGTCGCCGTAGACGGCAGCCGACGACGAATAAATGAATTTCTGTACGCCCTGTCGGCGGCACTGTTCCAGGACGTTGATCAGGCCGAGGACATTCAGTTCCGCATCTTCCCGGGGATGGGCCAGGGAGTACGAGACCTGCGTCTGGGCGGCTTCATGGAAGACGACGTCGAAATGGCCTTCCCCAAAGAGTGCCTTCAATGCCGCTTCATCGCGGATATCGCCTTGAACGAACCGGGCCTGTTCCGGGACCTGGTCCCGGCAGCCCGTACTCAGGTTGTCGAAGACCGTCACGTCGTGGCCGGCTTCCAGCAAGGCGTCGACGAGGTGGGAACCGATGAAACCGGCCCCACCGGTAACTAAGATATGCAAAGATAAGACCTCCAATCCCTACGGCAGGTCACCGTAAGTAATGAGTTCAATCTGTTTGGCTTCCAGCTGACGGCGGATTTCCGGCGACAGCAGGGCCTGAAATTCATCCTGCCAATGATAGCCCCAGGCAAAGGACTGGCTGAGGACAGCCGTACTCCGTCCTGGATGCATCATGATTTCATGGGTCCCAAAAGGTAGCCTGTCGATGAGATAGTGCAGATTGCTTTCTGTCATATGGCCACCGTCGACCATACCCCAGAAAAAATCGGTCGTCGTGAAGTGCAGGCGCCGGACCGAAGTCATGGCCTTCCGGGACAGATAGGTCAGGCCGTCGCGGCCGGCAATGCGCACGGGATTGGCCGACAGTACCTTATAGGAATACGCTTCCCTGGGGATGCGCAGGCGGTGGATGCCGTATTTCATCATCAGTGACTGGACAATGGACCAGATCTGCGGCAGGACGTGCAGGTGCTGGTGACTGTCCAGGTGGTCGATGGGAAGGCCCGTCGCCATGATCTTTTCCATCTGGGCATCGAACTCCCGGTAGACCTGGCCGTAATCGAGTTTCCCCTGGCAGGCCCGCTTGATGACTTCCGTATAACTTTCCGGCAGCAGGCCGTCGGACTGGACCAGGGTCGGTACTTCCTTGGCCGACAAGACCGTCGGCAGGGACCCGACCAGGCTGAGATGGATGCCGATGCCCAGTTTCGGACACTTCCGGACCAGGTCGACGGCCTGGTCAAAAGCCGGGCCGTTGGCCAGCAGGGATGTACTGGTCAGGACACCCTGTCCGCAGGCTTCGATGACGGCCTGATTGACTTCTGTATGGATGCCGAAATCATCGGCATTAATGATGACTCTATTCATCTTGCAAACTCCCCGTCCTTCCAGGACGTACTACATAATGAGCTTAATGACTATTATACATGGACAATCGTATTTTGACAATATCCTTTGCCCATTCTATTCCCTAAATTGCCGGTACGCCGCTTCCTTCACTTTACGCTGCCACTCCTTCAAGGGCGTCCCGGTTTCAGCGGCAGCGGCCCGGCAATCATCGTATTCAGCGGAAATGTTGACGACCTTGCCGCCATAGCGGCAGACCTTGCAGTGCAGGTCGCGGCCGTCGACGCGGACCGTCGTGATGAGCCGGTCACAGGCCAGGCGGGTCACAGGGAAAAAGCGGACGCCGATGGACGTCGTCTCCCTGACGATGACGCCGATGAGGGGGTCGATGAGTTCCTGCCGGCACAAGACGCAGAGCATGGACGCCATGCGCCCTTTCTTCATCATCATGGGCATGGCCCAGACGTCGTTGGCTCCCTGTTCCAGGATGAGGGAAAAGACGTATTCCATATTCTGCGGATTCATGTCGTCGATATTGGCTTCCAGCTGCCATAACGTTTCCATCATCTCACCTCAATCGATTCATCGTATCGGCCAGGCGGCCGGCGCCAAACCCGTTATCGATATTGACGACGGACACGCCGGCAGCACAGCTGTTGAGCATAGCCAGCAGGGCCGACAGGCCGTGGAAATTGGCGCCATAGCCGATACTGGTCGGCACGGCGATGACCGGCTTATCGACCAGGCCGCCGACGACACTGGCCAGGGCCCCTTCCATACCGGCGACGACGATGTTGACGTTAGCCTGACGGATGTCGTCGACGCGGGCCAGGAGACGGTGTATGCCGGCGACGCCGACATCGTAAATGCGTTCGACGCGGTTGCCCATGATTTCTGCCGTCAGTGCCGCTTCTTCGGCGATGGGGATATCGCTGGTCCCGGCTGTGATGACCGAAATAAGGCGGTCGCCATTGACGACAGTCTTGTCCTTATGCTGGTAGACCATGCGGGCCAGCGGGTCGTACTGAGCAGCGGGATGGCGGGAAATCAAGGCGTCGTAGACGGCCTTATCAGCCCGCGTGCCGATGACATTGTCATATTTATCCATGAGGACGTCCAGAATCTGTACCGACTGGCCGACGGTCTTGCCGGCACAGTAGACGACTTCCGGGAAGCCGCAGCGCGCTTCACGCTGCAAGTCCAGTTTTGCAAAGCCCAAATCGAGGGTCTCTTTCTTGTCTTCCATGATTACTCCTTAAAACCATTCTTTTCCCATGCCTTATACAAGACGATGCCGACCGACATGGACAAGTTCAGCGATTCCGTATCCAGCCGCATGGGAATGGTCAGTACGTCATCACAGCAGGCCAGGAACGGTTCCGGCAGGCCGTTGCCTTCATTGCCGAAGGCCAGGATGACGGGCTGGCTGTAATCGGCATCGACATAAGAGATACTGCCTTCCGGCGCCGTGCCGTAGACCTGGCGGTCTTCATCGGCACAGAACTGGTCCAGCTGTTCGTCTGTCACATCCTGGACAACAGGGACCTTGAAGATGGCCCCCATGGCACTGCGGATCGTCTTATCGTTGTAGACGTCGACACTGCCTTCACTGAGCAGGACGGCACCGGCGTTGGCAGCGGCAGCCGTGCGCAGGATCGTCCCCAGATTGCCCGGATCCTGGATGGAACGCAGGTAAAGGACGGCTTTTTCCGGCGCAATGGCCGGCAGGCTGTCGAAAGTATAGGCAAAGAAAGGCAGCATGGCCGCCAGTCCCTGCGGCGTCTTCGTGTCTTTCAGTTTATCATAGACGCTGTCGGTGACGGCATAAAACGTCCAGCCCAGTTCGATGCCTTTGGCATAGAGGGCTTCAAATCCATCCAGGCCCCGCCCCTTTTCCGAGACGAAGCAGATGGCATCGGGAATGTTCATGGCCGCCGCGTCGGCGATGACCCGCAGGCCTTCGACAAAGACGCGCTGATGGGCCTGACGGCCTTTCTTTTGCTTCAGGGAACAGGCCATCTTGACCCACTGGTTGTCGCGGGACGTAATTTCGTTCATAGTTCCTCCTATCTACCCGCCGTGCGGATAAAAAAAGGGACCTCGCATGATAGTCAAAGCTTTCATGCGACAGTCCCTCTCGTATAAGCCATGGTTACTGCTGATCCGGCTTGTCATCCTGGTGTCCGTTGTTCTTGAGCAGGCTTTCGCGGTTCTGCTGAATGCTGGACAAGGTCTTTTCCAATGTCGATTCAACGTATTTAAGGACATCGCCGGCATAGGTAATGGAGCTGTTCTTCAGCTGTTCCGACGAATCGTTGGCGTTCTGGATGATCTGGTTGGCATGTTCCTGTGCCTGGCGGACCAGTTCACTTTCTTCTGTCAATTTGGCAATATAATCCTTGGCCTGGGCGACCATGCTTTCGGCATGATGCTGGGCATCGGAAATAATCTTATCTTTTTCAGCCAAAACCTTCTTGGCCTGTTCCAATTCGGCCGGCATGGATTCTTTCAAGTCATCGATGATCTGAAGGATTTCTTCTTCTTCGACCATCTTTTTATTGGAAAAGGGCATCTTCGATGCATTCATTACCAAGCTTTCCAAATCTTCTAACAGTTTATCCGAATTCATGTATTCTCCACTCCTAAGCATTGTACTTGTCTGCAAACTTCTCTTTCAGTTTCTTTTCGACATAATCGGGAACCATGTCATCGAGCTTGCCGCCGAAGCAGGCCAGTTCACGGATACCCGTCGAGCTGATATAGGAATACTGGGTACTCGTCATGATAAATACCGTTTCGATACGCGGTTCTACCTTCTTCATGAGCAGGGCCCGCTGGAATTCGTATTCAAAATCGCTCAGGGCCCGCAGGCCGCGGATGATGATAGTCGCACCGTGTTCGATGGCATATTGGTTGAGCAGGCCATGGAAGCTGACGACTTCGATGTTCGGGATGTGTTTCGTCGTTTCCCGCAACATTTCCTCCCGCTCTGCCATCGAGAACAAGGGTTTCTTCGACGGATTCTCAAAGACAGCGACGATGAGCTTGTCGACAAGCTGGCTCCCCCGTTCAAAAATGTCAATGTGTCCATTGGTGACAGGATCAAAACTGCCGGGACAAATACCGATTCGCACTTTTTAGACTCCTTCCTGACGACGGCGGATAAAAGCGATCCGCGTGTCTTTCCCATAGGATTTTTCTCTGATGACCTCATACAATGGGCTCTCCGTTATACCTTCGTTCCGGCTGTATTCCATCAGGATCAGTCCTCCCGGAGCCAGCAAATCGTATTCACCTATCAACGCGATTGTATCGTTCACCAAATTTTTATTATACGGCGGGTCCGCAAAGATGTAATCAAATTTGCGCCCCTGCAGCCGTGCCAGGGCTTTCGCCGAATTAAGGCGCAGCACTTCGACGCAGTCTGCAAAGCCGCAGAGGGCTGCATTCTGACGGATGAGCTGCTGTGTGTAGTGGTCGATAAAGACGGCCGACGCCGCACCGCGGCTCAGCGCTTCCAGCCCCAAGGCACCCGTACCGGCAAAGATATCGAGGACAGCGGCACCACGCAGGCCGCCGCTGCTTTCCAGGATGTTGAAAAGACTTTCCCGTGTACGGTCCAGTGTCGGCCGGGTCAGCATGCCCTTCGGGGACTTCAGGACCCGCCCTCTGGCACTGCCAGATATGATTCTCATAGGATCACCTGCTCGTACATAATTAATTATACACGTTTTTTAGTACATATCAATCTATTTTTTCTTAATTCGTTCGACCTTCAGTTCCTTGCCGTGCAGGAGGCGGATGATATTATCTTTATGGCGCACGACGACCAGCAGAGCTGCCAGCAGGCCGAAAATCGTCAGCGGCAGGGGTTCGTTGAAAAAGTACATGGTAATGGGGACCAAGATGGCCGCTACGATGGAACCGAGGGAGACGATGCGCGTCAAGGCGACGATGACAGCCCAGACGCAGAAGACGATGAGCGTTTCCCACGGAGCCAGGAACAAGATGATGCCCAGGCCGGTGGCGACGCCCTTACCGCCTTTGAACTTGAGGAAAATCGAACATGAATGGCCGATGATGGCCAGCAGGCCGCCGGCAATCATGAAGTAAATCTGCGTGTCTGCACTGCCAAGGCCCATCTGGCTGGCGACCTGGCCGAGGTAGACGCCGAGCATCCCCTTGGCGACATCGCAGATGAGGACCAGCAGGCCGCCGGCGGCACCGAAGACGCGGTAGGCATTGGTCGCCCCCGTATTATGGCTGCCGTATTCCCTGGGGTCCGTATGATACAAGGTCTTGCCGATGACCAGGCCGCTCGGGAAAGACCCGGCGATATAGGCCAGCACCAAGCAGAGGATGCCGAGCATCATAAGCTTTCACCGTCCTTTTTCCCGCGCAGGATGAGCCGGATCGGCGTCCCTTCGAAGCCGAAGGTTTCACGCAGGCGGTTTTCCAGGAAGCGCAGGTACGAAAAATGCATGAGCTGCGGTTCATTGACGAAGAGGATGAACGTCGGCGGCTGGACCGAAGCCTGGGTCATGTAGTAAATCTTGAGCAGCTTGCCGCCCTTGGCCGGCGGCGGATTAGTCAGCTGAGCATCTTCGATGAGTTCATTGAGGACACTCGTCGACACGCGCATGTGCTGCTGTTCCGATACGAACTTGACCATATCGGCCAGGCGGTTGATGCGCTGCTTGGTCAGGGCCGAGGCGAAGAGGATAGGCGCATACTGGAGGAAGGCCAGTTCGCGGCGGATATCTTCTTCGAATTTATGGCTCGTCTTGCTATCCTTTTCGATGAGGTCCCATTTGTTGACGACGATGATGCAGCCCTTGCCCGCTTCATGGACGTAGCCGGCGATCTTCGTATCCTGTTCGGTCACGCCTTCTGTAGCATCGATGACCAGGACGGCGATGTCCGACCGGTCGACGGCGCGCAGGGCCCGGACGACGCTGTAGCGTTCGACAGGCAAGTCGATCTTGGCTTTACGGCGCATGCCGGCCGTATCGATGAGGACGAAATCCGTCCCTTCATAGGACCAGTGGGTGTCGATGGAATCGCGCGTCGTCCCGGGGACGTTGCTGACGATGACCCGGTCCTGCCCTAAGAGAGCATTGGTCAGGGACGACTTGCCGACATTCGGCCGGCCGACGAGGGCGATGTGGATAGCTTCATCGTCATCGTCTATAGCCGGGACTTTCTTGATATACTTCAGGACTTCATCGAGGAGGTCGCCGAGGTTCATCAGGTTGACGGCGGAGACGCCGATCGGGTCGCCTAAGCCGAGGCTGTAAAATTCGTAGATATTCATTTCTTGTTCGACGCTGTCGATCTTGTTGACAACCAGGATGACCGGCTTGCCGCACGAGCGGAGGATGTGGGCAATTTCTTCATCCTGAGGCTGGACGCCGACTTTGCCGTCGACAACGTAGAGGATGACGTCGGCTTCGCGGATGGCCAGTTCAGCCTGATACCGCATGCTGGTGAAGATATGGTTATCCGAATCGACAAATTCGATGCCGCCCGTATCGATCATGGTAAATTCCTGGCCGAGCCATTCGGCGTCGAAATAAATGCGGTCGCGTGTTACGCCGGGGATGTCTTCGACGATAGAAATGCGCTTCTTGACGATGGCATTGAAAAGCGTCGATTTACCGACGTTCGGGCGCCCGACGACAGCGACTAGGGGTTTGTACATGGCAGAATCCTTTCTATAGACGAAAAAAGGATAACCGGTACAGCCCGGCTATCCCCTTTTTGTGAAACCTTAGTTGTTTTCTTCTTCTTTATCCTGGTTATCGAGGTAGTTGCGAACTTCCTGTTCTTCTTCATCTTTCTGAATGGCCAAGACGCTGAGAGAAATCTTTTTCTTATCCGTATCGATGCCGATGATCTTGACGTTCATGACATCACCGATGTTGACCAGGTCTTTGACAGCGACGCCGCGTTTTTCCGTCAATTCGGAAATGTGGAGCAGGCCCTGCAATTCCGGATCGATGGCCAGGATAGCGCCGAAGGGCAGGAGCTTCTTGACTTCGCCTTTGACGATATCGCCGACTTCAAATTTTTCGATAGCAGCGATCCAGGGGTTCTTCTGGAGAGCTTTCAAGGACAAGGAAATGCGGTTCCGTTCCTGGTCGAATTTCTGAACGAGGACCTGGAGTTTTTCACCCGTATGGAGAACGGCATCGACAGAGCTGATGCGTTTCCAGGAAATGTCGGAAATGTGGAGCAGGCCTTCTACGCCGCCGAGGTCGATGAATGCACCGTAGGGCATGATCTTAACGACAGTGCCTTCGAGGACAGCGCCTTCTTCGATGTGCTTGAGGGCTTCTTCGCGTTTTGCTTCGCGTTCTGCTTCAAGAACAGCTTTGCGGGAAAGGACGAGGCGGTTCTTGTGTTCGTCGATGTCGATGACTTTGACCTGGAAGGTCTGGCCTACGAGATAGTCCAAAGATTTAACGAATTTGATATCGCCCTGGGAAAGGGGAATGAAACCACGCAGGGATTTGATGGAAACGACAAGGCCAGCCTTGTTCGTTTCTTTACCTGTACATTCGACGAGCTGGTCGTTTTCAAAAGCTTCGCGGACTTCTTTCCAGTCTTCGACTTTTTTCATCTTGACGAGGGAAACGACGATAGCTCCTTCTTCTTTAATGTTGTTGGCGATTTCGACAGTCAGTTCGTCGCCGACTTTGACAAAGTCACTTGCTTTTTCCGGAGCGGGAACAGCCATTTCCTTTTTCGGCAGGATTGCTTCTGCTTTCGTACCGATGGAAACATAGGCAGCATCATCATTCACAGAAATAACCGTGCCTTTGACCACGTCACCTTTCTTTGGATTTTCTTCATAGTCATACTTGTCCAACAATTCTTCACTCATTACTTCTGTGCCTTCAGCTTGCAAATTTTCCATAATCTTAACAACCTCCTGTATTATCCAATCCGGCGTGGAAGCGCCGGCTGTAATGCCTATATGATTCATACCACGGAACCAGGCCGTATCCAATTCGGCTGCTGTTTCGATGTGGTATGTCGGGCAATCCTGTTCACGGCATACCTGCGCGAGGCGGCCTGTGTTGGCGCTGTTCTTTCCGCCAATGACGATCATGGCGTCCACATGGCCTGCCAGTTCTATCGCTGCCTGCTGACGCTGCTGCGTCGCCGTGCATATGGTCATATGCACATCGAGATGATTGGTCTTTCGTTGCAGGATAGCGGCGATACGCTTGAATTGCTCTTGAGAGAACGTCGTCTGGACGACGACTCCCATAGAATCGCAAAAGGGAATTTTTTCAGCTTCTTCTTCCCTATCTATTATAATAGCACGATTTGCCCCCCATTGTGAAATGCTAATTACTTCAGGATGGGATTTTTCTCCTACTATTATGAGATTTTCGCCCTTTTCGACGATATTTTTAGCGTCTTGTTGGGCTTTTTTGACGTGTGGACACGTCGCATCTATGACTTTTAGTTCTTTTTGAACGGCCTGGTCATAGACATCCGGGCCGACACCGTGGGAGCGGATCAGGACGACAGCCCCCTTGTCGACCTCGTCCAACGAGTCGACCGGCGACACGCCATGGGCGGCTAAACGCCCGACAACTTGCGGATTGTGGATGATGGGTCCCAGAGTATGAGTCCCCTTTTCCGCCTTGCCTGCCAGCTCGACAGCCCGGCGTACGCCATAACAAAAGCCACAGGCCGCAGCGAGAGTTACTTTCATTTAGTATCCCCTTTATACTGATTTTGCATAGCTATGATAATATCGCGGATTTTGTCGGAAAAACCTTTGACTAAATCGCGATCCGATGCCTTTCCTGCCGGTGCCGGCACGGGTTTTCCAAAGATGACCCGGACGGGACCGGTCTTTTTCGGCAAAAATTCCGAATTGACGATCGCCGCCGGCAGGACCGGGACGCCGGCCTTGATGGCGATACCGGCAAAGCCTTCATGGAAAGGACCGACTTTGCCGCCCCGCGTCCGCTTCCCTTCCGGGAAAATCCCCAGGACCTCGCCGCTCTTCAAGACCCGGAAGGACTCGATGACGGCTTTGCGGTCGATGTGACCGCGATGGACCGGGAAGGTATGGACATAGCGCAGGAACCAGCCCATGAGAGGATTGCGGAATAATTCCTCTTTTGCCATGAAATGGATCAAGTGACGGCGCATGGCCGTCCCCAGCAGGGGCGGATCAAAATTGCTGGCATGATTGCAGACGACGATGAATGGCCCTTTTTCCGGGATATTCTCTTCGCCGATGACTTCCATGCCCAAGGCGCCATACGTAGCGAGGTTGAAAATCTTGCGGATCATGCCGTATGTAAAGGTATGCATCAGCCTCGCTCCTTCATCAGGCCGAGGATGACGTCGGCGGTCTGCTCTAAATCGAGGTCGCTGTTATCGACGACGATGGCATCGTCGGCCTTCTTCAGCGGCGACACGGCCCGGTGCGAGTCCATATCGTCGCGGGCAGCGATGCTGGCAGCGATGTCTTCATACGTTTCGCTGCCGCCCTTGGCCTGGACTTCCAGGTAGCGGCGGCGGGCCCGGGAATCGACAGAAGCCGTCAGGAAAATCTTGAGGTCCGCCTGGGGCAGGACGACTGTCCCGATATCGCGGCCGTCGAGGATGACACCACCCCCTTGGGCCATGGCCTGTTGTAATTTTACCAGTTTTTCCCGTACTACGGCAAGGGCTGCGACGGCAGAAACATGAGAAGATACGCGCTGGGTCCGGATGGCTTCGGTCACTTCCGTCGAACCGACGTAGACGCGGCACAGATCAGCCTGCGGTTCCAGGCGGATATCAATAGTATCGACCAGGTCGCGGACCGCTTTTTCGTCCGAAAGGTCGATGCCTTTTTCCAGGACAGCCCAGGTAAAGGCGCGGTACATAGCCCCTGTATCGATATACAAATAGTGGACCCGATTGGCCAGGACCTTGGCGACACTGCTTTTCCCGGCTCCGGCCGGCCCATCGATGGCAACCGTTAATTTTCGCATGGTATGCACTCCTTTGTAGCAGCCGCCGTTCCGGCTACGAAGCCCGTCGAAAAGGCTGCTTGCAGATTATAGCCGCCTGTAAAGGCGTCGATGTCGATGACTTCTCCGGCAAAATAGAGATGGGGAACAAGTTTCGACTCCATCGTCTTGGGATTGATCTCCTTGACCGATATGCCGCCGGCCGTGACGATGGCTTCCTCAATAGGACGCGTGCCCGTCACCGTCAGAGACAAGGCCTTGAGAGTATCGGCCAGATCCTGCCGCTGTTCCCGGGAAATCTGATTGACCGGACAGTCCCGGGCGATGCCGGCCTGGTCGAGGACGATGGGGATGAGCCGCTGTGGCAGGAGATCCTTCAAGGCGTTCGCTGCTTCCTTGCGGATGTACTTCTCAAAGTCCCGCCGCAGCCGGGCATCGAGCTTTTCCTTTGACAAGGCCGGCTTGAGGTCGAGGCGCAGCTGCATGGGGAAGGTGCAGGCCTTCTTATGGGCCGCGGCCATACTGAGCATGAGGATGATCGGCCCGGATACGCCGAAATGGGTAAAGAGCATTTCTCCGAAATACGAAGCCATCTTCTTGCCCCGCTTCCACAGCGAGCCTTCCACATTGCGCAGGGACAGCCCCGACAAGGTATGCGGCCAGGTTTCAGCCGTCGTAAAGGGGATGAGGGCCGGCTTCAGTTCCGTCACGCTATGGCCCAGGCTGCGGGCAAAGTCATAGCCGTCGCCCGTCGAGCCGGTGACGGGATAGGACATGCCGCCTGTCGTGATGATACAGGCGTCGCCTTCATAATTTCCGGAGGCGGCGCTGACGACCATGCGGCTGCCCCAGGCCTTGACGGCGTGGACGGCATCGCTCAGATGGAGGTCGACGCCTTTATGGCATAGCTTGCGGTATAAGAGCTTGCGCACTTCGATGGCACTGTCGGACTGGGGGAAAATACGGCCGCCCCGTTCTTCCTTGGTGGCCAGTCCCCAGGCATTCAGCTTGTCGAGCAGGTCCTGGTTGGTGAACTGTTCATAAGCGCTGTAGAGGAACTTGCCGTGTCCCGGCGTATGGGCGATGAAATCGGCCATGGTGCAGGAATTGGTCAGATTGCAGCGGCCCTTGCCGGTAATGCCCAGCTTTTTGCCAACAATATCATTTTTTTCAAATAAATGTACCCTGGCCCCTGCTTCTGCCGCGGCCAGCGCAGCCATGATGCCGGCCGCGCCGGCACCAATGACGAGTATTTCCTTCATAGGCACTCCTGTTTATTTATATTTATAGAGTTCAGCCACTTCTTCGCGGGTCAGCTTGCGATAGGCCCCGCGCTTGACGCCGCTCAGGGTCAGGAACGCATACTGGACACGGCGCAGGTTGTGGACCTGGTAACCGAAAAATTCAAACATGCGGCGGACCTGGCGGTTGCGGCCTTCGTGGATGGTGATTTCCACACTGGTCAGATTGGTCTTCGGGTCATAGCCGATGTAATAGACATCGGCCGGTGCCGTCATGCCGTCCTTCAGTTCGACGCCGTCAGCCAGGTGCTGCAGGACCGAATCGGCAATACGCCCTTTGACCTTGACTTCATACGTCTTGTCGACGAGGCGGCTGGGATGCATGAGGATATTGGCCAGTTCGCCATCATTGGTCATGATCAGCAGGCCTTCCGTGTTCTGGTCCAGGCGGCCGACGGCATAGATGCGGTCCTTTTCTTTCCTGAAATAATCCATGACCGTCGCCCGCCCCTGGTCGTCGCTCGAAGTCGTGATGACGCCCTTGGGCTTATTGAACAGGTAATAATGCTTCGGCTGCGCTTCCAGGGTCTTGCCGTCGACGGCAATGCGGTCCTTATCGGGATCGACTTTCGTCCCCAGTTCGCGGACGATGACGCCGTTCACGCGGACGCGCCCTTCTAATATCATCTTTTCCGAAGCGCGCCGTGAAGCGACACCGCAGTTACTCATCACTTTCTGTAACCGTTCTTCCATCAGTTGCATCCTCCGTAATATCTGCCGGCATGTGGCCGGCTAAATCGGCCAGGGAATCCATGCCGATACATTCTAAAAAATAAGCGGACGTACCGTATAAAATCGGCCGGCCCGGACTGTCCTTGCGCCCCAGTTCCACGACCAGTCCCTGCTGGACCAGCGACGTCAGGACCCGTTCCGACGAAACGCCGCGCAGCTTTTCGATTTCAGCCCGCGTAATGGGCTGCTTGAAGGCTACGATGGACAGGACTTCCAAAGCCATGGAAGACAATTCCGTCGTCCCTGTCCGCACCCATTGCAGGGCCTCATGGAGGTCCGGCCGCGTGACCAGTTGATAGCCGCCGGCTACACGGATGAGGACCAGGCCCCGCCGCTGGCTGCTGAGCAGATGCTGCAGGCGACTGGCTGTTTCTTCCGTTTCGGCCTGGGTCCAGCCCGTATGGGTACAGATGGCTGTCACCGTCATGGGGTCGCCGCTCAGAAAGAGCAGGGCTTCCAGCAGAGCCGTCGGCTCTAGGGTATCAGTTTGGCGTGTATCGTAAGGCAACGGTATTCCCATCCTCTCCTTCAGCAATAGTAGCGCATTGACCGACCTTCAGCAATTCCAGGACGGCCAGGAAGGTGACGACCAGTTCGACCCGGGACCGGCAGGTCCGGAAAAGGCCTTCGACGGTCATCGTCCCCTGATTCCGCCGCAGGGCAAAGGTGACGCGGCGCATACATTCTTCGACGCTGTAGATTTCCTTCTGTATCCGGATCTCTACGGCCTCCGGCTCAGGCAGGGCCTGGCAGACTTTATGGAAAGCCTGGTAGAGGGCCTCTGTGTCGATGTGGCCGGCAAAACGGGCCTCATAGGGCATGGCCGTCGGCAAGCGTCCCAGCATCAGGCTGCGGACGTCCCACAAATGTCCCATAGCCTGGGACAAAGCTTTCATCTTCTTGTATTCGACGAGCTGCCGGACCAGCGCTTCCTGCGGGTCTTCTTCTTCCTCTTCCGTCAGTTTCGGCTGCTTGGGCAGGAGAAGGCGCGACTTGATCTGTAAGAGCGTCGCTGCCATGACGAAGAACTTGCTGGCGTAATCGACATCAAACGTGTCGATGTCTGCGACGTAGGCGTTGAACTGGTCCGTGATCTCGACGATCGGTATGTTATAAATATCGACTTTGTTCTTTTCGATGAGATAGAGCAACAGGTCCAGGGGACCTTCAAAATCCGATACTTTATACTTGTATTCTGTCATGATTCATTATAACTCATTTTCCCATGAATGTGAATTTAACTGGACTGCGAAAAGGAGCTGTCCTAAGACAGCTCCTTTGTTTTGCAAGGGACTCGTCGGCCACGGCCAACATCGCTTACACGCTCGTTGTTTTTTTGGTGCCGGGGACCGGAATCGAACCGGTACGGATATCTCTATCCGACGGATTTTAAGTCCGTTGCGTCTGCCAGTTCCGCCACCTCGGCATGACGAAAGATGAAAATATGGAGGCGGCACCCAGAATCGAACTGGGGATGAAGGTTTTGCAGACCTCTGCCTTACCGCTTGGCTATGCCGCCATATATGGAGCGGAAAACGAGGCTCGAACTCGCGACCCCCACCTTGGCAAGGTGGTGCTCTACCACTGAGCTACTTCCGCATTTGTGGTGCTCAGGGACGGAATTGAACCGCCGACACGGGGATTTTCAGTCCCCTGCTCTACCGACTGAGCTACCTGAGCAATTGGCGACCCCGATCAGATTTGAACTGACGATCTTCGCCGTGACAGGGCGACATGTTAAACCGCTACACCACGGGGCCACTTTCTTTCGTTCTTTCGAGGTCGCTTCGGTATTTCTTAGTGCCTCGAACAAAAACTATTCTACTACAAGAAAAGGGTTTTGGCAAGTACTTTTTTTATTTTTTTCAAACTTTTTTTGACGGCTAAAAAAGAGACGCCCCGCAATGGCCGAAACCACTACGCGACGCCTCTCTATAGTTCAAAAAAGGTTATTTTGCATAATCCACCATCCGCGTTTCACGGATGACGACGACTTTGATCTGGCCTGGGTATTCCAGTTCCGCTTCGATGCGTTTGACAATGTCATGGACCAGCAGGACGCAGTCCGATTCATCCAGCTTGTCCGGTTTGACCATGACCCGGATTTCTCGGCCAGCCTGGATGGCGAAGCAGTCTTCGACGCCATCGAAGGATTCGGCGATTTCTTCGAGCTTCGTCAGGCGCTTCAGATAGTTTTCCAGCGTTTCCCGGCGGGCACCCGGACGGGCAGCCGAAACGGCATCTGCCGCCGATACCAGGACGGCTTCGACGCTGTGCGGCTCTTCATCACCGTGATGGGCGGCGATGCAGTTGACGACCAGCTTGGATTCGCCATATTTCTTGGCGATTTCCGTCCCAATCGAAACATGGGTCCCTTCCAGTTCGTGGTCCAGGGCTTTGCCGATATCATGGATCAGCCCGGCCCGTTTGGCCAGGTTTTCATCGACGCCCAGTTCAGCTGCCATGATGCCGGCCAGCTGAGAGACTTCGATGGAATGGCGCAGGACATTCTGGCCATAACTGGTACGATAGCGCAGGCGGCCGAGGATCTTGATGAGTTCAGGATGCAAACCGTGGACGCCCGTTTCATACGTCGCCTGTTCGCCAGCTTCGCGGATTTTCTGATTGACTTCTTTGCGTGCCTTTTCGACCATTTCTTCGATGCGTGCCGGATGGATACGGCCATCAGCAATCAGTTTTTCCAAGGCAATGCGGGCGATTTCGCGGCGGATCGGGTCAAAGCACGACAAGATGACCGCTTCCGGCGTATCGTCGATGATGAGATCGACGCCGGTCAGCGTTTCAATAGCCCGGATATTGCGCCCTTCGCGGCCGATGATGCGGCCTTTCATTTCATCGTTCGGCAGAGACACGACAGATACCGTCGTTTCGGCGACGTGGTCGGCAGCACAGCGCTGGATAGCCATGGAAATGATTTCCCTGGCCTTGCCTTCGGCTTCTTCCTTGGCCTGTTCTTCCAGGCTCTTGATCATCTGTGCCGTTTCGTGCTTCACTTCGGTCTGGACGTTGTTCAGGAGCAATTCCTTGGCATCTTCATATGTCAAGCCGGAAATCCGTTCCAGTTCAGCCATCTTCTGTTCATGAAGGGCTTCGATTCTTTCCTGCATCTGCGTAACTTCATCTTCTTTACGCTGCAGGGCATCTTCTTTCTTCTCCATGGAATCGGATTTCTTGTCCAAATGTTCTTCTTTCTGCAACAGGCGCCGTTCAAAGCGCTGCAATTCATTGCGGCGTTCCTTGTGTTCCCGTTCTGCGTCGTTGCGCATCTTGTGGACTTCTTCTTTCCCTTCCAGGACGAGTTCCTTCTTGCGGGCTTCAGCGTTCTGCTGGGCCGTCGCAATGATGCGCTGCGCTTCGACTTCAGCCTGGCCGATCTTGCCTTCGGCGATTTTCTTGCGGTAAAGATACCCGGTGCCACCGCCGATGAGACCGCAGGCGACTGCTGCAGCAATAATCGTTAGCATAGTAATGGATTCACCTCCCCTTTCACAAAAAAAAGCCGAACTCCCAGTCCGGCTTTTTTTATGAGTATGTAAAATTTACTTCATGTTCAAAAAACCTACAATTATGCAAAATATAGACCAGTATATCAAACCGGCTCTCTTAATTGTAAATTTTTTTTATATCAATGTCAAGATAGACTTGACGTTTCCGGCACCTTGTAATCACCCATCGTCCTCTTCATCGCCACCGGTGAAGTCTTCCAGGATGTCCCCTATGACAGACGGCGAAAAGCCGCGGTACTGCAAAAAGCGGGCTGCCTTGCGGGCTTCATCGGCACGATAGGAAAATTTCCGCCCTGCCAGGGCCTGAGCCAGGGCGTACTCATCAGGCCGCTCGATGTCTTCCGGTACGGGCAGGCCGCGGCGGCGCAGGCGGTTGGCGATGTACAGGTGGCCGTACTGCCCTTTGCGGGCATAATAGCGGTACACGTCGCCGGCCAGGCGCTGGTCGTCGAGGAAATGTTCTTCCTTCAGGGCGGCGACGACTTCGTCCAGGACGGCCTCAGCAGCACCGCGGCGGCGCAGCTTGTCCCGCAGTTCCCTTTCGCTGAGAAAGCGGACATTCAGGAGCTGCAAGGCCTTTTCATAGGCTTCGCGGTACTCCATTTACGCTTCGTCGCTGCCGGCTGCCGGCGTATCCGGCGTTTCCAGTGCTGCCGTATCCTCTTCTTCCATGGCTTCGTCGAATTTTTCCGGTTCCGCTGCCAGCGTATCGCGGATGATCTTTTCGACTTCGTCTGTGATTTCAGGATGTTCCTTCATGAATATCTTGACGTTTTCCTTGCCCTGGCCCAGGCGTTCGCCTTTATAAGAATACCAGGTGCCGCTCTTTTCGATGATATCCATGGACGTGCCCAGGTCGAGGACGGTGCCTTCGCGGGAAATCCCCGTGCCGTACATGATGTCGAATTCGCAGTGTTTGAAAGGCGGTGCCACTTTATTCTTGACGACTTTGACCCGCGCCCGGTTGCCGATGACGTCGCCACCGGATTTGATGGCTTCGCCCTTGCGGATTTCCATGCGGATCGACGCGTAGAACTTCAGAGCCCGGCCGCCTGTCGTCGTTTCGGGATTGCCGAACATGACGCCGACTTTTTCACGCAGCTGGTTGATGAAGATGACAATGGCCTTGGACTTGGAAATGATGCCTGTCAGTTTGCGCAGGGCCTGACTCATGAGACGGGCCTGGAGGCCAACATGGGAATCGCCCATTTCCCCTTCGATTTCCGCTTTCGGGACCAGGGCGGCTACGGAGTCGACGACGATGATGTCGACAGCGCCGCTGCGGACGAGTTCTTCCGTGATTTCCAGGGCTTGTTCGCCATTATCCGGCTGGGAAATGAGCAGTTCATTCGTGTCGACGCCGAGGTGGCGGGCATAGACCGGATCCAGGGCGTGTTCGGCATCGATGAAAGCGGCAATGCCGCCGCTCTTCTGGGCCGAAGCGATGGCATGCAGGGCCAGGGTCGTCTTGCCTGATGATTCAGGGCCGTAGATTTCGATGACGCGGCCCCGGGGATAGCCGCCGACGCCGACGGCCAGGTCGACGGCCAGGGAACCGGAAGAGATGACTTCCAGATTCATCTTGTCGGCAATGTCTCCCAGGCGCATGATGGCACCTTTGCCAAAATCCTTTTCAATCTTGCGCATTGCATTTTCAAGTGCTGTCTGTTTTGCGTCCAACTTCATTCCTCCTAACTAGGCTTTCTTTGTATGATTCACTACATAGTGTACTAAATAATAGATGGCCCGCAGGGCAGCCCGCCGTTTGACTTCGGCCCGGCCGCCGTGATAGACGTCGCGGTGGGTCACGGTCCCCCAGGGGCCGCTGATGCCCGTATAGACCAGGCCGACGGGCTGATCCGGCGTACCTCCGCCGGGACCGGCGATACCCGTCGTACTGACGGCCAGATCCGTCCCATACAGGCGCCGGCTGCCATCGGCCATTTCGGCCGCCGTCTGGGCACTGACAGCCGTATACGTTTCCAGCGTATCATGCGAAACGCCGAGTATCTTTTCTTTCATCTCATTGCAGTACGTCCCGGCAGAACCGCGGAAATAATCGGAAGCGCCAGGGACATCGGTGATGAGCGAACCGACGAGTCCGCCCGTACACGATTCGGCAGCACTGACGGAATAGCCGCCCTGACGGACGATGTTCCCCAGGACATGGGCCATCGTGTCGTCATCAAAGGTGACGATCTGTCCGGCCAGCCGGCGGCGGACTTCCTGTTCCAAGGGAGCCAGCAATTCCCGGGCCTGGTCTTCGCGGTCAGCCCGGGCTGTCAGGCGGACTTCGACGAAGCCCGGCCGGGCATACATGGCCAAGGTCGGGTTCGATTGCCCCTGGACCAGATCCATGAGCTGTTCTTCAATAAAAGCTTCGCCCAAGTCGTAAATCTTGATGTACCGCGAAGCGATGCATCCCTGGCTGCCAAAGGTCTGGAGCAGCCACGGCTTCAGACGGTTTTCATACATCCAGCGCATCTCTGTCGGCGGCCCCGGCAGGTGGACCAGGGTCTTGCCGCCTTGCTGCATGGCCACGCCCGGTGCCGTCCCGGCGCCGTTATCGAAGAGTACCGCTCCTTGCGGGACCATGGCCTGGCGCTTCTGGTTCTCGGTCATGGCCGCGCCGCCATGATGGATGCAGACCCATTGGCGGACCGACTCGGCAATAGCGTCGTCATAGACGAGGGGCATCCCCATGAGGCGGGCGCCGATGATTTTGGTCATGTCGCCCTGGGTCGGTCCGAGACCGCCCGTCGTGATGACCAGGTCGACGCGGGACAGAGCCACTTTCAGCGCTTCTTCCATGCGCTGCGGGTTGTCGCCGACAGTCGTATGATAAATGACAGAATAGCCTATTTCATTGAGTTTCTTCGATAAGTAAGCGGAATTATAATTGGTAATTTCACCTAATAACAATTCGGAACCTGTCGTAACCAATTCCACTAACATACGCCATCACCTCGGTTAATCGATCCGTTCGGCTACGAGATCGTAAGCAAAGCCCTGGGCAATGCGGACGGGAATCATATCGCCTGGCTGCACGCCCTGGGCATCTTCCAGATAGGTCAGGCCATCGACATCGGGAGCCTGGATTTCAATGCGCCCGACGGCCTGACGGATACCCTTTTCTTCTTCTACTTTTTCGACGAGCATCGTATGGACAGAGCCTTCCAGTTCCTGGTTGCGGATTTCCGATACCTTTGCCTGGATGGCCATGAGCTGGTGATACCGTTCTTCCTTGACTTCTTCCGGTATCTGATCGTCCATAAGGGCGGCCGGCGTCCCGTCTTCCTGAGAATAAGTGAAGACGCCGACGTCGTCAAATTCCGTTTCCTTGACAAATTTACAGAGTTCCTGAAATTCTTCTTCCGTTTCGCCGGGGAAGCCGACGATGAACGTCGAACGCAGGGTCAGCTTGCGGCCGTGGCTGCAGAGCTTCTTCATGAGACGGCGCACATCCTCTTCCGAATCGCGCCGGTTCATGCGCTGCAGGACGGTCTGGGAAATATGCTGGAGCGGCAGATCGACATAGGGACAGATTTTTTCTTCCTTGACGATGAGATCCATCAATTCGTCCGTAAAGTAATGGGGATAGAGATAGAACAGGCGGATCCAGCGGATGCCATCGATTTTCACCAGCTGGCGCAGCAATTCCGGCAGCAGGGAGTGCCCGGCCAGGTCGACGCCATAACTCGTCGTATCCTGGGCGATAAGGTTGATTTCTTTGACGCCGTCAGCAGCCAGCTGCTGTACTTCGGCTACGACAGAGTCGACAGGACGGCTGTACAGCTTGCCCCGTACATGGGGGATGATGCAGAAAGAGCAGCCGTTGTTGCAGCCTTCGCCGATTTTGACATAGGCACTGTATTTCGGCGTCGTCCGCAGGCGGCTCGTATTCTGGTTATAGAGATGACTGACGTCATCCATGTAGCAGGCTTTGCGGCCTTTCTTGACCGTATCGATGGCTTCCCAGATGCGGTCCCACGAACCGGTCCCCAACAAGGCATCGATTTCCGGCATTTCTTTCATCAGGTCCTGTTTGTACTGCTGGCTCAGGCAGCCCGTGACGATGAGGATCTTACATTTCCCTTCTGTCTTGTAGCGGGCGGCCTGCAATATCGTATCAATGGATTCCTGCTTGGCTTTTTCAATGAACGTACACGTATTGACGATGATGATATCCGCCTGGGACAGGTCTTCCGTAATCTCCATATGGCGGTCACGAAGGATGCCCAGCATGACTTCCGTATCAATAAGGTTTTTGGAGCAGCCTAAGCTGACAAATCCGATTTTTTCCATGTATCTTTACTTTTCCTTTCCGAAGCGAACTGATTTGATCCACCAGGCCTGCAAATCGCGGCGGCCTTGATCAGAATATTGTTTTTTTACGGGGAATAAAGCGATTTCCTGGCCTTTGGCATCGACTTCCGCCTTAGCCGGCGGCAGGGCATCGCTCAAAAAAATGTGTTTTTGCCACAAGACGGCATTGGCATTGGACGAATAGAGCCAGTCGATGAAGGCATTCGTCAATTCACCGTCTTCGCACCAGTTGGTAACGGCCACCCCGGTCAGCCAATATGACGTGCCGTCCCGGGGATAGAGAATATAGATAGGCGCCCCGTCATGGCGGTACTGCCGGGCGACGGCGGCGTCGGCTACGCCCATATCAGCTTCGCCGCTGGCTACGCGGCGGACGTTGGCCGACATCGATTTCGAATAGGACGCTACATGGCCCTGGAGGGAGCGCAGGTAGCGTTCACTGTCTTCAATGCCTCTCATTTCTACGAAAGAACAGAGAAATTCGCCGGCCATGTCCATAGACGCCAGGTCCGGGAAGGCCAGGACCATTTCGGGATCCGTCAGGAGGTCGTCCCAGGTGCGGATCTGCATGCCCCGCCGTTCATAATAAGACTGGCTGACGATGAAGACCATCGGGTTATACCACAGGCCATTCCACAGCTGTTCCGGGTCCTTCATGGACGGCAGCACCTTATCGGTGACGGGCGACGCATAGGGCTGGAGGATGCCGTTTTTCTTCTGTTCCCGCAGATTGTCTTCCGACACGATGAGGATATCCGGCTTGACGCCGCTGTCCGTTTTCAGGGCCTGGCGGATATCGCCGTCGCTCTTGGAATAAATCTGGACGCGCAGATGTTTCTGTTCATAAAAAAGCTGAGCCAGTCCGTCGTTGACATCCTGAGGCAGGTCGGAAAAGACGACGAGATGGCGTTCCGCTTCATAAGCCCGCTGAGCCTCTTCCTGCTGGCGCTTCGTCAAAATCGGGCCGCACAAGCTGAGGAGCAGGATGACGAAAAGGCTGAGGACAATAAAAGGCACGAATTTCTTCATTAGATTCACCTGAATTTTCTAGTCTTAGCCGTTCCCCTTCCCTGCCTGCGGGATGGGGCAGCAGGACGGCCGGCTTTATCAGGCCGCCGTCCTGCCTGATGGCGCCGCGGCGCAATAAGGCATTTCGGGCCATAACCGATGAGGTCCCGCCGGCCGGCCAGGCACAGGGCCTTATAGACAATATCATAATTGGCCGGGTTCTTATACTGCATGAGGGCCCGCTGCATCTGTTTTTCTTCCGGCCGGCGGGCGACGTAGACCTTTTCCCCCGTCAAGGGATTGAGGCCGGTATAATACATGGCCGTCGACAGGCTCCCCGGCGTCGGGATGAAGTCCTGCACCTGTTCCGGCTGCATATGCATGTCCCGCAGAAATTCAGCCAGGGCCACGGCATCCTTCAGGGTACAGCCGGGATGGCTGGACATGAAATACGGGACGAGGTACTGTTTCTTTCCCAGTTCCCGGTTGGCCTCATCGAACCAGTCCTTGAACTTCAGGAAAGCCTGGACGTCGGCCTTTCCCATGAGGTCCGTCACGTGTTTGACGACGTGTTCCGGAGCCACTTTCAGCTGACCGCTGACGTGGTACTGGCAGAGTTCCTTGACGAAGGCCTTGTTGTGATCGGCCAGGACATAGTCATAGCGCAGGCCCGAACGGACGAAGACCTTCTTGACGCCCTTGACGCTGCGGATTTCCCGCAAGAGCTTGACATAATCATCATGGGACGTATCGAGGTTCGGGCAGGTCTCACTGCCGATGCAGTGGCGGTTGCGGCAGGCGCCGTCCTTGAGCTGCTTGGCACAGGCAACGTGACGGAAGTTCGCCGTCGGGCCGCCGACGTCATGGATATAGCCCTTGAAGCCCGGCAAATGGGTCATGCGCTCCGTTTCCCGGACGAGCGATTCATGGCTGCGATGCTGGATGATACGCCCTTGATGGCTGGCGATGGCACAGAAATGGCAGTGGCCGAAACAGCCGCGTTGGCTGGTCAGGCTGAACTGCACTTCATGGAGAGCCGGTACGCCGCCGGCGGCATCGTAATCGGGATGCCAGCGCCGCTGGAAGGGCAGTTCGTAAATGGCATCCATCTCTTCCGTCGTCAAGGGCAGGGTCGGCGGCGTCTGGACGACGAAGCGGTTCTCTGACGGCTGGATGAGAGTCTTGCCGTAAAAGGGGTCCTGCTCTTCATACTGCATCTTGAAGGCCCTGGCAAAAGCCAGTTTATCGGCCTTGACCTCTTCATAGGACGGGCAGACGACGGTCTTATCCGAAATGGGCGGCCTGCTGGTCACGTAGCAGATACCGCGGATATCGTACATTTCAGCGACCGTCTTGCCTTCGGCCAGGGCGTCGGCGATTTCGACTACGGAATGTTCCCCCATACCATAGCTGAGGATGTCAGCCTTACTGTCCAGGAGGATAGAATGACGCACTTTATTGGACCAATAATCGTAGTGGGCAAAACGGCGCAGGCTGGCTTCAATGCCGCCGATGATGATGGGCACGTCTTTATAAGCTTCCC